>JBBIIS010000014.1:0-13781 GCA_037446375.1 Bacteroidota bacterium | reverse complement strand
TACTCTCTTTTGCAGTCAGGCTGTACCACTTTCCGTCGAGATACATTGAAAAATTATGAAGCTTTTCAGGTCTGTAAATCTCATTCCCCTTCTCCTCGATTGCAAATCTTTTCTCAAGCCTGGCAATAAACTCCTCACTGCTCAGGCCGTTAAGGTCCTTTACTGTCCTGTTATAATCGAGAATATTGAGCTGGTTATCCGGGAAGTGAACCGCGAGGAAAAAGTTATACTCCTCTTTCCCGGTATGGCCTGGATTCTTCTCACGCTTCTCTTTCCCAACAAGCGCAGCGGCTGCGGTTCTATGATGTCCGTCAGCAACATAAGTAAAGGGAACTTTTTTTGCAAAAAGCTGCTCCAGGTCCTTCACTGTTTTTTTATCTTTAATAACCCAGAAATGATGTCCGAATCCATCTTCAGCGATAAAATCATATTCCGGCTTTTCTTTACGGGTTATCTTCTCAACAATTTTATCTATCTCCTTCACAGCAGGATATGCGAAAAAGACAGGCTCTATATTGGCATTGTTCACTCTGACATGAATCATCCGGTCCTGTTCCTTATCGGGTCGCGTCAGCTCATGCTTTTTGATCACCCCTTCAAGATAGTCGTCTACAGATGCACAGGCAACTATTCCGTATTGTGTTCTGCCATGCATTGTCTGGGCATAAATGTAGTAATGCGGAGTCTTATCCTGAACAAGCCATCCTTTCTCCTGCCATACCCTGAAATTTTTGACCGAGGTATCATATACGGCTTCCGAATGGGGATCAGTTCCTTCCGGAAGGTCTATCTCCGAACGTGTTATATGAAGAAGTGAACATTCCTTTCCTGAAGCCATCTCTGCAGCTTCGGAAGTGCTCATTACATCATATGGGAGACAGGCAAGTTCTTTGGCTATGGCAGCAGGGGGCCTTAATCCCCTGAAAGGTTTTACAATTGCCATTTCTTTAATTCTTGAATTTTATTCTTCGTGTATTTACAAATTGACACGGAATTTTTCATTGCCGTTCTTGAAATAATCAATTATCTGGTGAGCCGCAGCGATTGCAGCATTCATATTTGCCTCCTTTGTCTGCGCTCCCATTTTTTTCGCTGTAAAAATAAATCTGTCCCTGAATTTCTCTTCAAATACTTCCTTGCAGCAGGGTTCAACATCAGAAAGGTATTTTATATCAGCTCTTTCTTCAAATATCCTGAGAAGTCCCTCTTCATCGATAACCTCTTTTCTGGCAGTATTGACAAGCACAGCACTGGCAGGCATAAGCTTTATCAGATCATAACCTATAGACTTCTTTGTCTTCTCGTTCGCAGGCAGATGTATTGAAACATACTGGCAGGTTGAATAGAGCTCTTCCGGACTTCTGCAGACCCTGACAGTAGCCGCCTTTATGGCAGCATCTCCTATATATGGGTCGTATGCATAATCTTTCATTCCGAAGCCCCGGGCAATACCTGCCATAAAGCGACCGACGTTCCCAAAGCCATGAAGTCCAAGAGTTTTGCCTCTCAGTTCTGTTCCTGTTTTACCGCTGAAGCCCATGCGCGCATTGTAAAGCATCAGTTCAAAGGCAAGTTCGGCGACAGCATTTGAGTTCTGCCCCGGAGTGTTCATTGCAACAATTTTCCGCTCCGTGCATGCCTGCAGATCCAGATTATCATAACCGGCACCTGCCCTTACAACAATTTTAAGCTTAGGTGCGGCATTTATAATGTCTTCACTGACAATATCGCTCCTGACAATCAACGCGTCGGCATCTGCTACAGCTCCAATAAACTCTGAAACGCTCTTGTAGTTCTCAAGCATTATGACCTCATGACCTTCAGCCTCTGCAACCTGTCTTATCTGGGTCACAGCCACCGGGGCAAATGGTTTCTCAGTAACGACAAGTATCTTCATATATCTATTTTTTTGATTCAAACTCTTTCATGGCAGAAACAAGAGCATCAACGCTCTCCTTAGGTAGGGCATTGTATGTTGAAGCCCGGAATCCGCCGACCGACCTGTGGCCCTCTATTCCAAGCATACCTTTTGCCTTTGCAAAATCAGAAAACTCCTTTTCGAGCTCTTTATACTCAGGAGCCATTACAAAGCAGATATTCATGTTAGAACGGTCTTCTGCATCTGGTACTGTAGGAACAAAGAGTTTGTTTCTGTCGATCTCGTCGTAAAGTATCCCTGCTTTTTCAATATTCTTCTTGTACATTACCTTTACACCGCCAAGCTCCTTAAGCCATTTAAGTGTCTGCTGTGCAGCAAATACTGTAAATACGGGAGGGGTGTTGAACATCGATTCACCTTTTATATGGGTCCTGTAGTCAAGCATTGTCGGAACAGGCCTTTCAACCTTTCCAAGAATATCATCCTTAAGGATCACCAGCGTCACACCAGCCGGAGCAAGGTTTTTCTGTGCTCCGGCATATATAAGTGAGTACTTTGAAACATCAACCGGACGGCTGAAGATATCTGATGACATATCAGCGACAAGTGGAATGTCTGAGTGAGGATCATGCTTCCACTCAGTTCCATATATGGTATTGTTTGTAGTGATATGAAAGTAATCGGCATCTGATGGGATCGCGTAGTTTTTAGGAATATAGTTAAAGTTCTTATCCTTCGAGGAGGCAACCTCAACAGCTTCACCGAAAAGTTTGGCTTCCTTATGGGCTTTGGTCGCCCATTCACCTGTAACAAGATATGCCGATTTCTTTTTCATCAGGTTCATAGGAACCATGCAGAACTGAAGGCTTGCCCCGCCACCAAGGAAAATGATTTGGTAACCGGAAGGTATTTCAAGCAGTTCCTTAATAAGGGCGATGGTGTCATTGATACAGGCGACAAACTCCTTGCTTCGGTGTGAAATTTCAAGGATTGACAGACCTGTACCTGCAAAATCCTTAATTCCCTCAATGGCCTTGTCAAGCGTATATTGCGGAAGAATAGAGGGACCAGCATAAAAATTATGTTTTTTCATTATGAGTCAGTTTTAAAGTTATAATTATCTTCTGTGCAAAATTAGTCAATATAAAAAAGATAGGAATATACAATCTGGTATTTATAGATCAGCGGGTCTGGCACCTTTTAATTCGCCATTGATTATCACCGGAATAATATCCGTGAAATCCTCCGACATGCAGAACTCTATGCAGTCGTCGAGTCCCTTGTCGCGGAGTCTGCTTCTCTGAGCAGCTTTTTCAATATATTCAAGAGGGTTCTTGCTGGCCTGAGCCCACAGATCAAGAGAAGCATGAGCAGAATCGCAGATGGTTAAAAAGGAAGGTGAATCCATTAGCCTATCGGCAATCGCACCGGCACATATTGCATCTTCAAGATTGAATTTATCTTTCCAGCCGGCACAGAAAAGTATTACATCGCGGCCCTGGCCTGCCAACCAGCCCGACAGTGATGTTATATTAAGGAAAGAGCCTATTACTGTCCGGTAGGAACCCGATGCCATATCGATTACCCTGGTTCCGTTTGTTGTCGAATAAACAATTGTCCTGCCCAATACCTTATCTTTTGTGAAGTTGAATGGAGAGTTTCCGAAATCAGCAAAATCGAGCACAAATCCATCTCTTTCTGCGGCGACCAGATAACCGAGCTTCTTGTACTTTCTTGCATCATCAGCCTCCGCTACAGGGATAAGAGTTTCAGCTCCGTTGGCAAAAGCTGTGCATATTGCAGAGCTTGCCCTAAGCACATCAATTATCACAATGATGGCCTCTCTGCTCTCAAAACGGTTGAAGAGGGCGGGTGAAAAACAAACCTCAAGTTTTTGCTTAACCATGAGAGTATCGGGAAATACTTCGGTAATCAGTCTTTTTTATAGATAGGAAGTTCCACAACCTGTGCCTTCACGTCATTGTTTCTGATCCTTATGAATATTTCAGCGCCAGATTCCCAGTATCCTTTTGAGAGATATGCCATTCCGATACCCTGCTTCATCATTGGTGACATTGTCCCGGAAGTTACTTCACCGATAACATTGCCCTTCGAATCAACTACTTCGTAATGCTGACGCGGGATTCCACGGTCGATCATTACAAAACCCTTTAGACGCCTGGCAACACCCTCCTTTTTCTGTTTCAGAAGAAGTTCTTTGTCGATGAAGTCCTTCCTGTCGGTGAATTTTGTGATCCATCCGAGTCCAGCCTCTATTGGTGAAGTAGTATCGTTTATATCGTTCCCGTAAAGACAGAATCCCATTTCAAGCCTGAGAGTATCCCTGGCTCCAAGACCTATCGGTTTAATGCCAAATTCTTTCCCGGCTTCAAATACAGCTTTCCAGAGCCTTGGTCCGTCCTCATTCCTGACATATACCTCACATCCGCCCGCACCTGTATATCCAGTTGTGGAGAAGATCACATCCTTTATTCCTGCAAAATCAATTACCTTGAATGTGTAATATTCCATATCAACAACGTTTGCCTCAGTGAGCTTCTGCATGGCTTTAAGTGCGAGGGGCCCCTGAATGGCAAGTTGTGCAGTCTGATCGGAGATATTTACAAGATCCCTGCCTGGAACAAGCCTGAATGCAGAAGCATTTTTTAAGCACCATTCCCAGTCCTTATCAATATTTGCTGCGTTAACAACAAGGAGGTATTTTTCAGGGTTATATCTGTAAACGAGAAGGTCGTCAACTATTCCCCCTTTTCCGTTCGGATAGCATGAATACTGCACCTTGCCGTCAAAAAGTGCCGATACATCATTTGAAGTGATATGCTGTATGAAAGGAAAGGCATTCGGACCGGTTACCATAAATTCCCCCATATGAGAAACATCGAAAACACCCAGCTTTTCACGAACAGCTACATGTTCCTCCGTAATGCCTGAGTATTCAACCGGCATAGTGTAGCCTGCAAATGGAACCATTTTTGCCCCAAGCTCAATATGAAATTGTGTAAATGCTGTATTTTTCATAGCCTCCTGCTTTAATGTTTTTGAGAGGCTAAATGTAAATATTTTGGGATAGAAAAATCTTGCCGGAAGTCATATTCTTCCCTGCAGGCAGAATTAAGAAGTCAGAATTCAAGAATCTTGAACTCGACTCTTCTGTTTTTGGACCGTCCTGCTTCAGTTGAGTTGTCGGCTACAGGCTGATCTGCGCCATATCCAACGTATGAGAGCCTTTCCCGGTCAATCCCTTTTTTAACTATATAATCGACAACAGCCCTGGCCCGTTCAGTTGAAAGCTTCGCGTTTACCACGGCACTGCCGGCATTATCAGTATGACCGGAAATCTCAATTTTCATACCTGGGTTATCCCCGAGAATTTTTACAAGCTTGTCGAGTTCGTCAAAAGAAGAAAAAGTGAGAACAGATTTTCCTGTTTCGAAGAAGATGTTTTTCATTACTACCTTCTTTCCGACTTTGACCTTACTCAGTTTTTCATCAAGAGTAAATGACTCTTCGCCAAAAGATTCCGGGACAGATATTTTTTTTATGTCTGACAGAAAGCCGTTAGCCCTGACATCAATCATATAAGCTTTTTTCCCTGGCAGCTTCACCTTGTAGTATCCATCTGCATCCGAACTTGCAGTTGTGGCTACCACAGACCCGGCGCCAGGGTCAATTACATCAATTCTTGCGATTATTGCCTGCCCGTTTTCGGAGTCTGTAACTTTGCCAACGAGATACAGTTCTTTTTCCTTCTGGGTAACTACTGGTACCGCAGGAGCTGTCTTCATAATAACGACGGTATCACGAACAAAAATAGTGTCATGCTTTTGTTTGAGAGCCGTTGAATCTGCCTTATGTTCCTTTACCAGAACAACCGTGTCCCTCACTACAACTGTATCATGTTTTGGCAGAACCGGGGGAGGCAGAATAGTCAACTTTGGCTTTGGTGGAGGAGGCGGAAGAATCCTTCCGGTATAAATATCCAGACCACCCATCCCGCCGCCGCGGTTTGATGCAAAATAGAAGATGCTGTCTTTTACCGGGGATGGAACATAAAACATATCATCCCAGGCGGTATTTATCGGATAGCCGGCATTTACCGGGTTTCCCCAACCACCTATTTGATTCCTTACTGAATAGAAAATATCAAAACCTCCAAGAGTATTGTGTCCCATTGAACTGAACCACAAGGTATCTCCTCCCCTTGAATAGCAGACCGATTCCTCATCATATTTAGAATTCAGCGAATCTGCGATCACAGGCCTGGACCATTTACGCCCTTTATTATGTATAAAATATATGTCTTTGCCTCCGATTCCCTTTTTTCCCCTGTCGCTTATGAATGCAATTTCCTTGCCATCAGGAGAGATTGCCATAGATGTTTCAGCTCCGGCGGAATTGATTCCGAATTTTTCATTTTCAGGTTTTTTCCATTCACCTTTTCGGAACTCTGAGCATATATAAAAAGAAGGCTTCCTGATTTATCGAGATATAGAGGCGTTTCGCAAAAATCAGTATTTAGATTTTTTCCTGCCTGCATTGCAACGCTCCACTTACCGTCAGAATTTTCTGATACAAAGATGTTCTCGTTATATTTTGTATCCTTATAATGACTTGATTCCTTTCGCTTCAGAGATCTCCTAGTTGCGAAAAACATTTTCTTTCCGTCGGCTGAAAGAACTTCAGAATAATCATCGGCATCCGAATTTATGTTTCCACCCATATTTGTAATTTCAACCCTTATGGTATCCCTTGTTATCAAGACACCATTTTGGCACTCAGCTACAAGTCTTTTTGCAAAATTAATATCCGCCAGGTTTTTTTTTAATGGTGTTGCAAGCCACATGTTGATCTTCTCTTCAGCCTCCATGAACCTGGCCTTGTAGATAAGGGCACGCCCCATTAGCAGCAGCACATCCCCGGCGATATTATTATCAAGGCTGTAGGCACTCATGAAGTAGTCTGCTGCCTCCTCCCTGCTATCTGAGAAAAGGGCTGAAACACCCATCCTGTAATTAAGTGCAGCATTCAGCTTGTTAAATGAGTATGCAAGTTTGTACTCTTCAAGTGCGCGCGGGTACCATATGCCCCCCTTTGAATAAAATGAGTTGCCAGCCCTCACATGATTCCATGCGGCATCAAAACCAGGCTGACCGGTCCTGAACTCTTTTCTGTTCACGGGAACATTCTCCTGAGCAGACAGAATGGTTATCTGCAACAAAAATACAAAAATCAGCAGATAATTATTTTTCATCTTTCGGAATTTTAATTACTATAAAATTAACAATATTTTAGTTTCCCTTGCAGAACTCTTTTGTTTATAATGAATATCTGCATATGTAAAACCAAGATTTGGAAAAAATGTTATTTTTGCTTAGAAATCTTTATCTGAAAACAATCAAATTCTCGCAGTTGTGGAATATAAATTCATAAACCCCGAATACATTGAATCAATCGCTGGCGGCGATAAAGATACAATCAGGGAGCTTGTAGATCTTTTCAGGGAGCAGGTTGTTGAGTTCAGGCTGGAGATGAATACTCTTCTCGAAAATAGAGATTACTATAATCTTGGTCTCCTTGCACATAAGGCAAAATCATCCATTGCAATTATAGGTATGGCCGATCTGGCGATAATGCTTAAAACATTTGAGCTCGATGCAAAAGAGAGCCGTAACGTTGAGAGTTATGCAACCTGGATTGCCAGATTTGAGTCTGATACTGTGAAGGCAATTGATGAGCTTAATGAGTATGTAAGTAATCTATAGGTATACGGGATGATTAATATTGAAAAAGTTGGAAATGTCGATGTCGTAACTTTCACTGTAAGCAAGATTAATGCTCTTGTCACAGACCAGATAAAGGAGAAGGTTATTAAGCTCTTTGACCAGGCTGGCACAAGGCTTGTAATTGATCTCAAAGGGGTTGAATACATTGACAGTACAGGGTTCGGCTGCCTTCTTTCCTGCTACCGGGAATCAAAGAATAATTATGGCATGATGAAAATTTCCAGTCCGGAGCCTTCAGTAAGAAACCTCTTTGAGATACTGCACCTCCAAACCATTTTTGATATCTGCAGCGATACCGATGAATGCATAAGATCGTTCAGATAATTAATCAATCATCCTTAACTTTTGTAGAGGTATAACGTTCACGAATTCTAAAAGGGGAAAATAAAAGCACTGATTTATAACTGACTGAATTACAGAAATGAGCAAAATAATCTGGAAGCCCGGAACAATGGTCTATCCTTTGCCTGCCGTTATGGTAAGCTGCGGAGGTTCACCGGAAGAATACAATATTATTACGGTATCGTGGACCGGAACAATCTGCACCGATCCTCCGATGTGTTACATATCTGTAAGACCCTCAAGGCACTCGTATGAAATAATAAAGAGGAATGGCTGTTTTGTCATAAACCTTACAACTGCCTCACTTGCCTTTGCCACAGACTGGTGCGGAGTCAAAACAGGAGCCAATCACAACAAATTTGAGGAGATGAAGCTTACTCCAGTTCCCTCAACGAAAATTTCTGCTCCGATGATAAAGGAATCCCCCGTTAACATCGAATGTATAGTTAAAGAGATAAGAGAACTGGGATCACATCATATGTTCATTTCAGAAGTTGCAGCCGTGAATGCCGATAGTAAATTATTTGATGAAAAAAGCGGCCTCTTCAGGCTGATCGATGCTGATCCGATTTGCTACCTGCATGGCAAGTATTACAAAACAGGTAAGCTGGTTGGCAAATTCGGATTCTCCGTCGAAAAGGAAAAAAAGAAAAAACATCTTCACAAGGACAAATGATTTTTCCCCTCAAATTGTAGGCGGACGATATTAGGAATATTTAAGTCAAATTATTAATTTCAGCCGGTGTAATAATTGATGGCAGACTGTTAACGTGGATTTTACCGGCTCCACCGGTTAAGTCAAGTCAGATTTAAACGATTTATAATGAGTGAGAAGATTTTAAAAGCCCTGATGCAGCTCTTCGCGATAATTGCTCGTCCACAAACAAATGACAGTGACAGGCGGGCAGTTGTTGAAGCTTTTCTCAGGAGGCAGTTGAACGAGGAACTTGTAAAAACTTATATGGGGTTCTTTGATGAGTTCTATCTGGAAGCCCAGGAAAAGCAGAAGAAAAGCACTCAGAACAGGCGCACTGCCGCCATCGCTGTAAGGGTATTGAAAATCTGTAACGATATAAATGATCAGCTCACCCAGGATCAGAAAATAATAGTGCTTGTGCAGCTCCTTGAATTCTGCAGGTCTGAAAGCAGCGAAGTGAGCGAGCTGGAGATGGAGTTTATCCAGGCCGTGTTTGAGTCATTCAATGTTGATCCGGGTGAAGATAAGCTGATAAAAAGCTTTGTCCTTAACTCATTCTCGCAGGTACCGTCCTCCCCGGGCATACTCGTTATCGACAGTACGGAAAAGAATGAAGATCAAGAGTACAAGCATCTTCTTAACAGGGATGTAAAGGGGCAGATATGGGTCCTCTATGTACACTCAGCCAGCATGTACTTTGTAAGGTTTACACGAACGGGTGAACTTTATATGAACGGGCAGCTTCTGCAGGAGGACAAAGTTTATCCTTTCAATCCCGGGTCCTCCCTGAGGGATCCCAAATCGTCCCCTATTTATTACAGCGATGTTATTAAGCAATTTTTCAGGGAAGAGCTGTCTGCATCAAGAGTCGTATATAAGGTTGATCAGCTTGAATACAGGTTCAGAAGCGGAAAGATCGGCATTCATCCGATGAGCTTTGAAGAAGAATCAGGCAGGATGGTCGGGATCATGGGAGCAAGCGGTGCCGGAAAATCGACACTGCTCAGCGTGCTTAATGGCATAAACAAACCATTCTCGGGAAAGGTTGAAATCAACGGCGTCAGCATCCATGGCGGCAGCGAATCCGTAAAGGGTCTTATAGGCTATGTTTCACAGGATGATCTTCTGATCGAGGAACTGACTGTATTTGAAAACCTGTATTATAATGCCAAGCTTTGCTTCGATAATCTATCTGAAGATGAGATCAGGTCAAAGGTTGAAGCAACTCTGAAGAGCCTGGGCCTCTATGAAATAGGCGACATGAAGGTAGGAAGTCCGCTTAACAAGAAAATCAGCGGCGGCCAGAGGAAAAGGCTTAATATTTCGCTCGAACTTATCCGTGAGCCATCGATTATGTTCCTCGATGAACCTACATCCGGACTATCTTCAAGAGACTCTGAGAATATACTCGACTTGCTCAAGGAGCTTGCGCTTAAGGGAAAACTTCTGTTTGTTGTTATCCATCAGCCTTCATCAGATATTTTCAAGATGTTCGACAGGCTTATCATTCTTGATACCGGCGGGCACCTGATTTATAATGGCAACCCAATCGAGTCGATAGTTTACTTTAAGACGAGAATACATCATGCAAATTATAACGATAGTGAATGCCATGTATGCGGAAATGTCAATCCTGAACAGATATTCAATATTGTGGAGGCCAGGGTGCTCGATGAATACGGGCAGCCCACAGTTACGAGGAAGATCTCTCCGGCTGAATGGAGTGAACATTACAAAAAATTCCTTCTCGGAAAGGAAGAACCTCTTGATGAGGGGAAAGGTATTCCGGAGATTAATTTCAAGACACCCGGGAAATTCAAGCAATTCATTGTTTTTACAAAACGCGACGTTCTTTCCAAATTGTCTGATACTCAGTACCTGATCATAAACCTTCTGGAGGCCCCCATCCTTGCACTGTTCCTGTCGCTACTCATCAAGTACTTCAACAAAGGCGGCAATGGTCACTATACATTATCAGAGAATGAAAACCTTCCTGTCTACATTTTCATGTGCGTTATTATAGCCATCTTCATGGGACTTACCGTTAGTGCTGAAGAGATAATCAAGGATAGAAAGATTCTAAAGCGCGAAGCTTTCCTGAATCTAAGCTGGAACAGCTATCTGATGTCTAAGGTATCTGTTCAGTTCGTGATCTCCGCAATACAGGCTTTCTCTTTTGTCCTGGTTGGTAACCTGATAACAGAGCTTCACGGCATGTGGTTCCAATACTGGCTTGTTCTTTTCTCATGCTGGGCCTGTTCCAATATGATGGGACTCGTAATATCTGACAGTTTCAAGACAGTAGTTACAATTTATATTCTTATTCCCTTCCTTGTAATCCCCAACATAATCCTGAGCGGGGTAATGGTAAAGTACGAGAAGCTCAATCCGAATCTTTCTTCGCCTGTTGCAATTCCGGTTTACGGAGAGATTTGGCCGGCCAGATGGGGCTATGAGGCACTTGCAGTGGAACAATTCGTCAACAACAAGTATGAGAGGATATTCTACAAATACGACCAGATGGCCAGTCAGGCGCAGTATTACAGGGATTACTGGGTCACTGACCTTACATCAAAACTTGACAATATAAGCAACGGAATAGGGGATATAGGAAAGAACGCAAATCTGCAGGATGAACTAAAAGTTGTTAATTACGAAATTCAGAAATACTTAAAGACAAAGCCAGACAGTCTGTACAATTACGCCAGCTACCTTTCACCTGAGAAAATTAATCCAGATGTAATTACAGCAACAAAGGATTACCTGAAGAAAATTAAAAGCTATAATATAAGGGTTTATAAGTGGGCTACTGATACACGTGATAGACTTAAGGAAAAGATGCAGGCAGCAAATAGCGATGAATTTTTTAAGCTTCAATTTGAGAATACAAACAAGAAACTTGAGGAGTTTGTAAAATCGAGGGGCGAAACTGATCAGATACTTAATTATAAGGGACGACTTTATCAGAAGATGGATCCTATTTTCAGATATCCTGAACATCCTTTCATAAAGGCACATTTCTATGCTCCGGTTAAAAACATTTTCGGGCAGGCTGTCGATACCTATATAGTGAATGTCATTGTGCTGTGGCTTATGACAATAATGCTGTACCTGGCACTATACTTCAGACTGCTCAAGAAGCTGCTCGATTCAGGGGAACTGCTTTTTGGAAAAAGGAAAGGGTCTGATTAACGTTAGCTTAAACAAAATATAAGAGGCTGCCTTAAATGGGCAGCCTCTTTTGTTTTGGAACAAACCGATCTTGTTTTATTCTAAAATAACATTATTCTACGATCTCGATCATTTTGAATGGTACTCTGATTATGGACTCATAATCCTCACCCGCCTCAAGCATATCCTCATCATCCTCCTCGTAATACCAGTTGACCTCCACTTCATTCTTAGCCTTGTGTATTGCCTCAAGCTTCTTAAACACATCAAGTATGCATTTTGAAGAGCTTGTATTGAAATACTCCAGCCTAATATTTACTACGGTTTTGGTCAGAGGTGTTTCCTTATAGCTGTCGAGCCAGTCCACAAGAGGCTTATAGAACTCAACAGAGTTTTCAGGTATAGAACGTCCCTTTATTTCAAAGACACCTTCATTGGCGTCAAATTTAACTGTAGGGGTTTTAGATGTTCCTTCAATAACGATCGGTTCCATATTAATCACTTTTAATAGTTATTTCAATTCTTCTTCATTAACCAGAATATTCATATAAAAAAATGAATGCTTGCTGTTATACTCACTGAAGGCATAATCGAGCCTGTTACCGGTTTTTCTGGCAATATCAACCAAACCTAGACCTCCTCCGCCTTTCTGTGAGATCTTCTGATGATTAAGGATAAATTTATATAGCTCTTTTATCTCCTCGTGACTTGATCGGTTGATACGCTTTATCCTCTCTTCAAGCTTTTCTATATTCTCGGTTTTCACAAAGTTGCCTGTAATAATCTTATAGCCCGTCGAGACCTTTTTAACCAAAAGAACACCATATCTATCTGAGGTCTGATCCTCATAATCTTCTGGCACTTTGTCAACATGATGATAAAGATTCTGCAGACTTTCAACAAGTACATTGTAAACCTTCTTCCTGAGTTTAGATTGCTCATTTACCTGTACCATCTTGTCCTCGACAGTATCGAGAACATGATTGATGACATCCGAATCGATATTACCTTTGTAATAAAGGATAACATCCCCGTCCATCTGGTCTTTAAGGTAATTCTCTACATTAAAGCTCATCTAAGCTTCATTTAGAAAGAGGTGACAAAATTATTCGATAACAAATATAATAAAAATCTAAAGTAACCAAAATTTAACTTATTCTCTTTTCAAATTTTAATCAAAACAGCCTTTTTTTGATAAATGCGCGGATTTACTGGGATGAACAGCCTCTTTTTTCTGATTTCAGTTCTCTTTCCTTTTTTTGCTGCCGCCATACATGTCAAAGCGCTCGAAAAGACATTCGAGTGCCCCATTATACAAAATATGCCTGGCCGAAGGTTTAAGCCCGATATATTTCAGCGATTCCCTGTTCGAGGAGATAATCCATGCAGAATATCCTTCAAAATTATGCTTCAGTGTGGTCCCTATCATGGCATAAATCTCATTTGTTTCTCCCTGTGATATTCTTTCTCCATATGGGGGATTGAAGAAGAGTGTGCCGTCAGGTGAAACAGGCTTCATCTCCCTGAAATCAATTACTGCAGGATCAATGAATTCTTCAAGACCTGCATTTTTAATATTAACTATTGCACTGTTGACTGCATCGGTAGAAATATCTGAACATGATATCCTTACAGGAACAGAGCCCAGTATCTTTCCATCATATCTTTCCTTAATGACCTCAAAAAGCCTGCTGTCGAAGTTCTTCCATTTTTCGAAACCGAATGATTTTCTGAATCGGCCGGGAGGCACTTTGCAAGCCATCAAGCCTGCTTCAATGGCTATTGTTCCGGATCCGCACATAGGGTCGGTCAGATCCGTGGCGGAATTCCATCCCGAAAGCATAAGCATCCCGGCAGCAAGAACCTCATTGAGCGGGGCCGCTACCAT
>JBBIIS010000013.1:5144-36170 GCA_037446375.1 Bacteroidota bacterium | reverse complement strand
CTCTCCCTTCTTCAGGGATAAAGTACTTAAGGCCCAGAATGGCTGGAGAAATGTTGTTTCAGCTGCTGCTGTGAACGGCATTCCGGTCCCTGCAATATCATCCGCTTTATGCTACTTCGACGGCTACAGATGCGAAAGGCTTCCTGCAAACCTTCTCCAGGCACAGAGAGACTATTTCGGAGCTCATACTTACGAACGCACCGACAGGCCAAGGGGAAAATTTTTCCATACAAACTGGACAGGACGTGGAGGTACTACTTCCTCAACCACTTACAATGTTTAATAATGACAAAAGATAAAAGTAAAAGAACCTAATCCCTAGTTCCTAGTTCCCAGTTCCTAGTTCCTAGTCCCTCATACCCCTACACCAAATGTCAGAATCATTACGAACCGGAAATTACAGATGGACCGTCTGTACCCTGATCTTCTTTGCTACAACGGTAAACTACCTCGACAGGCAGGTTATTGGGATACTCAAGCCAATGCTCGAAACGGACCTGGCAATCGGTGAAAAGGAATATTCATACATAATTATCGCATTTCAGCTTTGCTATGCCCTCGGTATGGTTTTTACCGGAAGGCTCATTGACAAGCTTGGCACAAGGATAGGCTATGGCTTTTCCGTTTTCTTCTGGAGCTTAGCCGCAATGGGGCATGCCCTCGCAAAGGGAGCAATTGGATTCGGATTCTGGAGAGGCCTCCTGGGTATAAGTGAATCGGGTAACTTCCCGGCCGCAATCAAGAGCATCGCCGAGTGGTTTCCAAAAAAAGAGAGGGCGCTTGCCACAGGCATCTTCAATTCCGGAACTAATATAGGCGCTATTGTTGCCCCGGTTGCCGTGCCGGCAATAGTCACGGCCTGGGGCTGGCAGACAGCTTTCATTGTAACCGGCGCAATTGGCTTTTTGTGGATCATTCTTTGGTTCATCTTCTATGAAGTTCCAGAAAAACAGAGAAGGTTAAAACAGGCAGAACTCGACTTGATAAGCAGCGATGCCGAAGAGAATCCGGAGTCTCAGGAGAAGATCCCATGGATCAGGCTTCTGAAATACCGCCAGACCTGGATCTTTTTTATCGGGAAAGGGATGACCGACCCCATCTGGTGGTTCTGGCTTTTCTGGATACCCGGATGGCTTGACCAGGTAAAGCATACAGGACTTGACTTTAAAACATTCGGACTTCCTCTTGTTTTTATCTACTCAATGACCACCATAGGCAGTATCTTCGGAGGCTGGCTCTCATCATTCCTGATCACAAAAGGAATGACCCCTTACAGGGCAAGACGAATTACTATGCTTATTTTTGCCCTGCTTGTAATGCCAGTTATCTTCGCCTCCTCTCCTTCCATAAGCACATGGGGAGCAGTTATCCTGATTGCAATAGCCGCTGCATCGCACCAGGCATGGTCGGCAAATATCTACACAACCGTCTCTGATGCTTTTCCAAAGAGGGCAGTCAGCTCAGTGACAGGATTCGGTGGAATGGCCGGTGCGCTTGGTGGTGCCTTTATCTCCTACCTTGCCGGGTTTGTACTCGATCTTTACAAAAAAGCCGGCCACATTGAAACTGGCTACCTTGTTATTTTCATAATTTCGGGATGCGCCTATCTTGCCGCCTGGATTATCATGGCAATTTTTGCCCCGAAGAACAAAACCGTCGACCTTCAATAAGCTTTCAACATGAATCCGGGTAAGTATTCGATGGGCATTGGCGACAGGTTTGGCCATCAGGGCATTTCTCAGCTGAAAGCAATTAATAAGGCGGCCGAGGAAGGGATTATTATAACTCCTGTGTGGAATAAGTCGAACCGGGAACATCTGATCACAGGAACTTCACCCGAAGATGTCAGAAAGGAAGCTGACATGGCAGTTGCGGCCACAGGATTTAATAAACCATATTTTGTTGATGCTGATCATATTAATCTTGAAACTGTCGGCAGATTTTTAAAATCATCAGACTATTTTACGATAGATGTTGCTGCTTTTATTGGAAGAAAAGCAGCCGACGACAGGACTGAAGCGTTTCTGTCGGCTGCAAAGAAATATGAGGGTAAATTGAAAATAGATGGTATCCCCTACCCGTTCACTGTTACCCGGGAATATCTTGAAAGAATATCTGGGAAGTACCTGTCGGCTGCAGTAGCTGCCGGTGAAATATTCTGTAAGATCTCCCATTCAAAGGGAGACAATGGATTCGTTCCCGAGATATCAATAGATGAAGTTGCTGAAGCCCAGCTGCCCCCCGATATCTTTTTCATCCTAATGATGCTGGCAATAGAGGATGTTCCTTTGCAGACAATCGCACCTAAGTTCTCAGGGAGATTCAATAAGGGGGTTGATTATGAAGGTGATCCGTATATGTTTGCAAAAGAGTTTGAATATGATCTTCGTGTAATAAAAAGGGCAATAAGTGAGTTTGGGCTTCCGGATGAACTGAAGCTTAGTGTTCATTCGGGTTCGGATAAGTTTTCGATCTACCCGATAATCGGTAATATTATAAGGAAGCACGACTGCGGAATTCATATAAAAACCGCGGGCACCACATGGCTCGAAGAGGTTATTGGCCTTGCACTATCGGGGGGAAATGCTTTGCAGTTTGTAAAGGAGATTTCCATTGAAGCTCTGAAGAAAGAGGAGGAGCTTTGTTCTCCTTATAAAGAGGTTATTGATATAAGAAAAGAGATGCTTCCGGGGGAAGAAAAAATTAAAAGATGGGACAGTCTGGCTTTTGCTGATTCACTAAGGCATATCCCCGGGAACAGAAATTATAATCCAGATTTCAGACAGCTTATTCATGTTGCCTATAAGCTGGCAGCTTCAAGGATAGATGAATTTTCACCGCTGCTTGAAACGAATATTAAAACGGTTGGAGAATGTGTCTTTGAGAATCTGTATAACAGGCACATTTGCAGACTGTTTAGGACAGATTAAGATCAGATGGTCTGAAAACTATGAAGCTTGCGGTATAAACCGTTCTCTATATTTACGAGGTCATTGTGTGTGCCCGATTCAACTATGCGGCCGTCGTCGATGACAAGTATAAAATCGGCATTCTGAATTGTCGAAAGGCGGTGCGCTATCACAATTGATGTTCTGTTCTCCATAACCTTCAGAATTGCATCCTGAACAAATCTCTCCGATTCTGTATCAAGGGCAGAGGTTGCCTCATCAAGAATAAGTATAGGCGGATTAGCCATTATTGCCCGCGCAATGCTTATCCTCTGCTTCTGTCCGCCGCTGAGCTTGTTCCCCGATTCACCAACAATGTTATCATAACCACTCACTGTCTCCATTATAAAATCGTGTGCATGGGCAACCTTTGCCGCATTCTGCACATCCTCCATCGAGTAAGAGAACATGCCGAAGGCAATATTTTCACTGAACGAAGTATTGAAAAGTATTGGCTGCTGACTCACTATTCCCATCAGCTTTCTGAGCTCCTTTATCTTCATGTCGCGGATATCGACACCATCTATGAGGATGCTTCCCCTGTCAACATCCATGAAGCGCGGGATAAGATCAACCATTGTAGATTTGCCACCACCCGACTTTCCAACCACGGCAAGCGTCTGGCCCTTCTTCAGCTTAAAGCTTATGTCCTTCAGTACCGGTTCTGAGTTATAGGCGAACCAGACATTTCTAAATTCAATTGATTCGTTGAATGATGTTACAGTAACAGCATCTTCCTTCTCAGGGATCTTTTCATCGGCTTCCAATACCTGGTTAAGCCTGTCGATCGAGGCCATTCCTTTTTTAATTGAGAATGCAGCTGTTGAAATATTTTTTGCCGGCGGGATTATCTGCGAAAAAATTGCTATGAACGTTATTAGCTTTGAAGGTGTCATTGCCGTAGATCCTGAGAGCGCAAGGCGCCCGCCGATATAGAGGAGGATAATTACAACAAATGTTGAAAGGAACTCACTCAGCGGCGATGCCAGGTAGGCCTTTCTGGCAACCCTTCTGAATATCTTTGTATATCTCTCATTGGTTTCCCCAAACTGTGACTGCATCTTCTTCTCGGCATTGAATCCCTTCACTATCCTGAGGCCGCTTAAAGTCTCCTCCACAGCCGACAGGAGCGTTCCAAGACTCTGCTGCCCTGAAAAAGAAGCAGCCTTTAGTGTCCTCCCGGTTTTTCCGATCAGCCATGCGCTTAAAGGCATCATAACAAGCGCAATTAGTGTAAGCTGAAAGCTTGTAACCATCAGATAGATAAGAAAGATAAGCACATATAACGGCTCCTTGAATATTATGGTAAGCGATGACATCACGGAGAGTTCTATCTCCTGTACATCATTCGAGATCCTCGTCATCACGTCACCTTTCCGGGCATCACTGAAATAAGAGAGAGGCAGCCTGAGAATCTTGTCGTACATTTTTGATCTCAGGTTTCGGACAGTTCCGGCCCGCATATAGGCCATACAGTTGCTCGCCAGGAATATAAATGCATTTTTGAAAAAGCTTGTAATTACAACAACACCGCATACAATCAGAAGTGTGTTGATCTTTCCGTGATCATGAATAAAGGTTATAAGGAAGTAATCTGTTAGCTTTCCTATGGATGAAATACTGATTTTTATTGTTGCCATGTCTGGCAAAGTACCCGTATCGTTGAAAAGAATCCTGAGGAATGGTTCAAGCAACGTTAGTACAAACAGTGCGAAAAATGCGCTTAAAATGTTATATAGAATATTTTTAAATACCTGCCATTTGAATGGCGCAAGATATTTGAGAAGTATCTTAATGCTTTTCATCGGGGTGAAACGGATTTCAGAAGCCTGTGTAATTGAATGGCGTTATCGCCCTTAGCTCTGACTTTACATTATCATTAACGTCCAGATTATCAATAAATTGTTCAATAGACTCCCTGGTTATCTTTTCATTCTTTCGTGTAAGATTAAGCAGAGCTTCATACGGTTTACTGTATCCTTCACGCCTGAGTATAGTCTGTATGGCTTCGGCAACAACAGCCCAGTTATTGTCAAGATCCTCACTGATCTTTGTCTCATTTAGAAAAAGCTTGCTCAGTCCCTTCAGCAAAGAGTTCAGGGCAATAAGTGAGTGGGCAACAGGGACACCAATATTTCTGAGAACAGTCGAATCGCTAAGGTCGCGCTGGAGCCTTGATACAGGCAGCTTTTCGGAAAAGTGCGAGAAGATCGCATTTGCATAGCCAAGATTGCCCTCGGCATTTTCGAAATCTATCGGATTTACTTTATGAGGCATTGCTGAAGAGCCTATCTCTCCCTTTCTTATCTTCTGCCTGAAGTAATCGAGCGAGATATACATCCAAGTGTCCCTTGAAAGGTCAATAAGAATTATGTTTATCCTTCGCAGGTTATCGAAAAGCGCTGCAAGGTTATCGTAATGCTCAATCTGTGTTGTCGGATATGAACGCTGAAGCCCCAGCTTCTCATTTACAAAGCTTTCTGCAAATGAATTCCAGTTTATTAACGGATAAGCTGCCTTATGTGCATTGAAATTGCCAGTTGCGCCTCCGAACTTGGCCGAATATGGTATCTGAGGAAAATATTTGATCTGTTCATCTAAGCGGGCAACAAAAACAGCTATCTCTTTCCCGACTCTTGTTGGCGAAGCCGGTTGGCCATGTGTACGTGCAAGCATAGGTATTTCTTTCCACTGATCGGCCAGGTTTGCAAGGGCTTCGCGGAGCTCATAAAGGGCCGGCATATATACATCCGCCATCGCCTCCTTCATTGATAAAGGGGTTGCAGTATTATTTATATCCTGCGACGTAAGCCCGAAATGGATGAATTCACTCCACTTATCCCATCCTGCTGCAGAGAACTTTTCCTTGATGTAGTATTCAAGAGCCTTGACATCATGATTTGTTGTCTTTTCAAATTCCTTTATCCTTGCAGCCTCAGCGATATCAAAATCTGAGCAAAGAGACCTCAGGGAATCAAAATTCTCTTTCGGAAAGTCACTTAACTGAGGAATCGGTAGCTCGCATAGTGCAATGAAATACTCGATCTCCACCATCAGCCGGTATCTTATGAGTCCGAATTCCGAGAAATAACCCGATAGCTCATCAGTCTTATTGCGGTACCTTCCGTCGGCTGGTGATATTGCTGTTAGGGAATTTAATTCCATAATTGATCAGTTTGCCCTTTTGATTGTTTATCTGTAGTAACAAAAGTAGTATATTGCCGGTTAAATTGTGAGAGATAGCGGTAAAAAGATATTTTGATGGAAAAAATAAGGATATCAGCTGTTAAATACGCCAATACCTACCCCTTCATCTGGGGATTAAGGGAGGGCGGTTTCGACAAAAAGGTAATTGTAGAGACGGATCATCCGGCAGAATGTGCCGCAAAGCTTATAGATAGAAGAGTAGATATTGGCCTGGTACCGGTGGCTGCACTTCCACGAGTCATAAACTATGAAATAATCGGGAATTACTGTATCGGGGCAAATGGAAATGTAAGAACCGTGATGCTGTTCAGCAACTCCCCCTTTGAAGATGTAAGATCAATCAGCTTGGACTACAGATCCAGGTCTTCCGTAAACCTCACAAAAGTGCTTGCAAAGAATATGTGGAACAGAGAATTCCGCTGGGTAGATACATCAGAAAATTATGATTTTATAAATATCGGCAGCGATGAAGCCGTGGTTCTTATCGGCGACCAGTGCTTCGAATCTGAAAAAAAGTTTAAATACAGGATTGACCTGGCTGGTGAATGGAACAGGCATACGGGGTTGCCTTTCGTCTTTGCCGTATGGGCTGCTAACAGGGAGATTGAAAACAATCTGAGGAAAGAGTTCAACGAAGCGCTGAAACTGGGGGTCGATAATATACCTGAAGTGGCAGAGGCTTTTAAAAGCATTAGTGTTATAAAGGGAGATGATCTTGAGAAATATCTTCGTAACAATATAGATTACATTTTCGATGACAGGAAAAGAGAGGCTCTAAAGCTCTTCCTGTCGCTGCTCTCTAAACTCTGAAAGATCGTATGGCCGCATTACCGTCAGATAATGAAATGAAGTTCTTCGTCAGGGAATTCAGAAAGGGTGATTTTGAAAATGTTGCAGTAGTCTGGGCCGAAACAGGCATGGACAGCAGCTTAAGAGGTGATAATGAAGAGATAATCCTCGACAGTATCAGCCTCGGAGGCAGGTTTCTTTTACTTGTGGAAAAATCAACAGAAAAAATTTGCGGTACATCGTGGATGACATTCGACGGTAGAAGGATTCATCTTCATCATTTCGGGATACTGCCGGCATATCAGGGCAAAAAGCTTGCTCATCTGCTCCTTGAAGACTCACTTAAATTCGTTAAACAGAAGGGCTGCCAGGTAAAGCTTGAGGTCCACAGCACAAACTCAAAAGCAATTGCTCTCTATAAAAAACACGGCTTTGACTACCTGGGAGACTATGACGTTTATATAATCAGGGATCTTTCCAAAATAAAATGATAGTACTTACACAGAGAGACACTGAGAAGGCAGAGAGGGACACTGAGCAGACCATCTGTGGTATTCTGTGATATCTCTGTGGTCATCTGCGTAAGTTTTAGGGCTTTTGAGTAATTTATTTACTCATTTTATAATATCTGATGTGAAATTGTGTTAAAATGGGCGTTTAAATACCTGAGATACACTTTTGACATAAAGGAATATTGATTATCTTTGGGAGGAGTAGTTAAAGAAATTGTAAGACGGACTTAGAAAGAAGATTATGGCAAGGACTATTACTTTTAACGAACTGAGGGAGATTAAGGACAAACTTCCTACGGGAAGCATGAAAAAAATAGCTGATAAGCTTGACCTTAATGAGGAGACTGTAAGAAACTATTTCGGAGGCTGGAATTTTGACAAGGGTCAGAGCGCCGGAGTACATTTCGAGAAAGGGCCAAATGGAGGTATCGTTACAATAGAAGATACGACAATCCTCGACATGGCATCGAAGATGATTAACTAAGCAATCCGGGCCTTTTTACTTTATACAAAGCAAAAGGCCTTCCACTTTTGCTTTTTTTATCTCCTTTTACCAATGAACCTGTCTCTTGAGATTTCTGCCGCAGAAAATCTTATCTGCGAAAAGCTAGAAGTATATTTAAGCGATATTTTCAGGGGTATTACCATTGATTCCCACGGCACTGAACATCACCGCAGGGTATGGAAATATGCGAAAGATATGATGGAATACCGTGAAGTCAGCGGGGCCGTTTCAGATAGCTCATTTCCGCTAAAACTTCTGATTGCATCATACCTTCACGACAGCGGCATGGCTATAAATACCGGACCTGATCACGGGAAACTCAGTCGTACCTTCTGTGAAAAATTCCTTATTGAAAACAGACTTGATCCTTCCTTGTTCACTGATATGCTTGAGGCTGTGGAAAATCACGATAAAAAGGATTACAGCTCCACAGAAGTCAGGACATTGCTTTTTGACATTCTTACCGTATCTGATGATCTCGATGCGCTAGGTTATACAGGAATCTACAGATACATTGAGATTTACATTATGCGCGAGAACCCTTACAGTGAGCTTGGCAGTCTGATATCGGCAAATGTGACAGGCCGTTTTAAGAACCTTGAAAAAAAATTTGGTCACCTCCCTTCATTTATTGCAAGGGTCAGGCCCCGCCTCGATATTATAACCGGCTTTTTCGAAAAATATAATATCCGTTCAAAAACTTACAAGTTCGGATCGGGCGATCCGGAAGGCTACTGCGGAGTTGCAGAAATAATTGGATCGGGAGTAAATAGCAATAAGAGCATTGAAAATCTCATCTATTCATCTGTTGAAAGCAACGACAGGGTTATTTCGTGGTTCTTCGGAGAATTGAACAGAGAACTTTCTTAAACTCATCCCATCCGGATCTACCTCTCCCCTTCTTTCCCTCCCTCCCGGAGAGAGAGGGGGAAGGCACTTAAACATACTATCATCGATTTTTAAGTCCCTCTCTCCTGGGGAGGGATCCAGGGAGGGGTCATTTAATAAAAAAATCGAGCAATGGCTGGTCTTCAAGGTACGCTACAAGGTGGTCGTTTCTTTTAAGTGAACCCACACCTGAAGGAGTGCCTGTGAATATAAGGTCACCGGTTTTCAGTGTAAAGAATTTTGATGAATACTCTATAAGCTCTGCCAGGCTGAATATCATATCGGATGTATTGCTCAGCTGAGCGATCTTTCCGTTTATTTCAAGTCTGAAATTCAGATCATTCACATCTTTATAATTCTTCACAGGAACGAATTTCCCCAGCGGGGCGGCCCCGTCGAAACATTTAGATATCTCCCATGGAAGTCCGGCTTTTGCTAACCTGCCCTGAAGATCGCGTGCCGTAATATCTATTCCAAGCGTTATCTCTTCATAATACCGGTGCGCAAATCTTGAAGCAATGCCTTTTCCAAGTTTTGATATAATAGCAACGACCTCAACTTCGTAATGTATGTCAGTCGAAAAATCGGGAAGAAAGAAAGGCTTATTATTCTTTACAATTGCTGAATCGGGTTTCATGAAGAGGACAGGCTCTGCCGGAAGAGCCCAGTTCATCTCAAGAGCATGTTTCCTGTAGTTCAATCCTGCACAGATGATCTTCATTTATTTATGATTTACCGAACTCTCTCAGCTTTAATTCAGTGAGCACCTTTTTTGTATAGAGCGAAAAATCTCCGTTCATCATCCATGAATAGTATGAAGGATCATCGCGAAACACCTGTTCCACGGTCTTTCCCTTATACTTTCCGAAATTGAAGATCTCCTTGCCGTCATCATCGAAAATTATCCTTCCCACAAAATCGGCAGTATTTCCATAGGTACTGAAATCGGCAAGCTTCTCTACATCATTCTCAAGGTCGGTATACTTGTCAAGCTGCGCCTTGAGAATATCATAAGTTGCCTGTGTATCTGCTTTTGCACCATGAGCTCCGGTAAGTTCCTTCTTGCAGTAGAAGATATAGGCAGCACTGAGCGTTCTCTGTTCCTTCTTGTGAAATATTACCTGAACGTCGACATACCTCCTCCGGCGGAAATCAAAGTCGATATTGACCCTGAGGAACTCTTCAGCAAGCACCGGGATATCAAATTTATTTGCGTTATACCCTGCCAGGTCGCATCCTTCGAGGAATGTGGTAAGCTTCTTTGCAATATCCCTGAATGCCGGAGAATCTGCTACGTCACTGTCCTTAATACCATGAATTGCAGTTGATTTAGGAGGAATGGGCACTTCTGGATTTACCCTTGTTGTCAGCCACTCCTCAGTACCGTTAGGCGATATTTTAAGAACAGATATTTCGACTATCCTGTCGGTAACGATGTTGATGCCGGTTGTCTCAAGATCAAGAAAAGCGATCGAACGTCTGAGCCTGAGATCCATCTTAAGCGTTTATCATCATTGGCATGAGAAGCATAAGCAGATCCTCTGATTCGTTTTCAGTCTCGGCGGGAAGGAAAAGACCGGCACGAGTCGGATCAGCCAGCTCTATCATAACATCCTGTGATGAAAGATTGGCCAGGATCTCAAGGAGGAATACCGATTTAAATCCTATCTCCATCTCCTCTCCTTCATACTGGCATTTGATCCGCTCATAAGCCGATATTGAAAAATCAATATCCTGGGCAGATACCATTACCTGGTTGCCTGTAAGCTGGATCTTTACGAGGTTGCTTGCCTGGTTTGAAAAGACGGAAACTCTCTTAAGTGTATTATAGAACTCAACCCTGTCGATGGTGACTTTTCTTGGGTTATTTCTGGGAATAACTGAATTATAATTTGGATAGTTGCCTTCCACGAGCCTGCAAACGATCTTATAATCGGCAAGCGTGAAAAATGCATTTTTATCATCAAATTCCACCTTTACCGGTCCCTCTTCCTTGGGAAGAATGTTCTTCAGAAGCGAGGCAGGCTTTTTAGGAAGTATGAAGGATGCACTGTCGTCAGCTTTTGCATCTGACCGCTGATATCTTACAAGCTTATGGGCATCAGAAGCAACAAATGTAATTTTTTCAGGTGATGCTTCAACGAAGATACCTCCCATAACAGGGCGGAGCTCATCATCGGCAGTTGCGAAAACAGTCTTATTGATCCCGGATAGAAGGACATCAGCATTTATTGTAAATGAAAATTTCTTATCCTTTTTGATCGACGGCAGCACGGGAAAATCTATTCCGTTCTGACCCATCACGCTGAACTTTCCGTTTTCGGAACTTATTACTATAGCGAGTGTTTCGTTGTTTATATCGAAAGTAAGAGGTTGAACAGAAAACTCCTTCAGTGTATCGAGAAGTATCCTGGCCGGAACTGCTATCAGTCCGTCACCTTCTGCATTCTCGATCTTCATCTTGGTGATAAGAGTCGATTCAAGGTCAGAAGCTGTTATCTCCAGCTCTTTTTTTGTCAGGTTGAATAGAAAATTATCGAGGATCGGAAGTGTATTCTTAGAGCTGATCACCCTGCTAATAGCCTGAAGGTGGCTCAGAAGTTCGGTACTTGATACTACAAATTTCATATTATCGTCGCATTTAAGTTTATTTTCGGGATGAGATTCATAAATATTCAATTACAACTCATTGAATTGCAGGATTATTTACAATCACCCCTGAAATATCAATATTACAAAAAAAACTATTATCCGCAAACTAAAAAATTCTACCGCCGTAGAAATAAGATTTCTTCTTAAGTATTGGATCGAGGTCGAAATACCTGACTACAAAAATCCCCTTCCCGTCATTTTTCTCAGCCCATACCCGGTCAGTATCTTTTTCGCCCTTAACCGGATCTTTAACTCTCTCCCATACCGTAAGCGTACTTTCTCCCGAATTCCTCGTCTTTACGCTGAATCTGTAAAGCGGTTTCGATGATTCTATATTATGACGCTCATTCTCAGCCATGCTGAATGCCCATGATTCAAAAGAGACCGAGGTGAAATATGAGATGTACCTTTTTACCTTTAATGAGTCGGGATGTGTGATAGCTAAGATATTTTCATATAACGAGAAAGCATCACCCATTCTTATAATCCTGAATGATTCAGCTGGTTCCTTGAAATTCTGAAGATCAACCGACTCTATTTCAGAAGGAAGCAGTGAAAACACTGAAAAAGGAAGCCAGAAAAGCTCATCGCTTATGAAGTGGCTGCCGATATTATCCTCATAGCCTGGCATATAAACTATGAAAGGCCTTGAGGATGGCTTCATTTTCATTATGTTCCCGTAAAGGTTCGAGGCGGTCTGGTAGACATAAAATGTCCTTACAGGTCTTCTTCCGTCATAAACGACTACTCTTACAGGCTCAGTTTTCCTGTCAATAACCTCATTCCTGAAGATATCTGCTGAAACAGGTGATTTGATCTTTATTTCCCGGAGTGTCTTAATAAGAAACAGTACGGCACTCTTTCTTGCTTCCTTATTCCTGTTTACAATCCATTCATTGCCCGATTTTCGTATCGACACCTTTTTGTCGCCCTTTAACAGATCAATGCCTGTAATATCTGTGCCGGGCTTCACTGCAAAATCCGTATTTTCCTTTCCGAATGGTATGTGGTCGCCGAAAAGAAAAATGATAACAGCAATTCCTGTGATAATTACAAATAGGTATTTTAATCCTGGACTCATGATCCGATCCTGGTATACATTCTTTTCCTGAGCAGATTATAGAGGGAGCCGGCGATAGCAATCAGAATGACCGGAAGTAAAATATTAACGGATTGAATAAGTACTTTGTTCTTCCTTATGGCAAGCCGGTCCAGAAGCCTCATTTTCATCTCTCTGGCCCTGAGCTGCATGAGCCCGTTATCATCAACAAGCCAGTTGACACAGTTAACTAAAAAGTCCTTGTTCCCGTATGTCTGAAGCGTATATCTGTCCTGCCCGAGAGGAAGCGGCTGCTCCTCTCCTCCGCTCCTTCTTACTTCGTTTCTTATCATCTCACCGTCGGAGATAATTATCATCTTCGTAATCTTACTCTCTTCCTTCAGTCTGAAGCTCTTATCTTCAACAAGGTTAGCAGTCATTCTGTTTTTGTACAGTGATTGAAATTTTCCGCTAAGCATAACGGCAACCGGCAAGGAGGAACGGGTGAATTCCCTTGCCGAAGGCGTCACATCTGCCTCTTTTAGTGAAATCAAAATCGGAGGATTCAGCAACCTTGCATTTTTTGATGTTGACAGAAGCACGCTCTTTTTAATTTCCGGATCAAATCCGACTGTGTCGATATAGTTTGTATATTTTCCCACCACGCGATTTACATTTCTTGATACAGGATTTCCCTGAGACGGATAGAGCAGAGGATAATAAATCCATGGCACCGGAACGATCTGCGGCTGCTGTGAAGCCCCGGTAACAACCTTCATCGGGATAGGAACACAATCCATATCCTGTACAACCGAAGGGTTTATTCTGGCTCCGTACTTAAAAAGCTGATCTTCAACATTGAGTGGCCTGTACATTGCAACTGTTTCTCCAAATCGCAGGCTATCCTCGTTAACCTCAACTTCATTCAGGAGCCACATCACTCTGCCACCGTTCATAATATACTGGTCCAGGGCCAGTTTATCCTTCTCGTTAAAGGAGCTTTTAGGTGCTGCCACTATTACCGCAGAATATCTGTCAAGAACACCTGGTCTGCCATTGATCGGGCCCATATCGATCGAGAAGAACTTCCTTAGACTCATCATGATATCAGCCACCTCTATTTCAGGAAGTTCACCATGGCCCTCAATGAAGACTATTTTATTAATTTTCTCTGATGTAATTGTTGAAATGGTCTGGATAAGCTCATATTCAAGTCCTTCAATTGAATTAAGAAGGTTTTGTTCGGCAGAAAGCGTCTGGTTATTTTTGAGGAAGTTAACAGGGATCTCTGTACCATTATAATTGACAATCATTCCGGGGAAGATAAGCTTCTGGCTCGCACCACCCTCCTCGTCCTTTGCACGGATGTTAACAGGCATCAAGCCCTTTTCAATGAGAGACTGGTACTGCCGGTTCCTCTCCTTGACGTCCTTTCCTGCAGAGGGGTTCATAAATTCATAATCAACCTTTCTTCCCGAAGCAACCCTGAATTCGTCGAGCATCTCCCTTACTGATATTCTGAGCTTCTTGAACTGAACCGGCATCTCGCCATCGAGCCAAACCTGGATGTAGATATCATTTTTGAGTTCAGATAATACCTTGTGTGTTGGTCTTGAAAGTGTGTAGCGATGATCTCCCGTCAAATCAAGCCGGATGTGCATAAATGAGGCGGCGGCTGTAATTACGACTGCTGCAAAAGAGATCACAATGAACTGCATCCAGCTGTTCATCCTCACATCTTCAGTTCCATTTTTGCTTATCCTCTCTTTCTCCATTTGCGCGATAATAATGAAAGCCTTGTCGCCTCATTAAAAATAACAACAACAGTAAGATAGTAGCCAATATCCTTTATGTCGATAACACCTCTGCTAATCGATTTGTAATGCTCATTTATACCTAGTGAAATAATATATTCATCAACTTTTTTAAGTCCGGGCAGGTATGCAAACGAATCAAATCCGGCATACATAAACAGTGAAATGAGCACTGCGACTATAAATGCAATTACCTGATTGTCGGTAAGGGATGATGCAAAGATTCCCGCAGCGGCATAGACTGCTGCCAGGAAAAACAAGCCTATGAATGCGCCGAGTGTTCCTCCCTGGTCAAGATTGCCGGGAACTTCACCAAGTATCCATACAGTTATATAATAAACGATTCCCGGAAGCAGGGCCATAATGACAAGGGCCACCGAAGAAAGGAATTTTCCGTATACAATTGATCTTTCTGTTACAGGCTTTGAATAAATGAGTTCGATAGTTCCCAGACGTCTCTCCTCAGCTATCATCCGCATTGTAATTGCGGGAACAAGAAAAAGGAAGATCCAGGGTGAAAGGTAAAACAGTGAGTCAAGTCCTGCATAACCAGAATCAAGAATATTGAACTCCCCCGGAAGGACCCACATGAAAAGGCTGTTAACAATAATGAAGGTAATAATTACAAGGTAGCCTGTAAGTGAGCTGAAGAAGCCGTTTATCTCTTTTCTGAAAATTGCGAACATCTGATATTTAACGAATCACAAAAATAGTCAAATAGACTGTTAATTTTTCGGAGTGGCTTTATCATCCTCACTTTTTTTTGCGCTTCCTATATCGAGGATCCTGACACCCGGGTAATAAAAAGCAATTATATCATTAAAATGATATCCTTTACCGGCCATCGCAATTGCTCCCTCCTGGCAGAGTCCTACACCATGACCGTAACCCCGGCCACTTAGTCTGATCGAATCGCCATCCGCCTTCACAGAGAACCATGCTGACCTGAGGTCAAGTTCACTTCTTATCCTGCTGAATGGCAGACTGAAAGTGCCTGTCACATACTCCTGGACCCGTGAGGTCCGGGCAAAATCAAATACGGTGGTACTGTCAGGCTGACCTGAATAGCCATGCCTTGTGAGCATACTTATCCAGCTTTTTGCGGGTATCACTTTCTCCCATGCTGCATTCCTGGATCTGGTGCACCAGGGGTCGGTTACCTTTACAAGATAACTTTGCTTTGCAGGCCAGACATATTCCGAAGGTGATGTTTCCCCGCCGCAGTTTGAATGAAATGCGGCAATAATAAGATTGCTGTCGGGAGAAACAATTACCATCCCTTTTGTATCATTCACGGCTCTAGTAATAAGAGTATCTGTTGTTAGCCCGTCAAATACCTGGCAGTGAGTATCATCACAAAGGTTAAACCTGTCAATAATATGCTTGTTGAAGTATTTATAGGTATATGTTCTGGCAATTATCGCCTGAGTTCTGAAATATTCCGCCCTCATGCCATTGCCGCCTTCAGCTTTTACCACCCCTGCAATATATGTTTCTATTTCACAGATGTTTATATACAGAACGACTCCCATATCGGCAATACACTGCAGATCACCGGAATATATCCTTGATGGAGAACCTTTAGTACCGGTTGAGAGTCTAAACCTTGCACCGGCCCCCGATGAGCTGATATAAATAGAATCAGCAGCAAACCCTTTTGATCCTCTCATCTTCACGGCAACCTTGTTAATATAATGTGCAAGAACAATAGTCTCACCTGCATTGACCGAAACAGTGTCAGCTTTATTAATCTCTAAAGTGTATCTGCCGGAAAGAACCTTAAAAAAAATATATCCTGGATTTTCTTCTGTAAATACCCTGACCCTTATCTGGGAAGACAAGAGACAAAAGGAAAAAGATAAAAGTACAAGAAGAAAGGATTTTTTTTTCATTTGGATCAGCTCTGTTTTAAGAGTTTGACCATTTCGAGCGCTATCCTGTCGGAGGCGCCTGCCGGGCCAAGAATCTTTCCAAGTTCACTGTATTCGGAAAGCATAAGCTCTCTTCGAGAACCACCTGTTATAATTTTTGCAAGCTCCTCCGAAATCATTTCAGCATTATTCTCCTCCTGGAGCAGCTCTTTTACCACTGGCCTGTTCATAATAAGATTTACAAGCGAAATATATTTTACATCAACAATGCGTCGGGCTATTGCAATTGATAGCGGATCTCCGCTATAGCAAACAACCTGTGGCGTTCCTATAAGTGCCGCTTCCAGAGTTGAAGTACCCGATTTTACAAGTGCCGCTTCCGCAACCCTGAGAAGCTCGTATGTCTTATCAAAAATGATCTTTATCTTACTCTCTCCAAGAATCTGTTTATACAATTCCGGCGGAATGTTACTCACTCCCGCTAAAACAAACTGGTAAGTGCTGAAATTCTCTGCGGCCCTGAGCATTGGCGGCATTATCCTTCTTACCTCATCCTTCCTGCTTCCGGCAAGCATAGTAATTACAGGTCTTTCATCAAGCCCGAGCGATCTTTTTATCTCTTCCTTATTGCCAAATAGCTTCTTTTTATTTTCAATTTCATCGACAAGAGGGTTTCCATAATACTCAACACTTATATTATGTTTCCTGTAGAATTCAACCTCGAAAGGGAAAATTATGAACATCCTGTCGGTGAATCTGCGAACTTTTTCCACCCTCGATTCCTTCCATGCCCATAACTTGGGGGAAATGTAATAGAAGACCTTTAGCCCAAGCGATTTTGCAAAAGCCGCTATCCGCAGGTTAAAACCGGGAAAGTCGATAAGTATTACAACGTCGGGAGTGAGTTCCCTTATCTGCTTTTTGCATAGTGACAAATTCCTGAATATGGATCCCATATTTTTAACCACGCCCACAAAGCCCATGAAGGCAAGCTGTCTGTAGTGCAAAAACAGTTTTCCTCCTGCTTCTTTCATCATTTCACCGCCCCAGCAGAAAACTTCAGCACCGGGATCTGCCTTTTTTATTCCCCTTATCAGATTTGAGCCATGCAGATCTCCTGATTTTTCGCCGGCTATAATGAAATACTTCATCCTAAATTACCTTGATTAAAAAGACAGCTATTGCCCAAATAATTGTTGAAGCCAGCACTCCCCTCAGGGCGCGCAGCATATCGAATCTGTTGAAAAGCAAGAATATCGCAATATTCGGAAAGACACAGAGAGTTATTGCATGTGTAACTATCCTGGCGTCTTTAATTCTTTCGAGATAGTCTCCCAATCCATGTCCATGACCAGTGAATAAAAAAATTATGAGGCCGACTACAACCGGAAGAATAAAACCTGAAGCGAGGCCGGTCAGAAGCTTATCGTATTTTTCAGTAGCTTTCATTTGCTGAACCAGGGTTTGAGATTGTTGATAAACCAGTGAGCTGTCATGTCGACAGTAACAGGCACAACTGAAACAAAGTTATTTGCAATAGCCCATTCATCTGTATCTGTTGCATCGGGCTCATGATTCTGAAAAAGGCCGGTTAGCCAGTAATAGGTTTTTCCGGCAGGATCCTTTCTCTTTTCAAACTCTTCTTTCCAGTTTCCACTTGCCTGCCTGCATATCTTTATTCCTTTTATTTCCTCTTTTGGAGCGGAAGGAATGTTTACATTCAGGCAGACACCTTGGGGAAGAGAATGCTTTGAAAGTTTCTTCATAATAATCCTGATGTACTTTTTGCAAATTGAGAAGTCCGCAGCCGGTGAAAAATTGTTCAGTGAAAAACCGACTGACGGGACACCGTAGAGGCAACCTTCGAGAGCTGCTGCCATTGTACCTGAATAGAGTACACTGACGGAGGCATTCGATCCATGGTTGATGCCTGAAACGACCCAGTCGGGCATCCTCTCCAGCAGCTGGTTTATTGCAAGCTTAACACTATCAGTCGGAGTGCCGTTACAGGCATAGATCCTGTGATTATCATTCTCTTCAAGAAGCTTTACCCTTAAAGGTGTCTTTACTGTGAGAGCCTGCGACATCCCCGACATACTCTCTATTGTAGATATCAGCACAACTTTCCCAAACTCTTCAATTACCTCAAGCAGAGTCCTGAGACCGGCAGCATACAATCCGTCGTCATTCGTAACCAGTATCAGCTTGTCTTCCTTTTCGATTAGCATATAAGTTGTTTTTGATTTACAAATATAGACAAACTTTCTCCTTCCTTCCGCCTCTCATATATCTTGTTTAATTGAAGGTCAAAAATAAACACATTTAGCTTATGCATCTTAATCCGGGTCCCCTCTTAAACCCAGCCCCGCTCCTCCCTGGAGATGATTTCTGATGCCAGCTGGTTTTCTTTAGTTACTTTCTGCTATGCTATTTTTTTTAAATGCTTACTTTTGCACTTTTAGAAATTCACTTCAGTTACAATAATGAAAATTTCATATAACTGGGTCAAAGATTACCTCAGGACAGATCTGGATCCTCATAATGCAGCAGCTATCCTTACCGCCATCGGCCTTGAGATCGAGGGTACTGAGGAGTGGTGTTCTGTACAGGGAGGGCTTGAAGGCATTGTTATTGGTGAAGTTCTTGCTTCGTCAAAACATCCCGATGCTGACAAACTATCAGTTAACACTGTAAACGTAGGAAAGGGCGAACCTCTTAACATTGTCTGCGGAGCGCCAAATGTTGCTGCAGGGCAGAAGGTTCCGGTTGCACTAGCCGGTTCATTTGTTTATAAGGGAGATGAAAAGCTTGAGATAAAGAGATCCAAAATTAGGGGTGCCCTCTCTGATGGAATGATCTGTGCCGAAGACGAAATTGGCCTTGGGACATCCCATGAGGGAATTATGGTGCTTGATCCATCTGCGGTACCCGGTACTCCGGCAAGTGAGTATTTTAAAATTGAAAAGGATTTTATTTTTGAGATAGGCCTTACTCCAAACAGGATAGACAGCGGCTCGCATTTTGGTGTAGCCCGCGACCTGGCAGCATACATGTCTATTAACAATGGATTGCTAAACAGGCCACTTTTACCATCAGTTGAAGATTTTAAACCCGATGGCTCAAAACAGACATTTGATATTATAATTGAAAATGAGCAGGCCTGTCCGAGGTACACCGGTGTAAACATATTTGATGTTACAATTGGAGAATCACCTGAATGGCTCAAAAACAGGCTCAGGGCAATCGGCCTCAACCCGATAAACAACGTGGTTGATATTACAAATTATGTTCAGTTTGAAATAGGCCAGCCTCTTCATGCATTTGATGCCGATATGGTCACCGGCGGAAAAGTGATCATAAAAAACCTCCCCGGAAAAACGAAGTTTATCACACTTGACGGGGCAGAGCGGGAACTCTCTGAAAAAGATCTCATGATCTGTAATCAGAAAGAGGGAATGTGTATCGCTGGTGTGTTCGGCGGATCAAAATCCGGTGTGACAGTGTCGACAAAGAATATTTTTCTTGAGAGCGCATGCTTCCATCCCGTTTCTATAAGGAAAACAGCAAGAAGGCATGGACTGCATACAGATGCCTCTTTCCGCTTTGAGAGAGGTGCTGATCCGAATATTTCAGCATGGGCGCTGAAAAGGGCAGCGATATTGATCCGCGATATTGCAGGGGGAACGATATCGGCCGACCTTAAGGATATCTATCCCGGAAAAACAGCCAGACGGGTCGTGGAGATCAATTATAAAAATATTGACAGGCTGATCGGGAAGAGAATCAGCACAGAGATAATTATAAAGATCCTTGGATTGCTGGAGTTCAACATTCCTGAAAAGAAAGATGAAAAGCTGACTATCGAGGTTCCCTCATATAAGATTGACGTTCAGTGTGAGGCTGATGTTATTGAAGAGATACTGCGTATATACGGCTATAACAACATTGAGATCGACAGCCATGTTAACTCAACACTTAATTACCTTGTCAGGCCCGACCGGGAAAAGGTAATGAATACCATTGCCGATACTCTCTCCTCAAATGGCTTTGCAGAGATAATGTGCAACTCGCTTACGCCTGCTGCCTGGTTTGAGAATAATGAGGATTTTGACAGCAAGCAGCTCGTACTGCTTGCCAACCCCCTCAGCTCAGATCTTAATGCTATGAGAATGTCACTCCTTTACGGAGGATTAAGCTCTATAGCCTGGAATATAAACAGGCAGAACTATGACCTTCGCCTGTATGAATTCGGGAATTGCTATTTCTTCAGGGAAAAGGGATCCGCTTCAAAAAGATCGGAGAGCTATTCCGAAAAAACTGATCTCGACCTTTTTATAAGCGGTAACAGGGGAAAGCAGAGCTGGAATAATCAGCCAGTTCAGACCGATTTTTATTTCATGAAATCATACATTGAACTCGTCCTTTCAAGAATGGGCATATCTGCTGATTCGCTTGAAATCTCTGAAGGCAGAATGAAGTATTATGCTGAATCTGTTTCTTATTCTCATAACAATAATGTTATCGCAGTATCTGGTAAGATATCCAAGCCTGTCCTTAAGAAATTCGGAATTGACCAGGATGTTTATTATGGCCATATTGAATGGGATTCCCTTCTTAAAATCATAAAGAGCAACAAGATCCAGTACCACGAGCTTCCAAAATATCCCGCAGTAAGAAGGGATCTTGCCCTGCTTGTCAGCTCTGAAGTCAAGTTCAGGCAGATAAGCGACCTTGCATTCAAAACAGAAAAAAATATCCTCAGGGATGTCAGTCTATTTGATGTATATGAGAATGAGTCACTTGGAAGAAACAAAAAATCTTATGCAGTGACCTTCATTCTTCAGGATGAGTTCAAGACACTCACAGATAAGAATATTGACAGGGTAATGGAAAATTTGATCAGGGTATTTGAAAAAGAGCTCGGGGCTCAGATAAGAAGATGAAATCTGAAAGAATTGAATTGATAGAAGGGGATATTACTTCGCTGAGTGTGGAGGCTGTTGTTAATGCGGCTAACTCATCATTAATGGGAGGTGGAGGTGTTGATGGGGCTATTCATAGCGCAGCAGGGCCCGGACTTCTTGAAGAGTGCATTAGCCTTAACGGCTGTCTGACCGGTGAAGCAAAGGTGACAGGTGGCTATAATCTGAAGGCAAAACATATCATCCATACAGTAGGACCGGTGTGGAGGGGAGGTGCAGATGAGGAAAACGAGCTTCTTGCTTCGTGCTACCAGAAGAGTCTAAGGCTTGCCCACGACCTGAAGCTGAAATCAGTGGCGTTTCCTGGCATATCAACAGGCGTTTACGGCTTCCCTAAAGAGCTTGCGGCCCTGATCGCAATTTCAGAAACAAGAAGATTCCTTAAAAAATCGAAGTATCCCGATAAGGTGATCTTCGTTGCATTTGACAAGGAAAATTATCGCATATATGAAAGCATCCTTAATGCAAAATAAACAGTATGCTTAAAAAGATCAGGGATTACTTTTCCTTTGTCAAATTCAGCCATACTGTATTTGCACTTCCCTTTGCGCTGATTGGCTTCACGCTTGGCATAACCGCCCCGGATAATCATTTCAGCATGCGCATCCTGCTATTGATACTCCTTTGCATGATCTTTGCACGAAATGCTGCAATGGGATTCAACAGGTATGCCGATCACAGGTTTGATGCTCTTAATCCAAGAACGGCCGGCCGCGAGATCCCGGCAGGAAAAATAAACAAAAAGGCAGCTGGGATATTTGTTATCCTTAATGCGATATTCTTTATTATTGCAGCTGGATTTATTAACACACTGACACTATTTCTTGCTCCTGTTGCGCTTCTGGTAATACTTGGCTACAGCCTCACTAAAAGAATTACTTACCTCTGCCATTTTATTCTGGGCCTGGGACTCAGTCTGGCTCCTATTGGCGCCTATATTTCCGTAACGGATAAGTTCAGCAAAGTTCCCATGGTCTACTCTTTCATAGTATTAACATGGGTGAGCGGATTTGATATAATATATGCCCTACAGGATGATGAATTTGACAGGGATAACAAGCTTTATTCAATTCCTTCAATTGCCGGACGAAAAAGGGCAATTATAATATCAGGGACAGTTCATTTTCTGACTTTTATTCTTGTTATCGCTGCGGGTATCCTGAATGGCAGCGGATACCTCTATGTGACGGGCGCCTCTGTTTTCAGCCTTCTTCTTCTCTATCAGCATTTAATTGTGAAACCTGATGACATTTCAAGGGTGAATCTGGCCTTCGCAACAACAAACGGTATAGCCAGTATCCTTTTCGCGGCGTTTGTAATTTCAGACCTTCTGACACATTAGAATGAAAGAACAATTTTGCACTATATTTGGTCGTTTCATTGATTTTTTACTTATTTGACAATATTTTAACCTGACCGGTCTATGGGAGACATAATTATAAAAGAGGTTCTGACCCGCAAGGACAGAAAAGATTTCATTTACCTTCCTTCAAGGGTGCATAAGGATCACAAGAACTGGCTCCCCCCTATTTACATGGATGAATGGGAGTTATACGACAAGAAAAGAAATAAATCATATCAGTATACCGATGCTATACTCCTCCTGGCTTATAAGAATAATAAACTGGCCGGAAGAATTATGGGTCTGGTGAATAACAGGTATAACGAGATCCATAATGAAAAGCATGGCCGGTTCTGCTTTATGGAGTGTTATGAAGACCACGAGGTCTTTCATGAACTTCTGAAAAAGGTGGAAGAATGGGCGAAGGAGAAAGGCATGGTGAAGCTTGTAGGTCCGCTTGGCTTTTCTGATAAGGACCCACAGGGATTTCAGACAGAAGGCTTTGACACTCCATATTTTATGACGGCCCCTACAAATCTTCCATATATGCCAAAATTGATGGAAATGGAGGGTTATGTTAAGAATGTTGACCTTGTTAATTATATTGCTCCGCTTCCGAAAGTTATACCTGAAGTCTATATAAGGACCCTTTCACGCGTTGCAAAAAATCCGGATCTGAAGATTGTAGAATTCACAAGCAAGAAAGAGCTAAAACCCTATATAGTTCCCGTTCTTGAACTTATGAACCAGACCTTTGCCGAGATCTATGGGTTTGTGCCTCTCACCGACAAGGAGAAAAAAGACTTTGCTGCACGCTATCTGCCAATTCTAGATCCAAGATTCATAAAGGTTGTCGAGAACAATGACGGTCTCGTCGGTTTCGCAGTAGGAATGCCTGATATCAGCGAAGGTTTAAGGAAAGCCAAAGGGAAGCTTTTCCCATTTGGTATTTTCCTGATCCTCAGGGAGTCGCGCAGATCTAAGAAGCTTCTTATGATGCTTGGCGGAGTTAAGAGTGAGTTCAGAGGGAAGGGAATAGACGCACTCATGGCAGTTAAGATCCTTGAAACTTCAATAAGCGCAGGTATGGAGACAACTGACAGCCATCTAGTACTGGAAGACAACAGGAGGATGAGGGCAGAATATGAAAGGATCGGAGGATCGGTCGTAAAGAAATACCGTATCTATAAGAAGGATCTTATATGAGATCCGAGGTATGTGGTCTTGGAGTCTATGCGTCTTTCAGAATCTAAAAACAAATGAGAATCCCATAAGCTCCTTGAACTGGAGCCGCTTCCCTTTTTCCTGTTTACCATCCGGACCAAGCCTTGGAGTGCCGTTATTGTAAACAAGAGGTATGAGTATCTTGTCGTCATAGATCAGGTGTGTGTTGAACCTAATTTCAGTGAACCAGTTCAATTTTGCCGTTGCGATCATTTCCCAGTCCACAACCACATTCTGCGGCTTGTTTATATAGTTAGTAAATAATTGAAGCCTGTTAATTATTGTCACAGATTTTATTGGGCTGAATTCGTTCGTTATCTGCAGGCTGGCGCCAGGTTCCTGGAGCACTCGCTTGTTTTTGGCCAGTCCATATTTGACCTCATCATATTTGACCGTATCAAGAACAAATGTCGCCTTGTATGAAAGTGGTGCAAAGTTTATAGAGGTCTTTTTCTCAGGCTTGTATTCAAGACCGAGTCCAAGGGTAAGGGAAGCCGGGTTCATAAAATTTGAAACGGGCTTGGTTCTGCTGACCTGATAATCATAGCCCGCAGATATCTGAGTCTTGAACAGCATTATTCCCGTGAAATTAAACTTGCCGAATGCCTTGTGGCCTATCTTTGAGTTTGTCTCAAGCAGATCATCGGATTTTCTTATATACTCCTGGCCGGGCTTTATCAACCCGTATTTCAGGCGGATGAAATTATTTGAAAGCAATTTCAGGTCATCATTTTTATAATCGGCAAAACCGGTCGCATCAAGGGTCATAGAGACGCTGCTCTGCCCTCCGCTGGCCCAGTTTGTAAGATAGGTCTGGCTTAAAATAAAATTAGTCTGTGTATGGAACCTCCACAATATCGGCTTAATATACGCTTTATTCACCTTCTGGAGATCACCGCTGTTTACATGTTTCAGGCTAAGCTGGGCATTTGATATATTTGTCTGCTTTGACGGCCTCCTGAACATGATTCCTTCCTCCAGGAAAAGTCCGATTGTATCCCTGCCTGTCCCACCAACCCACACGATGACCGAATCATCAAATTCATTTCTCAGCCAGTAACGGGCCATCCTGTCGGATTTCGAATTAAGCCATACGGGGACAGACAATCCTGATACTTCCCTGAAATTTATCTTTGAGGAATCACCAGCTATAATGAACCCTGAAAGCGCCTTAACAGCTTCCGAAATTGAATCTGCAAGGAAAGGGAACCTGTAAGTTTTGAAAGGCTGTGTCTTTTTGTACCTGGCAACTTCAGGAAGGGTATTTGTCGCAATCATGAAAACAGTATCCTTTAGTATAACCGACGGAGCAGGCTTTGCCTTCCTGTAATGCTTCAGGCTGTCGGGGAGCAGGTTCCATGCTTTTAAGGCTGCTGTGTCACTATTTCCGGCAATATTTATCGTATCCCACCGTGCTACGGAATCACTTACCATTGAAAAAGGAGCCGGCATCAGAACAGGAACTTTCAGCCTCATGGAATCCCATTTGAAAAACCGGAACCAGGGCATGTCAATCGAATCGTACCTAACCGATTGAAGGTACTTGTTAAGGGAATCAAAGCGCTGATGCGATGCGACGAATATCAACTCTCCTATAGCCTTTCTTAAAGGGTCCTCAGGGTTTTCCCAGTCAGCTGATTTGTATTTTTCAATAAGGTATTTAAGAGCCTGATCATTTGTGAATTTAATATTTGGCTTCTCAAAGTTGTTTTTGGCTATAATGCCTTTCCTTCCCAGTGAATCAACTATTGAATTGATATAGCCCATATTCTTCAGATCCTGCTGTGAGAATGCGCTATGTGCAAAAAACACAAAGCAAAAAATAACAATGGTTGGCAGTAGTTCTATCCTTCTCATCGGTTCTGCATTTCAGAAAATTCGACTATTGAATATGTCACAAAATACATCTAATTTTACAAAATAAATAATTATTGCGATGCATATATTGTTCATAACGGAAAACCCGGCCGGTGATATATACCGGAACATCAAAAACAGAGATTTTTTTTTCAGGCAATGATCGTCTGTTCTGCAATTCAACTTCTGTTGTTAATAAATCCATTTTATTATATAAGATAAAATACCCACTACCCAACCTTTCTCAATGGGTGAAGAGCAATAGACAAAGCTTTTCCCCCTTGGGAGAAACGGGAAAAGGGGTTTATCAATAAATTTAAAAATATCAGTCATGGAATTACCATATTCAGAACCTTTTAAAACAAAGATGGTCGAGCCGATGTATCCAAGTATCAGGGAAGATAGAGAGTGTTGGATAAGGAAAGCTTCATATAACCTTTTTAACCTCAGGTCGGAAGAGGTGTTCATAGATCTTCTTACAGATTCGGGAACAGGCGCAATGAGCGATCGCCAGTGGTCTGCAATGATGCTTGGCGATGAGAGCTATGCTGGCGCGTCATCTTACTACTGGCTTAAGGACGCAATAAAGGAGATCACAGGATTTGACTTTTTCCTCCCAACCCATCAGGGAAGGGCAGCAGAAAATGTACTTTTTTCCACTATTTTAAAGGAGGGTGATGTGGTGCCCGGCAACTCTCATTTTGATACGACAAAGGGACATATCGAATTCAGAAAGGCGATTGCTGTTGACTGCACCATAAATGAAGCAGCAGTACCATCAGCTATTCATCCCTTCAAGGGTAACGTCGACACTGGAAAGCTTGAGGAGGTACTGAGAAAAACTCCGGCAGAAAAGATACCATGTATAGTAATAACGATTACGAACAATAGTGCAGGAGGGCAGCCGGTCAGCATGGCAAACCTTCGTGAAGTAAGGACGCTTGCCGACAAATATGGTGTGAGGGTGGTGATTGATTCAGCAAGGTTCGCCGAAAATGCGATGTTCATAAGAACAAGGGAGAAAGGCTATTCAGATAAAAGCGTCAGGGAGATAGCAAGGGAGATGTTCTCATACGCCGATGCTATGACTATGAGTTCAAAAAAAGATGCCATTGTAAATATGGGAGGCTTCATTGGCTTCAGGGATGAGGAGCTTTTCAGGCAGGCATCCACATTCAATATAATCTATGAAGGATTCATTACTTACGGTGGCATGTCGGGAAGGGATATGAATGCCCTTGCCCAGGGTCTGTACGATGGTACTCAGGAGGCTTACCTCGAATCGCGGCTAAGACAGGTTGCTTTCCTGGGAAATAAACTGAAAAGTTATGGGATTCCCGTAATAGAGCCAATTGGAGGGCATGCTGTATTTATCGATGCACTTTCATTCTTGCCCCAGATAGCAAGGGAGGAGTTTACAGCACAAACACTTGCAATAGAGATCTATATTGAGGGTGGCATTAGATGTGCCGAGATCGGCACGCTGATGGCCGACAGGGATCCGGTGACGAGGGAAAACAGGTTTCCTGCACTTGAACTTGTGAGAATGGCTATACCAAGAAGAGTTTATTCGGATAACCATATGGAATATGTTGCAGCAGCAGCAGGAAGCGTTTTTGAAAGAAGAAATACCATTAAAAAAGGGATGAGACTTGTAAAGGAGGCTCCGATTATGCGACATTTTACAGTTGAGCTTGAAAGGGCGGGAGTTGGTAAATAGACTCGGAATTTGTATCTTTAGTTCAATCCTTAAAAAAATTAACTGACTGGCAGATGATTAAATCTATGACCGGTTATGGAAAATCCATAGCTGAAACACAACAGAAAAAGATAACTATCGAGATCAAGTCCCTTAATTCAAAACAGCTTGATATAAATACCAGATTGCCATGGCTCTATAAGGAGAAGGAGATTGAGATCCGGAACATGATAAGCCAAGCTCTTGAACGTGGTAAAGTTGACCTCACAATTGTTTTTGATAACCTTGATGAAGAATTCATACCCGTTATTAACAGCACAACTGTCAAAAAATACTATGACCAGCTTAAGGTGATAGCCGGAGAGCTTGAAATAAGCTTCGATGATAACATCCTGCCAACAATAATGAGGCTTCCGGAAACGATGAAGACGGAGAGGCCTGAACTGTCGGCTGAAGAGTGGCAGATTGTAAGAAGACAGATATCCGAAGCTCTTAACATGCTTGATCTTTACAGGATTGAAGAAGGGAAAGCGCTTGAACAGGATATCCGAAACTCCCTCCAGCGTATTACAGGCTCTCTTGAAAATATCGGAATGTTTGAAGAGGAAAGGATCACAAGGTTAAAGGAAAAGCTTACTTCCATCCTCGATGAGAACATCAAATCTGAAAACATCGACAAAAACAGGTTTGAACAGGAGCTGATCTTTTATCTCGAGAAGCTCGATATAAATGAAGAAAAGGTCAGGCTTAAAAAGCACTGCGAATATTTTTCAGAGACACTTGCCTCATCTGCACCGAACGGAAAGGTGCTTGGATTCATCGGACAGGAGATGGGCAGGGAAATCAATACAATTGGATCAAAGGCAAATGATGCTTCTATTCAGAAGCTTGTCGTAATGATGAAGGACGACCTTGAAAAGATCAAGGAACAATCGCTAAATATCCTTTAATTGATGAGTGGCAGGCTTATTATAATATCCGCCCCATCAGGTTCAGGTAAGACAACCATTGTCAGGCATCTTCTAAGCTGCAATCTCGGTCTGGAATTCTCTGTTTCGGCAACTACAAGGCAAATGAGAAACAATGAGACTGACAGTATGGATTATTATTTTCTTTCAGTCGGGGAATTCAGAAGAAGGATAGCCTCCGGCGGTTTTCTGGAGTGGCAGGAGGTTTACAAGGATAATTATTATGGAACTCCTCGGAGTGAGATTGATAGGATATGGGCAAATGGGAATCATGTGCTCTTTGATGTTGATGTATTTGGCGGAATAAATCTGAAGAAGATATTCGGAAAGGAGGCGATCTCTATATTCATTGAACCGCCATCTATCGGAGAGATTGAGAAGAGGCTGCTGTCGAGGGGTACCGATGAACCAGAAAAAATCAGGATGAGGATTCTGAAGGCTGAAGAAGAAATGAAAGCGGCCGGCAGCTTTGACTTTATTGTCATAAACGACGACCTTGAGATGGCAAAGGCTGAAACAGAAAAGCTTGTACGTGCTTTTATTAAAAATATTGATGAATGATAAAGACCGGCCTATATTTCGGATCATTCAACCCGATCCATATCGGTCATCTTGCAATAGCCGGATACATGACAGAATATGCCGGTCTCGACCAGGTCTGGTTCGTTGTAAGTCCACACAATCCTCTCAAAAAGAAGGAGACACTTCTTGCAGATCATCAGCGCTTTTACATGGTTGAGCTTGCAATTGGTGATTACGATCGGTTGAAAGCGTCGGATATAGAACTCAGGCTGCCGGTACCCTCCTTTACAATCAATACCCTTACTTACCTGAAGGAGAAATTTCCTTTAAATGAATTTGCCCTTGTTATGGGCGAGGATAATCTCTACACTCTGCATAAATGGAAGAATGGAGCCGAGCTTGTAAAGCACCACCAAATATATGTTTATCCCAGGCCCGGTGCAGTAAGGCCGCCTCATATACTACTTGACCAGCTGCTTAAAAAAGCTGACATAATGTCGGTGAATGCCCCCCTGATGGAGATCTCCGGAACCTTCATAAGGAACGGTATCCGTACAGGAAAAGATATGTCATATTTTCTTCCGCCGGCTGTATGGAAGTATATTCAGGAGATGCACTTCTACAAGAAATAATAGTATCACTGCCTTTACAAAACTCAGAATTCATAGGATCATTTATGCTCTAAAAATGAAACTTCTGATTTCGGATTGACGTTTTAGGAGGCATGTTAGATAACTAAATCCAAAATCTCCGGATCCCGCCCTAGCGGTTTAGGGGACTATACCTTCCTGATGATCTCCATCCCTCTCTGGAGTGCTTTTTCGTTCATGGGAATCATTGAATGATATCTTTCGGGAAGCGACTTTTTAAGTCCCTTGATGACATTTTCGAGCTTAATAACCGGCTTTATCTTGAGATAACCACCAAGTACAATCATATTAAACGTTTTCTGGCTGTTCATAAGAGCGGCCTCTGCAGCTGCATCAACCCTGTAAATTGTTATATCCTTTCTTTCGGGATGACATGTAATACCGTTCCCATCATAGATCAGCGTTCCTCCGGGCTTAACAGCATCTTCAAATTTGTCCATCGACTGCTGATTGAGTATAACGGCTGTATCGAATCTTCTCAGGATAGGAGAGCTTATCCTTTCGGAACTTAAAATGACGGTTACATTGGCTGTACCTCCTCTCATTTCCGGACCATATGATGGCATCCAGCTGACTTCCATATCCTGCATAAGTCCTGAATATGCCATAATCTTGCCCATAGAAAGGACTCCTTGTCCTCCAAATCCTGCGATAATAATTTCTTCTGTCATGATCTTACTCGTTGGTTTTTTCAGTTTTTCCTTTTTCATCTGCAGGCACCTTTATATCACCAAGCGGATAGAATGGAAACATGGTCTCCTCCATCCACTTATTAGCCTGAACCGGGGTCATCTTCCATCCTGAAGGACAGTTGGAAACGATCTCAATGAAACAGGTTCCCTTATTCTGCTTCTGATATTCGACAGCCTTTTTAAAAGCCTTTTTAGTCTTCCTTACGTTGGCAGGAGTATGAACACTCTGACGGGTTACATAATAGGTGCCGGGCAGGATCGCAACGACATCTGACATTTTTATAGGGTTCCCCATTGAATGTACATCCCTGCCGTAGGGAGATGTTGATGATTTCATTCCGGGAAGAGTTGTTGGAGCCATCTGTCCTCCGGTCATCCCGTAGATGCCGTTATTGACAAAAATGATAAGTATATTTTCGCCCCTGTTACAGGCATGAATTGTCTCGGCGGTACCTATTGCTGCCAGATCGCCGTCTCCCTGATATGTAAAAACGAATTTCTCAGGAAGGAGACGCTTAATTGCGGTAGCGACTGCAGGGGCCCTTCCATGAGCAGCCTGCTGGATATCGAGGTCCATAAAATCGTAAAGCAGTACTGAACAGCCCACAGGTGCAACACCTATGGTCTCCGACTGCAGCCCTGCATCCTGAAGTACCTCAGCGAGTATGCGATGAGTTGTTCCATGCCCGCATCCGGGGCAGTATGAGAACGGATTATCAGTGAGCAGAGCGGATCTTTTGTAAGCCAGATTCTCAGGCTTTATTATTTCCTTTATTCCGGTAACTTCCTTCATTGAAAAGCCTCCTGTTATATTTTTGTTTTTAGTTCCTCAAAAACCTCTTCCGGTGTAGGTATAACACCTCCC
>JBBIIS010000013.1:0-5132 GCA_037446375.1 Bacteroidota bacterium | reverse complement strand
ACTGACCGGGGTTCTCCCGTTGACTGAGAGAAGAACATCCTCCACCATCTGTCCGGCACTCATCTCAACCGAGATGATACGCTTCATTCTGCCTGCCAGTTCACCTATCCTTTTTGATGGGAAAGGATAAAGAGTTATCGGTCGTATAAGGCCAACCCTGATACCTTCAGCCCTTGCCTCAAGGATCGTTTTCTGACAGACACGCGCACTTGTACCGTATGCAACAAGAAGATACTCCGCATCTTCTGTCAAAAGTTCCTCAAATCTCACTTCATTTTTTTCAATCTCGCGGTATTTTGCCTGCAGCTTAATGTTATGTATTTCCTGTGCATATGGATCGAGATCTAGTGAAGTAATGATATTCCTTTCTCGATTTGCTGTTTTTCCTGTTGTGGCCCAATCAGGGAATTTGTCTGCTCTCTTCTTCTGCGGACCCAGGTGGACCTTTTCCATCATCTGTCCGATTGCACCATCAGACAGGATCATTGACGGAGTGCGGTATTTAAATGCCAGATCGAAAGCCAGCTCAACAAAGTCGGCCATCTCCTGGACCGAAGCCGGTGCCAGTACGATCATATGATAGTCGCCATGTCCGCCACCCTTAACGGCCTGAAAATAGTCACACTGCGAAGGCTGGATAGTTCCAAGTCCGGGACCCGCCCTGACCACATTAACAACGAGGCATGGCAACTCAGCTCCGGCAATATAAGATATACCTTCCTGTTTAAGACTTATACCAGGAGATGAGGAGGATGTCATCACCTTTTTCCCGCATCCTGCACCGCCATAGACCATATTTATTGCAGCAATTTCACTTTCAGCCTGGAGCACAACCATTCCGGTCGTTTCATGTGGATTAGCCTCCATAAGGTATTCCAGTATCTCGCTCTGAGGCGTTATGGGATACCCGAAATAACCATCTACACCTGCGCGGATCGCAGCCTCGGCTACTGCCTCGTTGCCCTTCATCAGTCTTAATTCCTTTTCCATTATAAGGTTAAATTTTTGTTTTGTAAACAGTAATTACACCATCGGGACAAACCATTGCGCAGCTTGCGCAGCCGATACAGAGATCTGGATTGGCAGGATAGGCATAGTTATATCCCTTTCCGTTCACCTCTTTTGCAAGTGCAATTGTTCCTGTAGGGCAGGAAACCACGCAAACTTCGCATCCTTTGCATCTCTCTGCATCAACAACAATACTTCCTCTTATCTTAGCCATAATTCAAAATTATTTTAAATCTTTATGAGGATGGTCCTCATGAAATCGCTTCAGTCTGACCTCAAGGTCATCAAATTGATCGCGGTGTACCTGCGAAACACATGCCCTCAGCCCATCAACTCTCTCACTACCCGTAATATCGAGAGAAATGGCGCTTACCCCATAACAGAGGAGCTTCTCAAGCAGCTCGGCTCCTGTCATTCCTGGATAGGAGACAGTAAAGTAGAAACCGTCTCCCACAGGCTCATCAAGGTCGCGGTCGTACGGTATTTTGAAGCCGTTTGAAGTAAAAAGCTTCTTCATCATATATGCCTTCGAACCATATTCCTTTACATCATCGAGGTATTTATAGCCTCCGTCATTAACCGCTTTGAAAAGTGCTGCAAGTCCATACTGTGCAGAATGCGTCACACCAGACGATAAGCCATACAAAGCACCGAATATCACGGAGTGACCAAACTTTTCCGATGTATAATACCTAAGCAGATCGGGATATTCCCTATCGAAGAGGGGGTCCGAAATTGCCATCATACCCACACGCTGTCCTGCGTAGCTGAATATCTTGGAGCATGAGACAAGAAGTATATAGTCGTTTGTATATCTTGCAACTGTTGGCTGAAAAGGCGGCACACCAGGCATCGAATAGTCTTTCCTGAAATCCATGCCAAAGTATGCAAGGTCTTCTATTACAATTACATCATATTTATTGGCAAGATCGCCTATAATCTGAAGCTCGTCTTCCGTAAGGCAGATCCAGGTAGGGTTGTTTGGATTTGAATACAGGATTGAGGAGATCTTTCCTGATACCAGATAAGACTCCAGCTTCTCCCGCAGCTTCTCTCCCCTGTAGTTGTAAACATCAAATGAGTAATAATCGTGACCCAGCATTTTTACCTGCTGTTTCTGAACAGGAAATCCGGGATCAATGAATAATGTTCCCTCCTTTGTATGGTCATTCCTGTTGGCAACAAGAAAACTAACCATGCTTCCCATCATTGAACCTACAGTAGGGATACAGCCCTGAGGCTTAATGCCTACATTAAGAAATAGACTGAGAAAGCGTGATGTTTCCTCTTTAAGGGATTTAAGGCCCTCAATATTCGGGTAGACCGAGGCTACTCCGTCATTAAGGGCAGCGATTTCAGCCTCAATACCTATTGATGGTGGAAGCAGGCCGGGTACACCCATTTCCATTCTCACATACCTTACCCCGGTTGCTTTTTCAATCTGGTTTACGAGCTTAACAAGCTCCCTTATGCTTGCCAGTCCCAGATTCCGCAGGCCGCTCCCTCTAATTTTCTCCCTTACAATATCACTATCAACAGGTGTGTTCTTTTTCATTTTTATGCGGCATTCCGGTGAATGTCCGAGGCTTTAAAGATACAAATTTTAAAATCAACCATTAAAGGCGTTTCCTTTCTCAATTCTTATTCTTGCATCAGCGGCAAACAATGAATCTGCCTCGCCTATCAGTGGATTAAGGTCCATCTCTGCAATTTCGGGTGCTGTCTCTATCAGAGCTGACAGCCTGCATAAGATCTCAGCATATTTCTTTTCGCTTATCCCCTCTTTTCCGCGCGTCCCTTTAATAATTTTATAACTCTTAAGTGAGCTTACCATATCAGCGGCTTCTTGCACGGTAACAGGAACAAGGACTGATGATACATCCTTTAGCACCTCGATAAAAATACCCCCCAGCCCGGCAAGGATCAGGTGCCCGAACTTCCCATGGGAACTTGCTCCGGCAAAGAACTCTGTCCCCTTGAGCATTTTCTGTATAAGTACGCTGGTTGCTCCCGGAATCTTCATAAGCCTGTCGAATTCTTTCCCGGCAGAAACTTTATCCTTAATATTAAGAATGACTCCGCCAACATCAGATTTATGAACTGGTCCGGTGACCTTCATCACCACAGGGAAGCCGATAGACTCTGCCTCCATCTCCGCCTCTTCAGCTGACCTGGCATATTTTTCCTCCGGACGCGGAATACCAGAGGCATCTAGCAAAACGGCTACACTGACAGGATCGAGATAGCCATCTGATGAACCTTCAATTATTTTCCTTATTTTTTTTCTGTCAATATCAAATTCTGACCTTTCAACCTGGACCGGCGAAGTTGGATTTATTACTTTTAGGAGTGAGGAGGCAAAAACAACCTCATCGGAAAAGAATACATTTCCTTTTGAAATAAAATGATCAATATCCTTCCGTGCGTTTATAACAGATGGAAGAACAGGGTACACCGGCTTTTTAAATGTATGCATCTTCCGGTCGAGAACATCGTAAACATCGCTTACCGGAAAAAGTCCCGGACTTCCAAAAATCACAGCGATAGCGTCTATATTTTCGAAGTCATTTTCGCAGCTATCGAGAATAAGTCCAAGCTGTTCAGCTGTTCCAGTCGCAAGAAAATCAATGGGGTTTGAAACCGAGGATCCCGGGAAAAGCTTTGCTTTCAGTCTGTCAGCAGCCACACCTGAAATTGAGGGTATTTCAATACCACCTTTTGAAAGCGCGTCAGTAAGCATCACTGCAGGACCTCCGGCATGGGTAACAATGCCTAGCCTTTTCCCTGTTGATGCAGGGAGCATGAAGAGAGATGCAACCGAGGCCAGTTCGGCGCGGCCATGGCATCTCACTATTCCCGCTTTTCTGAAAAGAGCATCGACTGCAGAATCGGGACTTGCCATTGCACCCGTATGAGATGAGGCTGCCCTGCTGCCAGCGTCTGAGCTCCCCGATTTTATGGCTGCTATCCTGCAACCCTTTTTTATGAGTGAAACGGAATGCTTGAGAAGCTTTGCGGGATTTTCAATATTTTCAATATAAAGAAGCTTGACTTTTGAACTTTTTCCGGGGATATAACTTAGATCGAGATATTCTAGCACATCTTCAACCCCTGTCTGGGCGCTGTTCCCAACCGACCATACACTTGAAAATGCAAGTCCGTAAGGGATTGCAGACTCCATGATAAATACGGCCGTGGCGCCGGATCCTGAGATAAGGTCAGCACCCTGTGGGCTCAGTACAGGTATTGGTGTTGTAAATACCCCGTTATAGTTTGTATTGAGAAACCCGATGCAGTTAGGGCCGATAAGGCATCCATTATGCTTGTTTATAAGCTCAACCATCTGCTTCTCAAGCAATTTACCATCAGGGCTTTCCTCTCCGAAACCGGCTGATAAGATAATGAATGCTTTTGTTTTTTTCTTCTCTGCCAGTATTTCGATTGTCTGAAGGCAAAGCTTCGCAGGTATTGCAAGTATAGCGAGATCAGTATCTGGTATAAGGCTTATATCCCTGTAAGAGATAACACCCTGAACTGAGTCTGCTTTAGGATTTACAGCAAAGAGCTTTCCGGAAAATTTCCCGTCAATCAGGTTTTTCAGGACCTTTCCACCGGGTTTTGTTATATCATCTGATCCTCCGACAACTGCAATGCTGCCGGGATTAATAAGTTTTTCGTTTATCATCATCTTTATTATTGCAGAGAATTCATTTTATGAACACGGCGTACAACCGGTCAGAATGCTAGAGACCTGCAAACAGTTTAAGATAACCTACATTGTTTGCTACAACAAACAAATAAGACTGTGATATATAGCTACTTATAAACAAACTACTTATATATATAGATGCGGCAATATAATAAAAATAAATAGCAAGGACCACAATAACAATCATGATTTCTGAACCGGTAATAAACCGCTATCTATTAAAGATGAATTGAATGGCACCCGTTCCGGGTTGATCTGATTTATCTCCATCCAAAATCTATAATAATTACACCTGTTCCAGGTTAAGTTCCAGATCAGAACAGAATCAAAACCACTACGGGGCGCCACTATATATTTAAGGTCTGTCTAATGGCTAACCCCGTAGGGGTGAAATTATTATAGCTCAAACATTTAA
>JBBIIS010000012.1:9979-38158 GCA_037446375.1 Bacteroidota bacterium | reverse complement strand
CATGTGATGGTTGAAGGGCCGATTATAAAAGATACACTTACATATTTATTTACAGCAAGGACGACCTACTCGAACTGGGTTCTTGGCCTTATTGATAACACTGCCCTGAAGAACAGCAAAGCCTCATTCTACGATCTTAACGGGGAAATTACATGGGATGTCGATAAAAAGAATAAAATTGATGTTGCAGGCTATCTGAGCCATGATTCCTTCCGGTTCAATTCGGATACTACCTATAGCTATAATAATGCGATACTTAGCGGAAGATGGCGCCATTTCTTCAACAGCCGGTTCTTCTCTATGGTTTCACTTACTAACAGCAATTATAAGTATAATGTCGGCAGTGTAAAGAACACAGCCGAGGGCTTCAACATGGATTACGGTATTAATACCACCGGACTTAAAGCCGATTTTAATTTGTATCACAGCAGGAATGAGTTCAATTTTGGTGCGGAAATATTACTTCACAATGTATTACCAGGAAGGTTAACACCGGCAGGCGATTCGTCGCGGGTGGTTTATGATCAGATAAACAGGGAGAAAGGAGTCGAACCATCATTCTATTTTGAAGACAGAATTACCTTGAATGATTATTTGTCACTTAATGCCGGGATCAGATTCTCGTCCTTTTTTGTACTTGGTCCTGAAGATGTTATGATCTACGATCCTGCATATCCTAAAAGCCTTTCAACTATCATCGATACACTCCATTTCGGAAATAATAAGGTAAGCAGGAGCTATGCAGGACCGGAATTCAGGGTTTCATTGAATTACAAGCTTTCCCCAAAGAATTCGGTTAAGTTCAATTATAACAGGACACGTCAATATATTCATTTACTGACCAATACGACCTCAATTTCTCCAACTGATTCCTGGAAACTTTGCGATTATTACCTCAAGCCCCAGATAGGAGACCAGGTAGCATTGGGATTTTACAATGTTCTTTCAAAGCTTGGTCTCGAAACCTCGGCTGAGATCTATTATAAGGTGATTCAGAATATGATCGATTTCAAGGGAGGGACAAATATTGTGATGGACAAGAATATTGAAAAAGATATTGTAAATGCAAGAGGGAAAGCTTATGGGATAGAATTAATGCTAAAGAAGACCGAAGGTAAGATCAGGGGTTCTGTCAGTTATACATATTCAAGAACATTCCTTCAGAGTACAGGGGTTTTCAGCGATGAGATAATTAACGGCGGAAGGTGGTTCCCGGCCAGCTTCGATAAACCAAACGATCTAGTTGTTGTATTCAATTATCTCCTTTCACGCCGGTTCAGCCTCTCGGCAAATTACCTCTACAGTACCGGGAGACCGATTACATACCCGGTAACAGTTTATGATCTTGATAATCTAAACCTTACTTACTATTCAGACAGAAATAAATACAGGATACCGTATTATTCAAGACTGGATCTTTCTGTGAAGATAAGCGGGAACCTGAAATTACATAAGATCGTTCATCCGAACTGGATATTCTCAGTCTATAATGTTCTCGGCAGACAGAATGTATATTCAATATATTTTAAACAGGAAGGAAACACGGTCAATGGTTATAAATTGTCTGTTTTCGGCCAGGCCATTCCATCAGTTACATTCAATTTTGATTTCTGAAAAATATGAAAATCAGAGTTATACATATTATATTCATCCTTTATATTCTTACAGTCGGATGCATTACAAAATTTACACCAAACGTCAAGGAAAATGCCAGCCTTGTTGTTGTTGACGGAATGATAACAGACGCAAGGGAGATATATACATTAAAACTCTCATATTCTTTGCCTCTCAACGAACAATCCACCTTAAGGCCTATCACGGGAGCCGGTGTAAACGTTACCGATGATCAGGGAGATACCTATGGTATGTTTGAAACTTCCCCGGGAACATATACCAGTGACTCATCAAAATTTCAGGGAATAATTGGAAGGAAATATACGCTTCATATTCAGACTCCGGGAACAGGCAGAACTTATGAATCTGTCCCTATGCTTATGACGGCAGTTCCGGCCATCGACAGCGTTTATTGGAAAAAGGTCACCATACAAGCCAGGGATCCCCTAACCGGGTTCCCGGTTGAAGGATGCCAGATCTATCTTGATTCCCACGACAAGGGTGAAAATTGTAAGTTTTTCAGATGGAACTTCTCTGAAACCTGGGAGTTTCATCTGCCGTACTTTGTCCCCAATAATGTATGCTGGAGAACCGAAAACTCATATACTATAAATATTAAGAGTACTTCAAATCTTTCTGAAAACTCTATTTCAGGTTTTCCCCTTTACTTTATTTCAAATATTTCTGACAGGCTGTCGGTAAAGTACAGTATAGATGTGAGACAGTTTTCAATCTCGCAGGATGAATTTGATTATTGGGGGAAAATACGGGATATAAGTCAGAATGTGGGAGGCCTGTATGATATAGTCCCTGCATCAGTCAGCGGGAACATTATCTGTGTTGATAACCAGCAGGAGCCTGTGCTCGGTTATTTCAGTGTCTCGGCTGTTTCTTCGAAAAGACTTTTTATAAAGGATTATTTCTATGGCCTTGTAAATCAATACCTGAGTTGTCCCGCTGATACCATTTTCGGACGGGGATCGATACAGGGTGAAGGCACAAATGTATGGGTAATAATTGATCATACACAGGGTCCGCCTATTTATAGAGTTATAACATATCAAAGGGAGTGTGCAGATTGCAGGCTGAAAGGATCAAGCGCCAGACCCAGCTTCTGGGATGACGATCTTAAATAACAGGAATGAATGCGGAAAGATATTAAACATATATACCCGATCTTTTATTTGTTATTTCTGCTGCCAGTTACAACAATCTGCGGTCAGACAGATATTCTTAAAGAGATTACGGACAAATTTCAAAACTATTGCAGCGAGATTCCGAGGGAAGAAGTATTCGTGCATACAGACAGAAGCGAATATATTGCAGGAGAGGAGATCTGGTTCAGCACCTATCTCCTAGACAGGCAGTCGGGGAAACGCGAGGGGATCAGAAGCATTGTCTATGTTGAGATACTGAATTCCGGGAACAGGACAGTAGGAGCCAAAAGAGTGGAAATTATCAATGGTGAAGGGAATGGAGAGATATCACTTCCGGATACCATGGCTACCGGATGCTATACTCTGAGAGCCTATACAAGCTGGATGAAGAATTTTCTTCCATACAACTGCTTTACAAAAAAAATAGGGATATATAATGCCGCATCCAATGTGGGTTACTTCAACCTGAAGAAATGTACAGAACAGATCGGCTCTGGTTCAGGCATCTCAAAGCCCGGCAAAGATGTGTTTTCATCGGTTTTTTCTGTAAATATTGAAAAAAACAGGTCGGATAATATTGACTTTTCAATCGAAACAACAGATCAATTCAGGGCAGATAATAATAAATGTTACATTTTCATCGAGACTCACGGGAGAATAGAGCATACTGATATTGTAAGATTAACCAGAAAGCAATCGTTTTATTCAGTGCCACTGGCTTCCCTTACAAGAGGAATAAGCCACATTACGTTTTTTAATTCTGCAGGATATCCTGTTTGTGAGAAATATATCTATATCGCAGGAAAAGAAAAAAACATGGCCTCAATTAATGCTCCCGACAGTTGTTCCAAAAGGGAGAAGATCGGCGTTGAAATAAACACGGGGAATGATATGTTGAACTCGTCAGATTTTCCAGATATGAGCATATCCGTAATACCGAAAACGGGAACGGCCGATAAAAATATAGACAATTACATTATCTTCGGAACTGAATTCGGAACTCTTCCGGAGTATCTGGCGGACAAAAATCCCGATGAGATTCCGGCATCCCTGATTGATTCATTTCTGACAACCGCAAGAAGCAACTGGATAGACTGGAATAATATCTTGTCCGGAAAATATCCCGTAACTGATGAACCACAGGAAAAGTGGTCCAATTATCTTCTTGGACGACTCGTAAATAACAATACACACCAGCCTGTCAGCAACAAAACCCTCATTCTATCGAGTCCGGGTAAGGATGCTACCTTTCAGTATTCTGTCACTGATAAAAACGGAAATTTCAGATTTGAAGTTCCCGTCAGCGACGATGAAGCAGACCTCGTAATTCAGCGATGGGAATACGAGAAGGGCAATGCCATAGAAATACACTCTTCCTTCGATGATAAAAACCCGGTAAAAATAACAGGTTCTCAGGCAATTGATAAAAATATTCCCGGATATATCGGACAGTGGAGCACCAATTATCAGGTAAACAGGATTTACGGCATTGTTTTTTCAGAACTCTCTTCTAAACACGTCACCCCTTTACCAGTAAGAACTCGTTTTTATGGGAAGCCTGATATAGAGCTTATTCTGGATAACTATATAAAATTGCCGGTAATGACGGAGGTTTTTTTTGAACTGCTCCCTGGGATAAAGCTTAAGAATCACGATGGTGTTTATGATATAACGCTGATGGATCCTTTTACAAGGATCTGGCAAAAAACCAGTCCGGTCCTTTTTATCGACGGGGTAATGATAAACGATGCGACAGTTATAGCCGGACTGGATCCTGAAGTTGTTGACAGGCTTGATGTCATAACAGGAAAATATATTGTCGGAAACCTTGTTTTCAATGGTCTTATTAATGTAATAACAAAGAGCGCTGATTTTACCTGTACAACCCTTCCCGATCAGGCAGTCAGGATAAAATACAGTTCTGTCGACGATGAATCTTCATTCAGGGAACCCGAATTTTCCGCACCTGATAAGGGTATGAACAATATTCCTGACTTCAGGAATACTCTTTACTGGAATCCATCGGTAATGAGAGATAAGAATGGTAAGTACACCGTAAATCTCAGAACATCAGACCTTGCTGGTGAATATGAGATAAACGTTCAGGGGATTGACTCAAATGGGACGCCGTTTTCAGTGAAAAAATCATTCAGGGTAAATTGACGACCTACAATTTTATTTCAGTTCTTCCTTCCAGGGACTGCGTTTTACCTTTCCACCTGAGTATACCCTTCAGTCCTGCCGGCAGGGTGATCTCACCGAATATCCCGTCACCTGCAGTCTTTTTAATATCAAAGATGATTATTCCCAACGGGTGGGGGAACCTGCCCTTAATAAAACTGAGCTTGCCGAGAGCAGGTTCGATGAGAACTGTTTTAAAGCCTGGTTCCGCCGGCCTTATTCCCGCTACTGTGGCGAGCATATCGTAGTTAGGACTGGCGCTCCAGGCATGGCAGTCGGAGCGTGCCGGATCGGGATTCTCCGCAAATGTTGTCAGCCCTTTCGCAAGCATATCTTCCCATAGCCCGAGTGTCTCGGTATACTTGTCGGCAAGGCCAGTTTTTTTAAGTGCCTGGGCAAGGTATGCCCTGAAATACATTGTCGGCTGTATCAGTGAATCGTCATTCATGAACTTCTCAGTAAAAACTTTCTGGCTCTCGTCAGGTATCGTATTTGTAAGGACCGCGAGTATCTGTGCATGCATGCTGAATTCCTTTTTAGCCGGTGTGTCGGAAAGGTATCCGCGGTCTGAGTCCCAGCAGTTTTTAAGAACCGCTTTGGTGAGGGAAGAGGCGATCTCCTTATACTCATTAGCCTTTGCACTATTTCCAAAATAGGCATAAAGTTCAGAGGCCCTTACAAGTGCATATGCTAATTGCATGGTCAGGATTGATGATCCGCCTTCCTCACCGCCAGGGGGGACACCGCCAACTCTTGTAACATTATTCCAGGGCCATTCTTTCGCCCAGTCGACGAAGTTCCACCAGGGTACTGCACCCAGCATGCCTGATTGCCTGTCGATATATTTATTGTACCATTGCAGTACCTGGTCGGCGCCCGGAAGCAGTCGCTTAACGAACTCAGGATCATCTCTCAGCATCCAGTAATCATGGATCATATCGACCCAGTACAGAGAGAACGGGGGAATGAACTGGGAAAGGGATGTAGGATAGCGGCTATGCGTAAGGCCTTCAGGTATTCTTGATTCATCAAATTGTCTGAGGGCCTTCCTTACAAGCCGGTCGTCACCTGACACATAAAGTGAAACCAGAGCCTGGATGCGGGTATCTCCGATGTACTGCAGCTGTTCATAATAGGGACAATCAAAATATGTCTCATTTGCGCAAAGCCTGGCAGTCCGCCATCCTGTTATCCATATCTGTTTAAGCATTGGGTCGTCTGATTCGAATGAAGCTGTCTCACTCAGCGGGTAAGCAGAGAATTCGCTTGAGATATCATTTATCTCGAGTGGCTGAGAGGTAGTCTCTATCTCAACCTGAAGGTATCTCCACGTCCTGAACCACAGAGGTCTGAAAAGCCTCCTGGCACCTCCGTCGGGAGTAAAATAGTCGGCATATCCGATAAATTCCTTACCGCTCACATCATTCCTGTTTCCCTTGGACCCGGTTCTGTCAAAGAGCGATTCGGCGTATGCCATCCTTACATTTGAACCTTTACCTCCTGAAAAAATGAACTGAGGATAGCCAGTCGTCAGATATCCCTGATCGAGAAGGATCCTTGCCTTCCTGCCTGCCGGTACTTTTATTGATCCTTGTCCCCTGAGGAAACCCTGGGGAACTTCGATATTGACAGCCTGCCTGACTGTCGAAAATCTTTTTTGTGAAAGTTCCATCATTGGAATGTTCCTTGGCACAAGGGCCCAGTTAATATCTGTACCTATGCCAAAAGGATGCCCGTTATCGATTGTTCTTGCTGCCTGCCATTCCTTATCACTGAATTCAGGCTTTTCCCATCCCCATGGATAAAGATCACCTGATATCTTATCGCAGGGACCAACAACAACGAACTGTCCGCTTGTTTCATTTGTCCCTGCGGAAGCCGGCGAATAAGATGGATCCTTAATAACTTTCCAGGTGGCATCTGTATTGATAATATCCTCCTTATCGCTGTTCCCCTGAACTATCAGCCCTGTCCGGAAAGATATCTGAGCCCATGGCTTTAGCTCACCCGCATTCCATACAACGGCAGCAAGAAGATTATTCCCCTGTTTCAGGAATGGAGCAATATCGATGCTTTCGTAGAACCAGTGCTTAAGATCGCCTCTCGCAGGGCCAAAGCATACAGGAGTTCCGTTTACATACAGACGGTATCTGTTATCGGCTGAAATGTGAATTATGAATTCGCCTGGTTTCTCCTTAAGGTCAAAGCTCTTCCTGAAGTGAAAGACGCCATAATCGAGCGCCGATTCCGTAGGATGCGCTATCCATGATGCTTTCCAGTGGCTTGAAAGCAGCTCGGGGTTTATCTTGTCCTGGGAAATATTCTTAAGAGGCTGCCCGAAACCATTATACGCAAAAGTGAGAAAAAACGACAGGAACAGTAAGGTCCGCATTGCTTTTATTTTATACAGAATTAGAATTGATCTATTTTTTATTAAGCCACTTAAGCCAGAGTTCAAGATCCTTTGTCCACTCCGAAACATGATCATTCCCTTTCGCCAGTCCGAACCCGTGTTCACCTTCGGAAAGTATATGAAGCTCAACAGGAATTTTCTTTTCCTCAAGGGCATTATACATAAGAATCGCATTCCTGACCGGAACAGTTGTATCATCCTCAGCATGTACCAGAAATGCAGGTGGTGTGTCCTTTTTCACCTGAAGCTCGTTTGAATAATATTTAACAAGTTCAGGGTCCGGATCCTTCCCTATCAGCGCTTCCCTAGAACCCCGGTGCATACATGAATCGGTAAAGGTTATTACAGGATACATCAGGATCATGAAGTCGGGACGGCAGCTAAGTTTTTCTATTGAATCGGGCGATAACGGGTTGCCGTAATCAAAGTGGGTGCCAAGCGTGGATGCCAGATGCCCACCAGCTGAAAATCCCATAACCCCGATCCTGCCTGGATCGATGTTCCATCTTGCAGCATTGAAGCGCACGAGCCTCATTGCCCTCTGGGCATCCATCAGAGGCGCTTTATGCGGTTCAACAGTATTTCCGGATGTGGGAAGCCGGTATTTTAATACAATTCCTGCAACTCCTTTTGAATTGAGATACCTGGCAATATCGGTCCCTTCAAGATCATAGGCAAGGATCCAGTAGCCTCCTCCGGGACAAATAACAACAGCCTGCCCGGTTGCAAATTTTTTTGTTGGCAGATAGACGGCTATATCAGGTACCTGCACATTTGTTATAACTGTTATATCGCTCTTTTCAATCTTCTCTCTCTGTCCTGCTTTTGAATTTGGAATTGCTCCGCTGTAGAGTGGCAATGTGTACTCCTGGGCTGATGAAATTGATTCTAAGAGCATTAACAATACAATAAGTTTAACTGCCTTCATTTTATCAAAGTTGTTTATTTGGAAAAGTTAATCAATTATTTTCACGGGTGACCGGGTTAATAGCGCACGATTTAGTAATATTGGGATAAAAGTATATTCATTCCATTAATTTTCCAGATGATTTTTATCAGAAAGACATAATCTTAAAATTCAACGATGAACAAGGTCGAAGAACAGGCAAAGCTGGTAGATCATTCTATCCTGCAGCCCTCCAATTCCGATGGAGATCCTGAGATCCAATGTGAAGTTGCGGGGAAGTATAATGTTGCTTCCCTATGTGTTAAGCTATATGCCGTCAAAAAAGCCGCAATTTTTATGAGAGATGGCAAGGTGAAGCCTGGATGTGTTATCAGATTCCCTCACGTGGAAAGCTCCACACGGGTAAAAGCATTCGAAGCTGAAAAGGCATGAGAAGACGCGGCCGGGGAGATGGATATGATGATGGCCCGTCGAAAATGCAGATAAATGTAAAGTATCTCCGGAGATAAGTAGGAGATATCTTGGTCAATATTTACAGATTAATGCTATATTTAAATGCATGATAAATTGAACCCAATGAAATCTGATTCAAGCCTCCGGTCAAAACAGGTCATAACCTGGTTTCTGACAATTACAAGAATAGTTATTGGCTGGCAATTCCTCTACGAAGGGATATCAAAAATGATTGCCACAGGCTGGAGTTCTGCTCCTTATCTTGCAGGATCAAAATGGATATTTGCGCCACTTTTCCACTCGATTGCAGCAAGCGGCAGCTTAACATCAGCTGTAGATTTTATAAACATCTGGGGCATGACGTTTGTTGGACTCGGACTAATACTTGGTCTGTTCTCAAGATGGGCAAGTGCGGGCGGTGCCCTTATGCTGCTTTTCTACTTTATTGCCTATCCGCCAATACCCGGCTATACTTTTGGTGTACCTGCAGAAGGCAGCTACTTATGGGTGAACAGAAACCTTATCGAGTTTTTTATTCTCTGCACATATATTTTCCTGACTTCAGATTATCAATATGGCCTCGACAGGCTTTACACGAGATGGAAGGATGAAAAGGCAAGAAGGCCTGTTCCCGGAACCGGATCCGAAGATAAAATTGCTTCAGAACGCCGTGAAGTAATTAAAAATCTTATTTCCGTTCCTGCTATAGGTGCCTTTGCATATGCACTCTACAGGAAAAGGAAATGGGATAGTTTTGAGGAAAAGTTTCTTAAGGTTCAGGGAATAGATGCAAATTCGGGTGCAACCCTGCTAAAATTCAACTATAGTACCATGAAGGACCTTAAGGGCCAGGTTCCAAAAGGCGCCATAAGCTATACAGACAGAAGTGGTAAACAGTTAAAATTTGAACTTAGCCGGCTGATAATGGGTGGTAACCTTATTGGAGGGTGGGCCCATTCGCGTGACCTGATCTATGTATCAAAGCTTGTAAAGACATACCATACCGACGATAAGGTTATGCAGACCCTTGCCCTGGGAGAAAAGTGCGGTATGAATGCCCTCATCACTAATCCACAACTCGGCAGGATATTTCAGAAGTATAAGCATGAATTCGGAGGGAAAATGAAATTCATTTCCGACTGCGGAATTGGCCTCGATTTTCAGAAAGGTATTGCAATGTCGCTGGCTGTAGATGCTGACGCCCTGTATTGCCAGGGTGAGATAACAGACAGGTGGGCAAACGAAAAGTGGGATGATCCCCTGAAGCGTACCCTCGACCAGCGTATGGATCTTATCAGAAAAGGGATCGAAGAGATCAGAAGTAATGGAAAACCGGCAGGAATAGGTGCCCACAGGATAGAGGCGATAAAGGTTTGTGTAGACCATGGGATTAAACCCGACTTCTGGGTAAAAACCTGTCACAATCATAATTATTGGTCAGCCATGCCCGGAGCAGAATGGAAAGACAACATGTTCGATTATGACCCCGAGGAGACGATTAGGTTCATGGGTACCCTCGAAGAGCCCTGGATCGCATTTAAGGTTCTCGCTGCAGGGGCTATTACTCCTGATGTCGGCCTTAATTATGCCTACTCCAATGGCGCTGATTTTGTCTGTCTCGGAATGTATGATTTTCAGGTAGTTGAGGATGTAAATATTGCCCTCGATGCATTTTCAAAATCGCAGGTTCGCAAGCGCCCATGGAGAGGGTAATAGCAAAAACCAACACCTTCTGGCTTTCTTAACCGGGAAGCCAGCAGTATCCTCATCTGTGAGGCTGACAGAAAGCAGGTTCAGCTATGACCCTTTTCTGGCTTACAGTTTTTAATGATTCTAAAACAAAAAGGCATGAAAAAATTATTGGTCATCTCAGCACTCTTCCTTTCAGGATTTAAGTTATCCGGTCAGCCGTATCCCTTTCAGGATGTCAGACTGTCTGAGGAGGCGAGGATCAGAAATGTTATTTCACTGATGACAATTGATGAGAAAATAAATTGTCTTTCAACACGGATAACTGTTCCACGCCTTGGTATTGCAGGTACTCATACTATTGAAGGCCTTCACGGACTTGCTTACAGCGGGCCTGCAAACTGGGCAGTAAAAGGTCCAAAGGCCTCTCCAACGACAACATTTCCGCAGTCTATTGGTCTTTCCCAGACATGGGATCCTGATCTGATCAGGGAAGTCGCCGGATGGGAAGCGACAGAATGCCGTTTTCTTGCACAGAATGATCATTTCCGTACGGCAGGACTAATTGTTTTTGCACCAAATGCAGATATGGGGCGCGATATCAGATGGGGCAGGACTGAGGAGTGCTACGGAGAGGACCCTTTTCTGAATGGAACAATGGTAACAGCGTATGTCAAAGGACTGCAGGGCGATGACCCTGTTTACTGGAAGACCGCTTCTCTTATGAAGCATTTTCTGGCGAATAGTAATGAAAACAACAGGGCATTTAACAGTTCTGATTTTGACGAACGTTTATTCAGGGAATATTATTCCTGGGCTTTTTATAAAGGAGTGACAGACGGTGGATCGCAATGCCTTATGACTGCCTATAATAAATATAATGGTATCCCATGTACAGTTCATCCGGTTCTGAGATCTGTGCTGATGAATGAATGGGGCCTGAGAGGAATTATCTGTACCGATGGCGGCGCATTCAGGCAACTTCTGACAACCCATAAGTATTTCAAATCCCAGGCCGTTGCTGCTGCAGAATGCATTAAGGCGGGCACTACAATATTCCTTGATGATTACAGGGCTTCGGTAAAAGAGGCACTGGCGAAGGGCCTTATTTCTGAAAATGATATCGACGAAGCAATTTACGGAAACCTGAGGGTCATTCTGAAACTTGGACTTCTCGATAAATCAGAGAAAAATCCGTACTCATCCATCGGAATTAATGATACGGTCCCACCATGGACAAAAGCTGAGGCAGGGGAGCTTGTAAGGAAAGTAACACGTGAATCAATAGTGCTTTTAAAAAATGATAAGATGCTTCTTCCCCTGAATACAGAAAAGATCACTTCCATAGCGGTAATCGGCCCCTCCTCCAATACAGTTATTTCAGACTGGTATGCAGGAGCACCTCCCTATTCTGTGAGTATCCTGAATGGGATAAAGAATGCTGCGGGAGAAAATATCAAGATAAGATATGCCAGGAGCAATAAAGCTGATTCCGCTGTTATTGCAGCAAGGGAAAGCGACATAGCGATCGTTTGTGTCGGGAATCATCCTTTAAGCTACGGCCTTGGATGGGGCCAGAACCAGGTGGCAAGCGATGGAAGGGAAGATGTCGACAGGCAGGCTATATCTCTGGAGCAGGAGGATCTTGTGAAGCTTGTTATGAAAGCAAATCCGAAAACTATCCTGATAGTGGTGTCAAGTTTCCCATATTCAATTAACTGGTCGAAGGAGCACGTCCCTTCCATCCTTCATGTGAGCCAGTCAAGTCAGGAGCTCGGGAATGCTGTTGCTGATATTGTCTTCGGCAAATACAGTCCCGCAGGAAGAGTCACCCAGAGCTGGATCACCTCAATCGACCAGTTACCACCTGTTCTCGACTACAATATCAGAAATGGCCGCACCTACATGTATATGAAGGAGGAGCCCCTTTTCCCGTTCGGTCACGGACTCACTTTCACATCCTTTGATTATGCTAACCTCGCTGTAAGCAAGAGATCCATTCGTTCAGGCGAGAATGAGGAGATATCTTTTGATCTGAAGAATACCGGAAATTTCGACAGTGATGAGGTGCCACAGCTATACGTGTCTTTCCCGGATTCAAAAGTCGACCGGCCGGCAAGAGAGCTGAAGGGATTCAAGCGCGTTGAAGTAAAGAAAGGCAAAACTGTAAAAGTTACACTGACTCTGAAAGCATCTGACCTGGCCTATTGGAACAGCGATAAAAAAGCCTTTACACTCGAAAAGGGGAAAGTTGTTTTAATGATAGGATCATCCTCAGCCGACATAAGGATAAAAGGCGAGCTGACCGTAACGGAGTGACATTTCAGAATTATTTCTCAAAAGGAAATTTGTAGCTTTCGTTTAGTTTCTTACCTGTTCTGAAAATAAGGGCTCCCGATATATACAGCTTTGTATCAGCTGATTCAGGACGTTTTGCACCTTTTACCACGATTCTCAGGGTATGGTCCCCCGGCTGAAGTCCGAAAGCGTGCCAGATACTGACATCTTTATGTTCCTGTCCGCTGAAGTTGTAGTAAGTATCTACAGTGCGGTGAAGTTTTTCGTCGAGATATACATCAGCAATACCTCCGTCTTTCACCCAATCTCCATTTACTGAGATGCCGGAACCATTGAATTTCAGCTCAAGCTCAGATCCGGCTGTGCCTGATGACAGCCTGACTATAACAGGGTTCTCCCTTGAATCATCCGGGATCATTTTCCAGGTTCCTTTACTCTTCCAGTCTTTCTGATCAGCAACAGGAACAGCCCTGTCAAAAACAAGGTCCGGGAATGCCGTTTCGGGCTTACCGGGAACCGGCTCCTGTATTTTGATAAGTATTTTGTTGCTCTTTACCTTACCGCCGTTTTCTTTTATCAGTTCCAGGGCATAGTTATAGGTGCTTACAACCGCTTTGCTGAATGTATATGTTGTATTTATAAATGTTGAATCAGCCACGTCACTGACTCCCTTTTTCATGAAGTCGGGCAGGTTACTGAATCCTTTTATAACTCCCAGGACAGCCATTGCGTTTGAAGGATTGCAGTCTGAGTCCTGTCCGCAACGGGTCGTGATCTCAAGTGTTTTCACAGGATCACCCTCTCCGTACAGAAGTCCGATAACTATAAATGCTCCGTTAAGCTTTGCGTCGATATTGAACTTGTTACCGGCGCCGCAGATATCAACATCTCCCCATTTATTCTGTATCTCCTTCCATGCAGCCTTCCAGTCTGCCGGAAAATATTTGTGAAGCGTGATTACATCATTTATGATCTTTGAATAATCACTCTCAGACGGTATCGACTTAAGGGCCTTTTGAATTATCCTGTCCATATCTGAATCTAAGAATGCTGCTGAGTAAAGCGATGCGACAAATATTCCTCCGTAGACTCCATCTCCATAGTTCATAATATGCCCTATCCTGCCTGCGATCTCATTCACCTTTTGCGGCATTCCCGGACACATGAATCCTATATAATCAGACTCGATCTGAAAATCGATATCATCGGCATGCATATTATATTCAGGACTGCCCGACTGAGGGACAAAGATACTGTCGTAATAATTTTTTCTCGCCATCATATTTGCATGCCAGAGAGGGTACCCGGCTTTGGCGAACATCTCCTGGAATTTCCTTGCCGGTGCATTGATCCCGAACTTATCCATTGACATGAGAAAGGTAAGCTGCACATAGAGATCATCCTGCCAGATGCTTCCCTTTATATCGGATGGCTTCCATTTGATTGAATCGCTGAAGATAGATCCCTGTGCCCTGAATTCCGTTGGGGCACCGTATGTTACACCTATCATTTTTCCTGCCCAGCCTCCGGCGATCTTGTTTTTTAATACATCTGGTTTTACAGAGATGAAGCCTTCGGGAGTATTGTTGCATGAAACAATAAAAAGCAGAAGAGCATTAGCCGTCAATTGCAGAAAGTATTTTTTCATATTTTGGATTTTAAGGCTTTTTTTTTTAGTTACACGGAGAACCACAGAGGTTTTACAGAGTGCCACAGAGGTATTGCTCAGTGTATCCCTGTGCCAACTCTGTGTCTCACCGCGCAAGGATTTATTTCTTTTTCATTGGAATATGCATCATCCTCGCTTCTATAAAGCTGGCCATTTCTTTTCTGTCCATTTTCTGAACCACATACAAATGGTTGCCCTTGCTGTCGTTCTCCCAGCCGTTTGAACCATCTTTATTTACAATAATAGTTCCTGCAACAGTATCAAAAAAGCCCTTTGTTCCATAGACAGCAATAAGTACAGCAGTTTCATCCCAGCTCATTCTCCCGTTCTTATCCTCTTCCGAAAGGGGAAGGCTGATCCTGAAGACATCCTTCACCGGACTGTCTTTAATATCAGAATTGACCAGCTTCAGTCCGGTAAATATTTTTGAGCCGATCTCGCCGCCCGTGAATATTATTTTACCAGGCCAGTCATTAAATACATATTCAGAGGAAACAGAATCACTATAGATATTAAACTCTCGGCCTTTCGGATATTCTCCGGCCATGGATACAAGCAGCCTTACCTTTTTTGAAACAAGTTCCTCACCGCTTAGATTGGATAAGCTGTCGGGCTGTGATTTAAGAAGGTTTGCAAGGTTGGTCAGAAAACCAACTGTAACTATTGTTACTGATGAATCAGGATTCGATGCGAGCATCTTTCTGTAAATGCAGACTGCATCATCGGCTTCACTGCTCTTTTTTATCCTGTGCTGATATTTCGCAGCGAGTGAATCGGGCCAGTGCTGGCATGCAGTCAGGTTTACACCGGATGTTTTTGGCTCGCCGAGAGGCAGATCGGGTCTTCCAAAATATCTGTTTATAATTTCGATGCATGGAACAACAAGGTCATGCTTGTTGGAAGCGACCGTCGCAAGTATTTCTGCTTTTCCGCTGTCGGCCATCGCGTGAAGAAAGGCAAGTGCACCAACATCATCATAATCCGGACCGAGGTCGCTGTCGAAAATTATTTTAACTGCTGAGCCCGCTTTGAATGTTTTATTAACCGAACATCCAAAAGCAAGGGTCAGGAAGATTAATATAATTATGGCTTTTGATTTCATTTCTGAAACTATAATTTGATTTCATTGCGGAAAGGAACAGATGCCTGGGCGCCCATCCTCGTAACAGTTATAGAGGCAGCTTTGTTGGCGAACCTGACCGCCTCACTAATTTCTTCCCCTTCCGCGAGTGCCACTGCAAGTGCACCATTAAATGTGTCACCGGCGGCGGTAGTATCTATCGCTTTAACCTTGAAGCCGGGAACCATACCGGTAAAATCTTTTGACCTTACGAAGGCACCCTTTGCACCAAAGGTTATTATAACATTTTTTGCCCCTTTCCTTATAATCGCATCAGCTGCAGCTTCAGCACTCTCTATATCAAGGATAGATATGCCGGTGATAGCCTCAGCCTCCGTTTCATTTGGAGTAAGGAGCCAGATATTTTCAAGCAGTTTATCGGAAAGAGGCTCCACAGGCGCCGGAGCAGGATTTAATATTACTTTCATGCCGCATCCTGATCCTTTTTTTGCAGCGTATTCGACCGTTGCCATAGGGATCTCGAGCTGAAGAAGCATTATTTCATACCTGCTGCAGTCAATTAGATCCGGAGGAAGATCTCCGGGCTGAAGATTGCCATTGGCCCCGGGTGCCACAACGATGCTGTTTTCTCCCTTCGCGTCCACCGTAATGAGTGCAACGCCTGAAGGAAGCTCAGGGTCCTTAATAATGTTTTCAGTATCGATCCCTTCCCTCATCAGCAATCCAACTGTCTGGTTTCCAAAAAGATCATTCCCTCTTTTTGTGACAAATGTTACTTTACCACCGAGACGCGTCGCTGCAACTGCCTGATTGGCTCCTTTCCCTCCGGGGTTCAGAAGAAAAGTCCCTCCGAGAACAGTTTCTCCTGGTGCCGGCATCTTTTTCGTTTTGATGACCATATCTGTATTTGAACTACCAATTACAAGTATCTCTTTCATATGAAAAATCGTTCAAAAGTTTTATTTTTTGTTATTTTCGATATATTTAACAAGGTTTACAATTATAGGAAATTAATCAATATCATTCTCTTATATTTTTTCCATTTGTAAGGTATTCCGTGAAAATTAAACAATCAGATAAAACATTGTACTTCCTTTGTTGTCCTATTAACAGAGTGTGAATTAATATCTCTGAATTCAAAAGGCTGATCATTATTCGGATAAATATTTTAATTTTAAAACAGACAATTTAAATCTGACAGCTATGAAGAAGTATTTTGCTTTATTGACTATTTTAAGCCTGTTTTGTGTCCTTCCCGCAAAAGCTCAGGTAGGTAAATTTCTGAAGAATGTCACAAAAAATGTGCAGAAAGATCTTTTAGGCACACCTAAGTCAGGCACAAGCACCCGCAATAATGTTCCGGAACCTTCATGCGCATGCGACCCGGCCGAGACAATAGTTGATCTTGGGAAATACAATATAGATTATACAGAATCAACAATAAGCATACTTAGCGATGGCAGCGTGCTTATGGGTGACAGAACAAACGGAAACTTCTATATTGCAAAAAATGGTGCTACGGAGGGCCCTTACAAAAAAGATGATCCCAGGGTCGTTAAGTTTCAGTCAATGGTAGAAGGACCGGATAATAATGCTGACTTTACCGTGAAATACAGTAATTATATAACCAGAAAAGGTGATAAGTATACAATTGTGTTTGCAGGCAAAACTTATGGACCTTATGATGTTGTAAGCGGCTTCGCGGTTTCAAAAGGAGGGGATATGTTTGCAGCTTCTGTAACGCCTACTCTTACAATGTCTGAAGCGGAAGCCAAAGCGCTTGAGGAAAAGTCAAAAAATGCCAAGACTGACGAAGAAAAGATGCAATTGGCCATGGAGATGTCGCAAGCGATGCAAAAGAAAGTAATGGAGGGGGGCGGGCCCAACAGTACAATGCCCAGGATCATCTCAAATGTTCCTGTTGTATCAGGAGATAATAACACAATGTCCGCCCTGAGTGCACGATTCTACACAAACATGAAGTATGATGAAATCCTGATGGTCTTAGGAACAAATATTACTGACCTTCAGGGCAAACCTGTACTTGATATCCTGAAAATAAAGAGCATTCCTGACCATTTATATCTGAAATCTGACAATTCAGGGTATGCAACCTATGATACCGGGACAGTTACTTTCAGCGACGGAAAAAAGATCACGGACCTTTTCAGTCCGCATCTTATTAAGGTTGATGGAAAGATATATTTGGCATATTTTTATTATTCACCGAAGCACAATGCCATAATGCAGTGCAAGGTTCCATTTTAAAATATTTATTTGTTCTCCTCTTTTCAGGAGTCGCTGTAGTTACATCCTCGCAGGAGTTTGATTATAAAACTATTTTCGGCGATGACTGGAAAAGAGCCGAGGAGTTCATAGCCCGGAATGAATCCTGGATACGCCTGGAGCTGAAAAAGTATGATATCGGTTTCGATGAGTCAATGGCGATAATATTTCCCGAGCTTGTGCGATACTCTGCTATCAGGGATAAGATGGAGACGACTCTCCTGAAGTCCTTATACATAAACCTGGGAAAAGAATATGCCAATTTTTCCATTGGCTACTTCCAGATGAAACCCTCGTTTGCAGAAGCACTTGGGATAGTGGCAGGTAAGACTCTTCCGCAGAGATACAGATCACTTGTAAGGGATACCACAGATTTTTCAGATATAAAGGATTTCAGAAGCGCTGTCGTAAATGATCTTGAGGATAAAGCCCGTCAGCTTGATTACCTTATCGTTTTTTATAAGATATGCGCCAAAAGATTCAGCCTTAAGAAGATGGATAATGAAGAGAGGATCAGATTCCTTGCAACAGCATACAATTATGGTTTCCTTAAGTCCCCGGAATCCATAAGAGCAATGGAAAAAAGGAAATTCTTCTCATCTGCCCTTTTCTCGAGAAATATGTACCCTTATGCCGATGTGTCGCTGGCATGGTACAGGCTGCATACGGAAATGAAATAACAATTTCCTGTTTCCTCAAATTTTATTAAATTGCATAAAATCCTGATCTATGCTTGATCTGAAGGCATTTTACAAAATCTCATACGGCTTGTATATCGTTTGCTCGGGCGATAAGGTAAGAGGTAACGGATTTATTTCCAATACTGTATTCCAGGTCACTTCAGATCCGCCTCGTTTCGCAGCGTGCTGTAATAAGAATAATTTTACAGCGGAGCTCATACGCAAAAAATCAGCTTTTTCGGTCTCGGTTCTGCACCAGGATTGTTCACCAGATATTATTGGCAGATTCGGCTTTAAAAGCGGACGTGATATTGATAAAATGGAAGGGCTTTCTGTACTATATTGTGAATCAGGGGTTCCTGTGGTTCTTGATGACTCCATTGCTTATTTTGATTGCAGGGTTGAACAGATAGTTGATGCCGGCACCCACTTCATTTTCATTGGGATTGTCGGATCTTCGGAGATTATTGATGACTCAAAGGATCCGCTTACCTACCTTTATTACAGACAGAAACGCCATGGCGTTGCTCCAAAAAATGCACCGACCTATATCGATCCTGAGAAACTTATAGCTGCAGCCCCGGTTGACGTTTACAGTAAATTCAGGTGTCCGGTCTGCGGATATGTGTACGACGAGGAGGAGCAGGAAGTAAAATTCTCTGACCTGCCGGATAACTGGATCTGTCCCGTTTGCGGTGAAGCAAAAGCTGAGTTTATTAAAGTCTAAATTATAATTCTAAATGCTATGGCAAAATCAATTAAAGGAACAAAAACAGAGCAGAACCTGCTTAAAGCTTTTGCAGGTGAGTCTCAGGCCAGGAACCGCTATGAGTTCTTCGCAGGTGTTGCAAGGAAAGAGGGATTTGAACAGATCGCAAATATCTTCATGGAGACATCGCTCCAGGAAAAAGAGCATGCAAAAAGATTCTTCAAATTCCTTGAAGGGGGCACAACGGAAATAACAGCCGGCTATCCTGCCGGCATAATAGGCACTACCAGGGAGAACCTGAAAGCAGCCGCTGAAGGTGAGCATGAAGAATGGACCGATCTTTATCCGCATTTCTCCGATGTTGCTAAGGAAGAGGGATTCCCCGAAGTAGCTGCCGCATTCAGAATGATAGCAAAGGTCGAGACAGAACATGAGAGGAGATATCTAAAGCTCCTCCAGAATGTGTCTGAAGATAAGGTTTTCATGAAAAATGGCAAGGTTTGGTGGAAATGCCTTAATTGCGGATATGTTTATGAATCGGAGAAAGCACTTGAGAATTGCCCCGTATGCCTCCATCCCAAAGCATTCATGCAAATACGGGAAGAGAATTATTAATTATTAAATTTGATCACTAGTCACCTCCCCATTTATATTTCCCCCGGGGGTCAATGATTTGAAATAATAACTTCACTTCCGGGGAATGTCGGGAAGGGCTAAGTATTTTATAAATTATTAATCAAAATAAGGTTCATTATGAAAGAAGAAAAAAAAGGAATATCAAGAAGGAAATTTCTTGGCACCTCAGCAATGGGGATGGCAGGAGTACTGATCCTGCCGGCAATTGTTTCAGCCAGGGCCAAATCGCCATCTGCTGACGATCCAAAACTTGTAAGGCTTGGATTTATTGGCCTGGGCCAGCAGTCGATGTCATTGCTTGGTGGCTTTATGCAGGTGCCTGGTGTTGATATAATTGCTGGGGCCGATGTGTATGGAGTCAAAAGAAAAAGATTCGAGAAGAGGGTATTGAACTTCTATAAGAAAAACGGCAAACAGGGTACTCCTGTCACATATGAAAAATACCAGGACCTTCTTAAGCGTGATGATATCGATGCTGTTGTAATAGCAGTTCCTGACCATGCTCATGCCATGATAGCAATTGCTGCCTGCAGGGCCGGTAAGGATGTCTATCTTGAAAAGCCGATGACATTCACAATTTATGAAGGTCAGATGCTTCGGAAAGTTGTTCGCGAAAACAAAAGGGTTTTTGGTCTGGGAAGCCAGCAGAGATCAGACAGCAATTTCCAGCATGCAGTTAAAATGGCCCAGACCGGAGCACTTGGAAAAATTACAAAGGTCAATGCCTATGTGGGCGCACCTCCGCGTCCATACGACCTGCCTGAGGAACCAATACCTTCAGATCTTAACTGGGACCTTTGGCTTGGACCGCTGACAGGCAATTTCCATTATAACCACGAACTTGATCCGCCTATCACAATTGATCCCGAAAAAAACGAACAGCTTTGGGGAGCATGGAGATGGTACAAGGGGCTTGGAGGTGGCTTCACAACCGACTGGGGAGCTCATATGTTCGATATTGCCCAATGGGGCCTTGGAATGGATAAAAACGGACCGGTTGAGATATCACCCCTTGGCACCGAATTTATCTCCTATAAGTATGCAAACGGAACTGTAATGACTTCAGAGCCATGGGATGATAAAAAGAGCAAAGGTGTTAAATTCTGGGGCGAGAAAGGATGGATCGAGATAACAAGGGAGTTCTTCCATGCCTCTGATCCAAAATTACTTCCTGCCAAAAAGGAGGATGCAAAAGGGCCATACGAAACAAGGGTACCTCATCAGGCCAATTTTATCGAGGCTGTCAGGACTCGCAAAGATCCAGCCGTTCCTGTAGAGATAGGACACAGCAGCTGCACAGTCTGCAACCTTGGCAATATAGCTGTTGAGCTTAACAGAACAATTAAGTGGGATCCGACAAATGAGAAATTTGTTGATGATAAGGATGGCGCCGCAACAAAGCTAATGCAGTACACCTACCGCGATGGCTGGAAACTGATGTAATATCTTTTTGATCCAAAAATAAAACCCTTCTTCTGGAAACAGAGAAGGGTTTTTTATTATAACCACCTTCCTTTGGAAAAGGAGGAATAGCCCTGACGCTACCGCCAGGGAGAGAGGTGGTTCACTGATACGTCAGACTTTCAGAAATATCTTCTTCTTATACAGGATATATAGAAATACCCAGGCTACAGCTGTGATTCCTATTCCATTAATAAGCCCGGCCCAGTTCTCAGGAAAAACCTTTAATAATCCGCCGAAAAAAAAATTGTCGGCAGCCCTGAAATTCACTATCCTTCCGACCAGGTAGATCGTAATAGGATTTAATCCGATCACGACAAAGAAAAATGCCCACTTCCTGTAATTAAGCACGTCTATTATAAGGTAAAAGATCGAGAAAAGCATCAGGCTTAATCCACCGACGAAGCATACGAATGAGCTTGTCCAGAGATTCTTGTTGATAGGAAAGGTCAGATCCCATATTTTCCCGACGATCATTAATGCGGCCGCAGCGATAACAAGATAAAGAACCTTCCTTAACGGTTTATCACTGAGAAATTCCGACATAATGAACTCACCGGTGAACATGCCAAGCAATGCTGTCGCTATTGCAGGAATTGTACTGAAAAGCCCCTCAGGGTCGTGATTTCCAAGATAGAGCCTGCCGGGCATGATAAGCCTGTCGATATGACTCGTAAGGTTGCCTGTCTGTGAATAGATGTCAGTTGACCCCAGGTCGTGTGCCGGGAAGAGCATCAGCATAAACCAGTAAAACAACAGGATGCCTGTGCACCATACTATCCTCCATGTCAGTTTTGTGTTCATGAAGATTATCGCAGCAAACATCCAGGCGAGTCCGATCCTTCCGAGAACACTGCCGTAGCGTAGCGTTCCAAGATCGAATCTCACGCCATTATTGTATAGGATGCCAAGCACAACAAGGATCAATCCACGGCTTATCACATGCCTGTAGATATTTTTTCTGGGGTCATTAAGTGATACTCTTTTTGCATATGAGAATGGGAATGAGATACCTGCAATAAAGAGGAACATAGGGAATATCATATCATAAAAATGAAAGCCATGCCAGGGAACATGCTCAAGCTGCGATGCCCACCATTTTAAAATCGGCCAGCCGCTAACAGTTGCAAGTCCGACAAATATTGCCTCACCGCCCATTATCCAGAACATGTCAAATCCACGCAGGGCATCTAGGGAGTAGAGTCTTTTTATTTCAGGTTTGTTTTCCATCAAATCATATTATTAAATCAAAGTTTATTTTTACAACGGGGTCACTAGGAGCCTAGACTGAGTTTCATGGATTTTTACTCCGGTTACCCTCTGTGACGTTTCTGTGACCCTCTGTGTCAGTTCTTATCTTTTTACAATTTATACCGCTGTTAAAAATAGTAAAAATGAATAATAAACAATTCTGCTATTGAACATGACGATCCCTTTTATCACTATAATTTCTTATCTTTTCAAACAATTAAAATTCAAAATCCTACAATAGCATGAAAATTTTAAAATCCCTCTTATTCCTCCTGATTTTCATTTTGTTATCCGCATCATTAATAGCACAAAATGGGAATGTCAGGCAGGTAAAGCTTTCAAAATTCACGCTCCAGTCGTCGGTTGTTGTAAGCCAGACCGGCGAACAGCTGTCGAAAAACGATTACAAAGCTGATATTTACTGGGTGCCAGTCACCGTCCCGTCAACAGTTCTTACAGGTCTGGTTGCAAACAAAATATATCCTGATCCATACCTCGGAATGAACAATATGCTTATTCCAGATGCATCAGATGAGTTCAATAAAACATATAATCTCGGGCAATATAGTCATATACCTGGTCAATCAAATCCATGGAAAAAACCTTACTGGTACAGAACTGAATTTAATGTTCCGGCTGCGGACAAAGGGCGCCATTTTGAGCTTATTTTCAAGGGGATCAACTATCGCGCAGGTGTCTGGCTCAACGGTAAGCAGGTTGCCGATTCAACGGTTATGGCCGGGATGTTCGCAGAATATAGCCTTGACGTTTCTGGGCTCATAATGGCCGGTGGTAAAAACTGCCTTGCTGTGAAGATCTACCCCGTTGACTATCCCGGATTGCCGGCACAGGAGCAGCTTAAGGTTTTTGGTGATTTCTTTGAAAATGGCGGACCGACAGGCGATATTGGAAAAAATGTTACAATGCTTTGTTCAGTTGGCTGGGACTGGGTTCCGCCTGTCAGAGATCGCAATATGGGTATATGGCAACCGGTGTTCCTCCGTACCTCAGGAGCCGTGACAATCGATAAGCCAAAGCTCGTAACTGACCTTCCAAATCTTCCCGACACATCAGTTGCAAAGCTCTCTCTTTCTTTGATACTGAGAAACGCATCCGCTGCAGATGAAAACGGGAAGGTAGTTGTTACAATCACACCAAAAACATTCAGCGGATCAGAAGTCAGGTTTGTAAAAAATATCACTGTTGCGAAAAATTCATCCCTGACAGCTTCATTCACAGCCGAAGATACCAGGGAGTTGATATTTATCCATCCAAAGTTATGGTGGCCAAATGGTTATGGTAATCCGGATCTATACAATATTAAGATCCAGTATTTTACCGGGACAGTTCTGAGTGATGAACGCTCCTTCCTTACAGGGATAAGAACCGTTGGCTCAAAACCTGTGAATGTGAATGGGACATGGCGCCGCGACTTTTATGTGAACGGAAGAAAAATTCACATAACAGGCGGAGCATGGGTCCCTGATTTTATGCTAAACCGCGATTCGCTGCGGTACGATTATGAGTTCAGGCTATGCCGGAATTCAAATATTAACCTCGTAAGGATATGGGGTGGCGGCGTCACACCATCAGATAATTTCTGGGATGCTGCCGACAGATATGGTCTCCTTGTATGGTCAGATTTTTGGGTTACCGGAGATACCCAGGGTGAGTTTAAAGGTTCACCCGACTGGCCCTTCGAAGGGAGCATCTTTGCAAAGAATGTAGCAAGCACGATCTACAGAATAAGGAACCATCCAAGCCTTCTTGTATGGACCGGAGGAAATGAAGGCCACGCCAGAAAGGAACTTTACTATGCAATGAGAGACAGCGTAATAAAGCTTGACGGAACCCGTCCATTTATTCCGAGCTCTTCCGGCTTCGCAAAGCTTCCCGCTGGATGGGACGGAGCATGGCCCGATGGAAAGCCATCAGGCGTCTACAGCGGGGGACCATACACATGGCAGGATCCGAAAGACTACTACAGGAGGGCAGATGCAGGAGGAGACTGGGTGTTCAAGGATGAAACAGGATTGCCATCGCAACCGCCATACAGCTCACTTCCGCTCAATATTACCAACCTGATATGGGACAAGTCTCTTCCATTCCCTGTAAATAATTCATGGGGCTATCACGACGCCTGTTCCGGTAACGGACATTATGAGAAATATTTTGATGAGATGATAAAGAGATACGGCAAACCATCAACTATGAAGGAGTTCTCGGATAAGATGCAGCTTATGAATGCCGTAGGATACCAGGGAATTTTTGAAGCAGCGGGTCACAGGCTGAACGATATCGGCGGGGTGATGCTATGGAAGCTTAATGCGGCCTTCCCAAGTGTCGTCTGGCAAATCTATGACTGGTTCCTTGTACCGAACGCTGGCTACTATTTCATGCAGAATGCAATCGAGAAGGTACATATTCAGTTGAATGTGAAGGATCTGAATATCGAATACATTAACAGGACATATACTCCCGAAAAGGGGCTGACCGCTTCGATCGATATTTTTGATATAAATTCAAAATCCCTTCTCCATAAGGCAGAAAAAGTCGATATAGGTGCGCCTGAAGCCAAAGAGGGACCATCAGTCGCCGATATTATAAAAGGCAGCAAGGGAGTATCATTCGTTCTGCTCAGTCTCAGGAATGCTGCCGGCAGCATCATCTCCCGGAACAGCTACTGGATATCTCCTGATGAGGATTTTACTTCTCTTAATTCAATGGCTCCTGCTTCAATTAATATTTCGGTATCTGGTGCACAACAGCTTAAAAATGAAACTGAATGGACCTTTAGCGTTTTAAACAATAGCCCCAGGATCGCTTTCTTTATTAATCCCCGGTTAATGCTGGGTGACAAGGAGGTCACACCTTCCTTCTGGTCGTCAAACTATTTCACGCTTGCACCGGGTGAATCAATTATTCTGAGAGTGGGAGTCCCGTCAGAACTTGTGAAAAATGGAGAGGTTTCGCTAAATATAGGCGGATGGAACGTAAAGGAAATGAATGTAAATTTTAAAGGAAAATTAAAATAGGCAGAAACGCGATACATAAAGTTTCTTTATAATTTAATTCTGATCCAATGAAAAACAGGTTATCAGCTCTTTTTTTTGCAGCGGCGATTATCATTCTTGCTGTAGTGCAGGTGGCCTCTGTCAATGCCCAGACATTAAAAAAAGATTATCTCGGAATGGAGAATTCCAGGTGGATGGTATTAATCCCCGGCAATGATTCGGTTGCTCCATTCTATATCTCATCAAAGCCTGTCACAAATAAGGAGTATATTCTCTTCCTTGCGTGGACAGCAACTGTCTATGCCGATTATCCTGAAGTGCTTCTGGATCTGTTACCTGGGATCGACACTTCATCGTGGAATTATGAAAACATTAATCCATTCGCAGATTCTCTTGCTTTCAGAAATTACATGGAACATTCCAGGTCTTTTGTCTCTCAATACACGTTCAATCCGCTATACCTCAATGCGGCTGTAATAGGTGTGACATGGAAGCAGGCTAATAAATTCTGCCACTGGCTTTCTGACAGGTATAATGAGTACGGCCTTATGAAAGCAAAGTATCTTATTATTGATCCTAATCAGCGGGATGAGAACAATTTCACTACTGAAACATTCATTTTCAGCCAGTATGAAGGTCTGCCAGGCAAAAATAATCCTGAAGACATCTTCAGGGAAAATTCAAAAGGATTTGACTATGGGAGCTACCTGCTGAGACCATCTTTTCATATAGCGGCACAATATGAGCTTAAAAAGGCACTTAAGAACTTTAATCTAGTCAACTGCTTCTGCCAGGAAGCTAAGGGAAGCGAATTTTTGGAACCATTTTACAGGAACTATCTCAGAGAACGCAGGGGATATATTTATTTTGACCCGCAGCCTGAGGGGGACAACCTTACATATTACCTTGTATCAGACTTCAGTTTCAGGACTTTTAAACTTCCGGAGAAGATAACTGAATGGTGCCTTGACTCATACCTTGCTCCGGGGAAGAGGACGGTCACTGACATATACCGCGGCTACGGGTACGATACCCTTGGAACAGCCGGCAGGCCAATATCCGGGTACCATTTGACGATGCCGCAAAAGGACAGCACAGGCACCTTGCATTATATTATCGTCGGCGATAATAAAGACAGGGAGCTGGAAGTGGTAAAGGCGCAAGTGTCACCTCGAAATATTGATCCGACTGCCACTCCTTATATTTTTGATCACAATACACAAACAGTCGTTAACCGAAATGGTGACAGGTATACAACCTTCAGATTTGCAGTGAATGCAGTAAGAAAACCAGTTATGAAATAATTATTGACGGAGAAGCGCTACGCATAGCGCTTCATCTAAATGTTTATTTTAATTTCTGAATCATCCCTGTCACCTCAGATGGGGTAAGGGGCTTTTGATTTAATATTGTACCTTTGTATTTTCCTGACAGCAAGTAATCTGCGAAGCTTCTTTCCTTTTCACCTTTTAGTCTCAGGACCTCCTGGCTGTTTAAAATAGTTCTGAACTTTCCTGAAAAATATATCCGGAACATTTGGGTATAATTTCCGGAATATTTTGTTCCGCGTACGGGGCAGATGGAAACCGGTATTACTTCAGATCCGGTAACAAGCTCCTCTATCAGGTATTTTTCTATCTCTTCTGAATTATAAGATATATGTTCAATTCGTTCCACTCCTGTTGAAATATCACTTATCCTTACCTCTTGTTCCATAATATCCTTTAAATCAATTAACTGTAATGTTTTTCCGGGTAGTTCCGTACTATTGCATGCCGTTGCATCAATCTTACCCTTTATTAAAGCATTGCTTATAAGGTCAAAAATTGGAGTAAGGCCATAATGTTTATATTCCGGATAAAAGAGCGGATAATTTGCAGTGTCTGACTTGTTAATCTCACGTGTGACAAGCATCGGCTTCTTAATCGATGAAAGCTTTGCGGAATATTCGTCTAGCACATCAGTTGAAGGCTCATGAGCCTTAAGCCCCAGTTGTCTCATTACTTCATCAAGTGATGCCGGGAAGGTATATTCGTTATCTGCCTTGTACTTCTTTCCGAGGAAGTAGGAAAGAAAAGAGACCGGGGCATCAGGACTAAAGCTTGTTATGCGATTCTGTGCAAGGGCCGATCGGAAATTCTCTTCGCTGAGCGGAATATCAAACAGCGGCCGCTTTGTAATTCTCTCTATTCCAGATTCAAACTTCTCCAGGACAGGGCAAAGAGAAATAACTCTGGATCCGATAAGGTTATTCTTTGAATCATAGAATTTCGCCTCATTGAGGATATAATATTTTATATCGGACGTGGGAAAATCAATACTGACAATAGTATCTTTCATTGAATTGTCATAGGCGCTAAAAACAACGGTTGTCAGAGTCTCAGACATCTTTTTTTTGATCTCATTCAGAGTAAGCGGAACTGAAAGTGATGTGTCGGAAAGGTGATCATACGCGATGAAGCTGTCTTTTTTCAGTCCCTCAAAAATGATGTCTGAAAGACTCCTGTTCCCATTTTCCGGGTCAAGAGGAAGATAAACAGGGTAGTTTGCAGTATCTCTCAGGCATAACTCCTTCTGTGTTATCCTGGTGAACTGAATGTCGGGAGATTGGACTGAAAATTCCCCGGGGATAGTAGCTTTTTTGTCAGAGATCACCCTGGAATTCCCATAGAGTCTCGAT
>JBBIIS010000012.1:0-9966 GCA_037446375.1 Bacteroidota bacterium | reverse complement strand
AGAGTGTATCAAATCCGTGTCTGACCTGGAGTGTATCGGGTAAAAAGCCGAGCATGTTTATAAAATCACCGAAGCAGTCACGCGAAATATCTTTACCGGCATAAAGCTTATTAACAAAAAGATCAAGACCGTTTTTCATTCCCCTGATCTTACCAGCAGGATAATAATTTGACAGCATATCCATGATATCGGGGAAATATATCTGGAATAATACAACCCGGATTGCCTCTGATTCACCTTCAGGTCCGGATAAATAAGTGCTTACCGGGGCAAGCCCGATCGGCCTGACTGCTATTATCCTGTTATTAAAATCGTATATCGACGCCTCGTAAACCAGATAGCTTACTGGCGTGGAGAGATCTCTTTTGTGTAAGATATCATCTTCATGAGTGGTCCTGTTCAGAAGGGAATCAAGATCTCTGATCTTAAATTGAGCTGAAAACAGATTTGGGCTGGTCGCATTATAAAAGGGAAGTCCTTTTTCTCTGATTGCCCATATGAGAAGATCCATCAGACTGGTGAAGCTTCCATTCTGTCTCTTGGGGTAGAAAAGAAAACTGCTTTCGGTATCAGCAGGGGTGATCTCCTTAACTGAAATCCTGACGGCTTTGATGCTCCCCGGGTTTATGTCAGTATACCCGTTTCTTGTCGAAAAGATATACCTGCCGCGGTCAAACTTCCCTCCAGGTTCATTACCGCTTTTCATTTTCTGATCATATATATCAGAAAATCTACTAGTTGTAATTATCTGGATCAGAATAAGAGTTAACATTAGGATTCTTTTCATTCTTATCTTTCCCATGACGGTCAGTTTAAGTTTTTAGGTCGGGCCGGAGAACAGAAGTTAAAGTTCATTATTTTGGATCACTAGTGTCCACTAAAAATTAAAGTACAATTGAGCATGTCCATTTTCAGGTATATCGTCCATAGGTTCTGGTCTTTCAAAGAGGTCCTTAATTGGGGTCTTGTCGAAAAGCGACATACTGAGGATACGAAGTACATCAAACGTGCTTCGGTTAAGCTTGAGATCATGCTCGATAATAGCAACAAGGCAATAGGCTGTAATAGCCGCATAAATCTGGATTCTGACCGCATTTTCGGTTACACCCCAGAAAGACTTTATATGCAAATGCTGCTTGATCCACTTAAAGAACAGCTCCACTTGCCATCGATTTTTATAAAGCAGTGCAATATATCCTGCGCTAATTCCAAAGTTGTTAGTAAGATAAGTGAAAGTTCTTTTGTGTTCCACAGAGTAAAAGCCGACACGCCTGAGCAAGACAGGGTATTTTTTTCTTGTTTGCAGTCCTGTAAGTCGTATAGTCTGATCATAAAGGATATTATCAGATCCTTCAAGAAGATCCTCACCTTCAATGATTTCATATTGAAGTTGTCCTCTTTCTCTAATTATGAAGTTCGACCCAATGAGATTGATTGTAAAGAGTCGTGCAAGATCAAAATACCCCCGATCAAAAATGTAGTAAGCATTCGGCTCGTAAGGAATCTCATCCATGGCATTCATGTCATTAACTTTGGCTTCGGTAATATGAAGAAAGGTTGGGATTTGAGTAACCACATCATAGAGGGTATGTACCTTGATTCCACCTTTGGCCTTACGAAAACTTGCCCACCAAAAAAGATTCAAACACAAATCAATGGTAGTAGAATCAAAAGCATAAAACCTACCACTAATCTCAAATTCTCTTGTGATTCGTTTTCGCTGAGCAATCGATATCATTTTATAGGCAAATTCCTCGAAGATCTTGCAGTCCCTGTTAGCGTTTGCTTTGGCAAGATTGCTGCGTGTTATCAAAGATTTACCAAAACCCAAATGGTACGACTTTGGGGAATGAGCGGTCGTTATACAGACAAGTTCTCTAAGGCTTTCACATCCAGCCAGCTGACCATACATCATAATCAAAAGCTGATTCCAGCAACTGAACGACTTAATATATTTATCCCCCTGATATTTCATTACAATTCGTTGAAATGTCTTTTGCGGAAGAAATTCGATAATTTGTGCGAATACACATTTCCCAGTAAGCATAGTCCATCATTAACCTTTGTCTTTAAAAGTATGAATTCAGATCGTGGACATGTTTTTTTAAATATATATTGCATAAATTCAAGTTATTACAGGAATTATTTTAAAAATTAAGTGGACACTAGTGATTTTGGATGATAAAATCAAATCAGATCGAATGCCTTTTATTTTTGTTTCAAGGATTAGTTATATTAATTTTACTGTAACTCACAAGATTTTGGCCTACGAAACCTGACACAATGAAATACTTAAAATTTATTCTCTTTCTGCCCATGGCGTTCTTGCTTTTTGCATGCGGTAACTGGAACTCGCATGGAATAATAATGACAGTAAAAGGTATAGTGCCTGCCAGCAGAACAGGATCATGGCTTCCTCACGAACATATTCTTGTTGATTTTATTGGAGCCGACAGTGTCTCTCAGTCAAGATACGACAGGGCGGCTGTTATCAGAAAAGTTCTTCCTTATCTTAAAGAGGCAAAGAGGCTCGGATGCAACACTTTTGCCGATTGCACTCCTGAATATCTTGGACGGGATCCTCTTTTGCTAAAAGCACTCTCAGATTCCACCGGATTGAACATACTAACGAATACGGGACTTTACGGGGCCCATAATAACAAATTCATTCCGGGCTGGGCCTTTAATGAATCAGCTGAAATGCTCTCAAAAAGATGGATCGCCGAGTGGGTAAATGGCATTGAGAATACTGGTATAAAACCTGGTTTCATTAAGATAGCCGTTATGCCGGATTCTCTTTCTGCTTTTCACAGGAGGCTTGTAAAGGCCGCTGCACTGACCCATCTTGCTACCGGACTGACAATTGCATCGCATACGGGTCCCGCAATTCCGGCATTTCAGGAACTTGATATCCTTGAAAAAGCAGGTGTTTCTCCGACAGCTTTCATCTGGGTCCATGCTCAGCTTGAAAAGGATCCCACGAAAATTGCAATGGCGGCAAGGAGAGGTGCGTGGATAAGCATAGATAAGCTTAGTGATGATAATCTGGATGAGATTGTACCGGTTATAACCTATATGAAAAATGAAGGCTTGCTTCATAATGTCCTGCTGTCGCACGATGCAGGATGGTTCGATCCCGGAAAGCCCGAAGGGGGTGATTTCCGGGGCTATTCTACCCTGTACAGAAAGTTAATACCTGTGCTCAGAAAAAATGGCTTCTCTGGTTTTGAGATAAGACTAATGACAGAGATAAATCCATCCAGAGCCTACTCTGTGTCTGTCAGGCGGACTGATGCAAAATAAGCCGGCCTTTTGATTGAGAGGCATAAACTTTAAGTACCTTGCGATTACAAACAATTTTTTTCTAAACAATATTAACATTAATAAAATGAAACTTTCAATGCACCCTTTCAGGATAGGTATTCTTCTGATTTTAACCATTTTTATTATTGGTGTCACCTCTTGCAAGCGGGCCGACCCATTCAGGCTCGTCGACCTTCATGTTCACATAAAGGGTGACCTCACCATTGATAAGGCGATAGAAAAGTCCAGGCATGATAATATTCAGTACGGAATAGCAGTTAACTGCGGCGTTGGCTTTCCGGTACACTCCGATCAGGGAATTGACTCCTTTCTCCTTGTGATGAAAAAGTACCCGCAGTTCTATGTAGGAATGCAGGCAGAAGGGCGTGAATGGGTCAATAATTTTTCCATGGAGGCTGTTTCAAAATTCGACTATGTTTTTACTGATGGAATGACTTTCACTGATGAAAAGGGCCGGCGTAACAGGATATGGCTCAAAAATGAGACCTGGATAGATGACGAACAACAGTTCATGGACTATCTTGTAAAGACAATAGTGACCATACTTAATAAAGAACCTGTCAATATTTATGTTAACCCTACATATCTGCCTGAACAGATGGCTGGCAGATATGATTTCTTCTGGACCGCTGACAGGATGAATGCGGTTATTGATGCTGCAAAGGCTAACAACAAGGCAATAGAGATCAACAACAGGTTCAAAATTCCTTCAGAGAAATTTATTCGTCTTGCCAGGCAGAAAGGGGTGAAATTTACCATTGGCACAAACAATATTGATTCAAATTTCGGCAGGGCAGAATATGCCCTAGAAATGATTAAGAAGTGCGGGCTTACAGAAAGCGATTTCTGGCTGCCTGTCAGGAAAAACTAACCCTGATCCCGATTTTTGGGGCTATCCTATTTTGGGATCTGTCTGTATACCCGTACATAATCGACAAATACGGTATCAGGAAATACTGTTGTTGAATCGGGATTTTTTGGCCAGTCACCGCCAATGGCAAGATTCAGCAGGATATAGAATGGCTGGTGAAATGAAGAGGAGTTATTCCCCCCGTCCTTTATTGACATTCCATAATACATCTTGCCGTCGAGCAGCCACTTGAGAGAATCGGGGTTCCATTCAAGTGCATAATTATGGAATTGCGTTACATCACATGGCGTCGTACCTCCCGACTGCACATGCCCGTTATTATCCCAATGAGCGGTGCCATACAGTGTTGGTACATTGTTGATATGCTCCATTATATCTATCTCCCCGCATTTTGGCCAGCTTACCTCCTTTATGTTGTCACCCATCATCCAGAAGGCCGGCCATATTCCCTGTCCGACAGGCAGTTTCATCCTGGCTTCAGCCATACCGTATTTAAAGCTGAATTTACCCTCCGTGATTATCCTCGCTGATGTATATTCAAAATTCTTATATGCCTCCTTTCTGCCAATAAGCATCAGGTGTCCATCTTTCACAATTGAGTTTTCAGCATGTTTTTCTCTGTAGTACTGCAGTTCATTATTCGCAATATACCCGGTATCATATACCCATTTCGAACTATCAGGCAGACCGTTATAGTTGAACTCATCCGACCAGATGAGATTGCTTTTCTGCTCTTTGCAGGCTGCAAAAGCAAGAACAGTGATGGCAAAATAAATAATTTTCTTCATTGATGGTTTTTCTTGGTTACTGTGTGACTTATTGCCTGCCGGTTGTTATACTATTCAGATTTCAGGTTGCAAAACCGGATCTTTTCAATCTGGTAACACCCCCTTCATTTTCCCCCGGGGGTGTGCCGAATGTTAAAAACAGGCCTGTTCGCTAAAATAGCTTAAAGTGCATTTTTTTACGCTCCAGCCTCCCTTTTGGGGAATGCTGGAAGTTTTTTTTCTTTTAGGAGTACTATTTTATTAATCTGAACCCTTTATTTTGAAGAATTACAAAGTTGGCAGGTCTTTACTTTTCTGTGTTACCGGCTTTAAAAGATCTAAATTAAGAAATCAAAAGAATAATTCATAATCTGATTGCGTGTAATGAATGATATAGATTAATTTTATACTCCGGAAATTTAATTCAGATAAACAAATTCTTATTTGCCATTATCAATGAAGCGCACAATTCAATTTATCGCCATCATATTTCTGTCATTTTCATTACCATCAGCAGCACAGAAGGTTAAGCTTGTAAATGATGAGAAAGCCAGAAAAATAGATGTACTAATCGGAGGAAAGCCATTTACAACTTACTGCTATCCCGTGAATATTGAGAAGCCATTCCTCTTCCCTGTAAATGCGCCCGACGGATCTGTTATTACAAGGGGATATCCTCTCGCACCAAGAAAAGGGGAGAGGACGGACCATCCGCATCAAATAGGTTTGTGGTTTAATCACGGCAATATAAACGGACTTGACTTCTGGAACAATTCTTCAGCAATACCGGAAGCTGAGAAGGATAAATATGGACATATTGTTGTAACACGAATATTGAAGGCGGAAAGCGGGGAGAAGGGCAGAATTGAAGTATTGTCGGACTGGAAAGACAACAGGGGGAAAACAATACTCACAGAACATTCAGTATTTGTTTTCTCAGGTAGAAAGGATCTCTGGACTATTGATCATATTTCAGAGCTAAATGCTTCAGAAGGGGATGTAACTATTTCAGACAGCAAGGAGGGTATGTTTGCAATAAGGGTCGACAGGGCTTTTGAAATGCCATCAAATGAACCGGTGACATTTACTGACGCAAATGGCAGGCCTTCAGAAGTGAAAGCAACCGATAACACAGGCGTTACTGGCATGTACACCTCAAGCAATGGCAAAACAGGAGATGCTGTCTGGGGGACAAGGAACAGCTGGGTGGTACTTACAGGAACAAAAGACAAGGTTCCTGTCAGCATGGCTATGTTTGACAATCCGAAGAACAACGGCTTCCCAGCCTATTCGCATGCGAGGGGATATGGACTCTTCTCGATAAATAATTTTGGAAGGAGATCCTATGATCCATCCGGGAGGGAGCTTGTTGTGAAGATCCCAAAAGGGGGAACGATAAAGCTTTTACACCGGTTCTGTGTAAAGTCAGGATCAGCAATTACATCAGCTGAAGCTGAAAAAATATTCAAATTATTTTCAAAAGAATATAATTAATTAATAACCATCTCTGTGTCCTTCTGTGATTCCTCAGTGGCCTTTCGTGTAAGTTCTTAAAAAGTTTCACTGAGTTCAACAGAGAAGTCACATAGAAACACAGAAATTTAAAAAACCAAATATGAAAAACACATTTATGCTTTTGGCACTATTTTGTCTGACATTGAGAACTGTAACTGCAGCACCTGTTGTAAGGGAGTATTATGAACTGAAGGTCTACCACATTTCAGGAAAAGCACAGGAAGATCGCATGGATGCTTTCCTTAAGGATGCATATATTCCGGCCCTTCACAGGGCGGGCATTCAGAGGGTAGGCGTTTTTAAGCCCATTGAGTCAGATACCACATCAGGTAAGCTGATCTATGTTTTTATTCCGTTCAAAACTTCAGATCTCTATTTTCGCCTTCCTGTTATCCTGTCAGATGACAAGCAATATGGCGAGGCAGGAAAATCGTTTCAGGATGCTCCTTATAACGATCCCCCTTACATGAGGGTTGAGAGTATTCTGATGAAATCTTTCAGTGAAATGCCTGTTGCTGTCGCCCCGAAATTCACATCACCTGTGGGCGACAGGATCTACGAACTGAGGGCTTATGAGAGTGCAACAGAGGCAAAAGCTGCTAAAAAGATAGAGATGTTCAACAAGGGAGGTGAGATAAAACTGTTTCACAAACTTGGCTTCAACGAAGTCTTCTTTGGTGAAGTACTTGCCGGAAGCATCAAGCCTGATCTGATGTACATGACATCATTTTCCGATAAAGCCTCAAACGAATCCCACTGGAAAGCATTTGTCGATTCACCGGAGTGGAAAAGCCTTTCCGGAATGGAGGAGTATAAAAACACTGTATCAACAATTCATAAAGTACTGCTGCATCCTGCAGCATATTCTGAATATTAATATTTGAAATTCTCAGTGTCTCTCTGTGACTTCTCTGTGTTTCTCTGTGTAAGTTTTTGTTTCACAGAGGTCCACAGAGGAGACACAGAGTCGCACAGAGAGGACTTAAGAAGGAAACTCAATCTTTGAGATTGCTTCTTCTACCTCTTTTGCAGTAAGCTCATGATCGGGAAGATTATTCTCAAAATACTTCTCGTAAGCTGAAATATCGAAATGTCCGTGTCCGCTGAGATTGAAGAGTATTGTCCTTGAAACTCCTTCGAGATCTGCTTTTCTTGCCTCATCCAGCGCTCCTGCAATGGCATATGTCGATTCGGGAGCGGGAAGGATTCCTTCAGATCTTGCAAAAAGCACACCAGCCTCAAAACACTCTCTCTGAAGTTTTGCCTTTGCCTCAATGAAACCATCCTTAAGAAGCTGACTGACAAGAACTCCTGCTCCATGATATCTCAGACCGCCTGCATGTATCTTGTCGGGCATGAAGTTATGTCCGAGTGTATACATCGGAAGGAGCGGGGTCATCCCGGCAGAATCACCGAAATCGTACATGAATTTTCCCTTCGTGAGCTTAGGGCATGATGCGGGTTCCACTGTCAGCAGTCTTACATCCTTACCGTGAAGAAGCTTCTCGCGCAGGAAAGGAAATGCTATCCCTGAGAAGTTTGAACCGCCTCCAAAACATCCTATAACAACATCGGGATAATCACCGGCCTTTTCCATCTGGATTAGTGCCTCCTGACCAATAATTGTCTGATGGAGGATTACATGATTAAGTACGCTTCCGAGTGAATATTTTGTGTAGGGATCCTGAACGGCAACCTCCATTGCCTCGGAGATAGCTATACCAAGGCTGCCCGGTGAATCGGGATCGAGTTCAAGAATATGTCTTCCGGCCACTGTCATGTTGCTGGGAGATGCTATAACCTTGGCATTATATGTATTCATCAGGAGCTTGCGGCCAGGCTTCTGATTATAGCTTACCTTTACCATGAATACGAGCAGTTCGAGCCCGAAATGATGGCACGCGAAGCTCATAGCACTTCCCCACTGCCCGGCGCCAGTCTCAGTTGTGATTCTTCTTACACCTTCCTGCTTGTTATAGTAGGCCTGGGCAATGGCAGTATTAGCCTTGTGCGATCCGGAGTAGTTTCCCCCTTCGTACTTGTAATAGATCCTGCTTTTTGTGCCAAGAGCCTTTTCAAGATATGTTGCCCTGAAAAGAGGGGATGGGCGAAACGTGAAGTACATATCACGAACCTCATCGGGAATATCGATATACCTTTCGGACGATACCTCCTGTTTTATAAGTTCCATGGGGAAGACTGCCGCCAGGTCCTGCGGACCGACAGGCTGCCTTGTCACCGGATGCAGAGGAGGCATTGGTTTATTAGGCATGTCGGCTATAATATTATACCATTGCCCCGGCATTTCTTTTTCGGTTAAGATGATCTTTCTTGTTCTTTCCATTTTTAAAAATATTTAAGATTAATAATTGCCAAAAAAAAAGCACGCTGTGATCAGCGTGCCTTGAATATTAAATATCTGTTAGATGCTATACAATGGCGGGAATCACAGCTTTACTGAGTAAACTGCGCCATAACCATGTGTAAGACATTCTTGTTTTCATGACCGCAAAGCTAAAAGGTTTTTTTATAATTACAAATATTTGTAGAAAAAATTAACTAAAAGATATTAGTAGCTTAATTATTCTTACTCCTTCAGCTCCCTTATCTCCTTCCCGTCGTTGATAACCTTCATCTGGTGATTGATGGATTCCTGGTGAATTGCCTTGAAAAGAACATCAATAAACTCTGCGCTAAGCCCTTTTGTTTCACCTTTTATTACAGCCTTGCTTATTATCTCGTCCCACCTTGTACTTTGAAGGATCGTTATGTTATTCTCTTTCTTGAATTCGCCGATTGTCTCAGCTATCTTCATCCTTTTCTCCATAAGCTCCAGCAGGTTCTCATCGAAAATGTCTATCTGTTGGCGAAGCTCTCCAAGGACATCAAGCAGCTTTGGATCGGATGGATTCTCCTGTCTGAGAATCAGACTCTTCAGTAGATCCTTTAGTCCTTCGGGGGTTATCTGCTGTGCGGCATCGCTCCAGGCATTATCGGGATCGACATGAGATTCGATTATGAGTCCGTCAAAATTGAGGTCCATTGCCTTTTGTGAAATCTCAAAAAGATATTTTCTCCTGCCGGCAATGTGACTTGGATCGCAAATTACAGGCAAGCCTGGGATCCTTCTTCTCAGCTCGATCGGAAGCTGCCAGTTGGGCTGGTTCCTGTAGATGGTCTTTTCGAATGTTGAAAAGCCCCGGTGGACGGCTCCAAGCTTTTTTATGCCCGCACTTGCTATTCGTTCAATAGCACCTGTCCACAGATCAATATCCGGGTTGATAGGATTCTTTACAAGGACGATCACATCAACTCCGTTCAGGGCGTCAGCTATCTCCTGTACGGTGAATGGATTCACAGATGTACGGGCTCCGATCCAGAGAAGATCAATGCCATATTTAAGGGCTTCATAAACATGCTTTTCATTGGCAACCTCAGTGCCGACAAGAAGCCCTGTCTCCTCCTTCACCTTCCTGAGCCACTTCAGCC
>JBBIIS010000011.1:12260-38565 GCA_037446375.1 Bacteroidota bacterium | reverse complement strand
GATAATGTTCCGAAGGTAATTATCTGGGCAACAATATATGGTTCCTCAATGCGTTCAAGGTAATTGACTGCGGGAAGACCCGAGGGATTATGCACATCAATTTCCTCTCCCTTTGTTGTATATACCTTGTATGAAACGTTTGGGACAGTTGTTATAACATCCATATTGAACTCCCTGTCGAGACGCTCCTGGATTATCTCCATATGAAGCAGTCCGAGGAATCCGCATCTGAAACCGAAGCCGAGGGCTGCCGATGATTCAGGTATAAATGAAAGAGAAGCATCGTTAAGCTGAAGCTTTTCGATGGATGATCTGAGATCTTCATAATCATCAGCGTCAACAGGGTAAATGCCGGCGAAAACCATGGGCTTGACATCCTCAAAGCCGGAAATAGCTTGTTCGCAGGGCTGATCCACCCTGGTAATTGTATCTCCAACCTTGACCTCGGCTGAGTTTTTTATTCCTGAAATAATATATCCGACGTTGCCGGTTCCCATGAAATCCTTTGGATCCTGCTTAAGCTTCAGAACACCTATCTCGTCAGCATCATACTCCCTTCCGGTGCTCACAAACTTAACCCGATCACCCTTTCTTACAGATCCGTTTACGATCTTATAATATGCTATTATGCCTCTGAATGAATTGAATATAGAGTCAAAAATCAATGCCTGGAACGGAGCATCAGGATCGCCCTTGGGAGCCGGGATCTTTTCAACGATATCAAGCATTATCCTGTCGACGCCCATGCCTGTCTTTGCACTGGCTTCAACTATATCTTCCCTAGAACAGCCTACAAGATCGACTATCTGATCCTTTACCTCCTCAGGCATGGCATTTGCCATATCCATTTTATTTAACACAGGTATTATTACAAGATCATGTTCAATGGCCATATAAAGGTTGGAAATAGTCTGAGCCTGTATGCCCTGCGTGGCATCAACCACGAGCAGTGCCCCTTCGCAAGCGGCTATTGATCTTGATACTTCATAGGAAAAATCGACATGTCCGGGTGTGTCTATAAGATTAAGGACATATTTCTTCCCGCTTAAGATATGCTCCATCTGTATGGCATGGCTCTTTATGGTAATTCCTCTTTCCCTTTCCAGATCCATATCGTCAAGGACCTGGTTCTGGAATTGCCGGTCGGTTAATGTATTTGTAACTTCAAGTAATCTGTCTGCCAGAGTACTTTTACCATGGTCGATATGTGCTATTATGCAGAAATTGCGGATATTATCCATTCAGGCGCTTAAATTTATTCCGGTGCAAATATATAAAATTATGGTGTTGTTTTCGGTGTAAAAACGCCATGCATAGCGTTTCTGCACAAAAAATAAAAAAGGGGATCATTTGCATGATCCCCGTATTTCAAATCATTGATATCACATCATTCCGGGCATTCCGCCACCCATTCCCTGAGGAGCAGCTGGTGGTGTATCCTGTTTCTCCTCAACTATGACAGCTTCGGTAGTAAGGAACATACCTGCTATTGAAGCGGCATTCTCAAGTGCAATCCTTGCAACCTTAACCGGGTCAATAACACCTGAATCGTATAGGTTCTCAAATTTCCCGGTCTGGGCATTGTAGCCGTAATCATTCTTTCCTGCTTTAACAGTCTGAACTATCACTGCGCCTTCCTGACCTGCATTGAGGGCGATCTGACGAAGAGGCTCTTCGATTGCCCTCTTTATAATCTCAATACCTGTCAGCTGGTCTTCATTGTCACCTTTCAGTCCGTCAAGTGCCTTGATAGCGCGGATATATGCTACACCTCCACCAGGAACTATTCCTTCTTCAATTGCAGCACGTGTTGCATGAAGTGAATCATCAACTCTGTCTTTCTTCTCTTTCATCTCAACTTCTGATGCTGCGCCAATATAAAGAACTGCAACACCACCAGCCAGTTTTGCAAGGCGTTCCTGCAATTTTTCTTTATCGTAATCTGAAGTTGTAACTGTTATCTGCTGTTTGATCTGGTTAACTCTGGCCTTGATCTGATCCTTGTCGCCTGAACCGTTTACAATAGTTGTATCTTCCTTATCAACTGTTATCTTCTCAGCTCTGCCAAGCATGTCAAGGGTTGTATGCTCAAGCTTCAGCCCTTTTTCCTCTGATATTACCGTACCTCCGGTAAGTATTGCTATATCTTCAAGCATCTCTTTTCTCCTGTCGCCAAAGCCCGGAGCTTTAACAGCGCATACTTTAAGAGACCCGCGAAGCCTGTTCACAACAAGAGTTGCGAGTGCCTCACTTTCAACATCCTCGGCAATAATAAGAAGAGGGTGTCCTGTCTGTGCAGTAGCTTCAAGAACAGGGAGCATATCTTTCATTGTAGATATCTTCTTGTCGTGAATCAGGATATAAGGACTTTCCAGATCAGCTTCCATCTTCTCTGCATTGGTTACAAAATAAGCGGAGATATATCCGCGGTCGAACTGCATCCCTTCGACAACCTCAACTGTGGTGGCTGTTCCCTTTGCTTCTTCAACGGTAATAACGCCTTCCTTATGCACTTTACCCATTGCTTCAGCTATAAGCTTGCCTATCTCTTCATCGTCATTTGCAGATATCCTTGCTACCTGTTCTATCTTGCTCAGATCGTCACCGATAACTTTCGCCTGCGAGCCAAGGCTCTTGACAACCTTCGCAACTGCCTTTTCAATTCCCCTTTTGATATCCATCGGGTTTGCACCGGCAGTGACGTTCTTAAGACCAACATTTATAATAGACTGGGCCAGCACAGTTGCTGTTGTGGTACCGTCCCCGGCATCATCACCTGTTTTTGATGCAACTTCCTTAACCATCTGTGCACCCATATTCTTATAAGGATCTGAAAGCTCGATCTCTTTAGCGACAGTGACACCATCCTTTGTTATCTGTGGTGCACCATATTTCTTCTCAATAACAACATTGCGTCCTTTAGGACCAAGTGTCACTTTAACTGCGTTTGCCAGCTCATCAACACCCTCTTTAAGAAGTGCGCGGGCATCAATATTGTATTTTATCTCTTTTGCCATATTCTGAATTTTTATTGGTTACGAAAATTACGCTATAAACAGGATATCCGACTGAGAAACAAGCAGATAATCCTCGCCATCAATAGTCAGTTCCTGACCTGAATACTTGCCATAAAGAACATCATCACCCTTTTTCACTTCCATTTCCTCATCCTTTTTTGCAGCGCCTACAAGGATAACTTTACCCTGGCGTGGTTTTTCCTTTGCCGATTCCGGAATTATAATCCCGCTGGCGGTCTTGGCTTCAGCCTCGTGAGGCTTTACGAGAACTTTTCCTGCCAGTATCCTGCCTTTTAATTGTGCCATTTCTATAAGTATTAAAAGTTAAACAATTATTTTCTGTCTTCGGATTAGCATAATCTGTGCCAAAAAATATTTCATGCCATTTTGCACCTTATGCTGTCCTGAAATAGTGCGATTTTAAATTAACTGCAATATCATTACCTAATGGAGCCCCCGGCATCTGGCTCGTTTTCAAAATATTACATCGTATAAATAAAAAGTGTCAGTTTATGACAATCTGACACTCTTTAGATATATACCCTTTTCAGGCTATTTCTTGGTGTTATCCTTTGCAGGAGTTGTTCCTGTTGCAGGCGGAGGCGTTGCGGTCGGAAGAGTAGGTACGGCATTCGGATCAACTGCGTTCTGGATCTGTGTTTCAATCCTTGAACGCTGTTTGTCTCCTCCCCTTGGAATGGCGGCTGTTGCAACAAGACACAAAACGAAAAGGCCAATTGCAATTGTCCATGTCGATTTCTCAAGAAAATCAGCAGTTTTCCTTACCCCCATCGTCTGACCTGCTGATGTAAAATTGGCTGCGAGTCCGCCTCCCTTAGAGTTCTGTACCAGAACGATAAGTATCTGCAAAAAGCAGGCAACAATTATCAACGCTGTAACTAAAATATAAATTCCCATCTGATCGCTATTTTATTAACTCCTTTACTTTTTCAATTTGAGTCGCAAAGTAACTACTTTTTTCCGGAAATTTCAAACTTAATTTCTCATAAATGTCGATGGCCCTTGAATAGTATCCCTGGCTAACATAGATTCTTGCAAGTGTTTCAGTAATAAATCCACCTTTTTCCTCAACAAAAGGCTTTGAGATATCTTCATTCGGCCTTTCGGTTTTATCCTTCGGAGCTTCTATCCTTGGATTGAGAAGGATAAAATTATCAATAAGCTTTGCCTGGAACTCCTTTCTGTTTCCCTGACCGGCTCTTCCTTTTTCCACTCCTGTCTTTACAGGCTGAATATCGCCAGAAAGTTCCATCACATTCTCTTCAAGTTCAAGCAGTTCTACCTTTTCTCCGGAGGAAATTGACGGATCCATAAAGATAACATTCTCTTCAATATGATTATCTCCGTCATCAATTACAAGCATCACGCTTGCAGATTCATCCAGGAGTGATTCAGTTGTAACAATTATTGTTTCAACAGGGGCCTCTTTCGTGATAACTTCCGGTTTGTTTTCCGGAGTAACAATTAAAGTGCCTTTCTCCAGTTCAGAAATAAGATCAGAACTGTTCCTGCCACTCTCTATTACAACCTGCTCAATGTCTGGCTGTTCAGGCTGAACTTTGGCTGTATCTGCCGGACTATCAGAATTCACATTCTCAACTGGCTCCGCTCTGTGCAGAATATAATAGAGCACCTCCCTGTCGGTAATATGGATTGCTGACAGTTTCAGCTGATTCTCAAATTTTATATCACTGGAATTGTAAAGTCCCTTAAGCAGTAAGAGATGTGCACTATGGAACCATGGAAACAGGTCGACAAGTTCCCTTACCTCTCCGGTCATCTGCCTGTCGATCAGACCCGGATTATTTATTATCTGTATGAAGTCGTTTCGGTTCACAACTGTTACCATTTAACGAATGCCTCATTGAATATATCCTCAACCAGAAGCTGAACGATCTTGTCTACAAGCGTACTTTCAACCTGGCTCAGTTCGCTGGTGCTGTCATAGTCCTGAAAACGTGAGAATTCCTTATCAAAACTTAATTCGCTATCAGTTGAGTTCGTGAATTTTACCTTTATAGTTATAGTAAATCTGTTCATTGCAGCCCGGCTGTCTGCTGCAACTGTCAGTGGCCTTGTATTATAGTCTTTTATTTCACCTTCAAAATTCACATCTCCGATACCGGTTATAAGATTGAGCTTTGTCTGGGACTTGCACTTATCTATTAGTGCATTAGTAATTAAATTATTAAGCCCGGGCTGTACAAGAGTAGCCCTGTTCTGGAATGTCTGAATGCTCATTGTGTGTACTTTGGCATAATTGATATTCGCTCCTGACAATCCATAGGAAACCGTACACGAGGTCAGAATTGAATAAAAGACAAGAATAAGCAGAAGTGAGATCCTTCCCGCCAAAGCCCATTTCAAATTACGATTCAATGCCATACTCCTTGATTTTCCTGTAAAGTGTCCTTTCGGAGATTCCAAGCTCCTTAGCTGCCAGTTTTCTCTTATGATTATGCTTTTCAAGCGCCTTTTTTATAAATTCCATTTCCTTCTCGGAGAGGGAGAGTGATTCTTCAACAATCTCTTCCGTGTCCTGAATATTATTTCTGACACCATGGCCGGGATAATCAACAATAGCTTCATCCTGAACAGGCCTGATAGTGCTTTCTATCTTTGTTTCACCAAAAAGGTTCTTAATAACTTTGGAACTGTCTTCACTGAAACGGGCTTCACCGCCATCCTTCTGCAGCATGTCAAGAACAAGCTTTTTAAGATCATTCATATCGCTTTTCATATCGAAGAGAATCTTATATAGTATCTCCCGTTCCGATGAAAAGGACTTCTCATCCTGCCTGTGAAAGACCGCGGGAAGCTTTACTCCCAGATAGTCGGGGATATAAGTCTTTAGAGTCTCTGCTCCGATCTCCCGCTCACTCTCTATGATTGATATCTGTTCGGTAATATTCTTGAGCTGTCTCACATTGCCGGGCCAGTTGTAATTGAGCAATATTACCTGAGCTTCCCGTGTCAGCCTTATTGATGGCATCCTGTACCTTTCGGCAAAATCGACTGCGAATTTTCTGAAAAGAAGAAGAATGTCTTCCCCTCTCTCCCGTAATGCCGGAATTTTAATGGGGACTGTATTGAGCCTGTAGTACAGATCTTCCCTGAATTTACCGTTTTCAATTGCAGTGGCAATGTCAACATTGCTTGCCGCGATAACCCTTACATTTGTTTTCTGGGATTTTGAAGAACCCACCCTCATGAACTCGCCGGTTTCCAGGACCCTGAGGAGCCTTACCTGTGTTGAAAGCGGCAATTCCGCAACCTCATCGAGAAATATCGTTCCACCATCGGCTACTTCAAAATATCCCTTCCTGCTCTCTGTAGCGCCTGTGAATGATCCCTTCTCATGTCCGAAAAGTTCTGAATCGATAGTTCCTTCGGGTATTGCTCCGCAGTTTACTGCGATATACTGTCCGTGTTTCCTTGTACTATAGCTGTGTATTACCTGGGGAAATACCTCCTTCCCTGTACCACTGTCGCCGGAGATCAGAACTGAAAGGTCGGTAGGGGCAACCTGAACGGCAATATCAATCGCCCTGTTGAGACCAACGAAATTGCCAATTATCCCGAATCTTTGCTTAATACTCTGAAGCTCCATTATGCTCGATTTTATAATCCTGCGAATTTACTACATTTTTAGAATATTGGGAAATGCATTTTTTGTAAATTTGCCGGATGAAAATAGTTACGGAACCTCATTTAACGGGCATTATACCAGCAAGGTTTGCCTCCACCCGTTTCCCTGGGAAGCCTCTTGCCATGATCGGGGACAGGCAGATGATACAGATGGTTTACGAACAGGCTTCAAAAGCACTTGATTCGGTATATGTGGCAACTGATGACGAAAGAATAACCGAGGCTGTGAAAAAATTCGGAGGAAATGCCATAATGACCTCCGCCTCTCATCGCAGCGGCACTGACAGGTGCGCAGAGGCTGCCACTATAATTGAAACGATGACCGGGACTGACCCCGGGATAATCATAAATATCCAGGGAGATGAACCATTTATACTCCCCGAACAGCTTAGGCTTGTTTCATCCTGCTTTTCCGACCCCTCGGTTGAGATAGCAACGCTGATAAGTGAGATCAAGGTAACTTCCGATCTTTTCAATGTAAACGAGACAAAGGTCGCGGTCTCACTTTCAAATGATGCACTCTATTTCAGCCGCTCCCCAATTCCATATTTCAGAGGGGCTGAAATGGAGAACTGGCTTTCAAAACATACCTTTTTCAAGCATCTTGGTGTGTACGCATACAGAAAGGCAACACTTCTCAAGCTGACATCTCTTAAGCCGGGCCCGCTTGAAATTGCCGAATCGCTGGAACAGAACAGATGGCTTGAGAACGGATACAAAATACGGACTGCAGTTACTTCATGGGAGGGAATTGGTATAGATATTCCTGAAGATCTTGTCAAGGCAATCGAACATTTGAAGCATTTTCATTGATAATGTGAAACTTTTGCACAATTTTTGTAGTTAAAGAAGATAAAATCCTGCGGATGAAACAGTATTTACTCGCTACTGTACTTTTGCTTGCTACACTTGCCTCCTACGGGCAGCGCGACTCTTCTGCCATATCAAGGCAGTCCGGGAAAGGATATTTATTAAATGAGACAGAGGTAAATGTCAGCATTTATCCCGTCCCGGTCAGGGATAATTCATTTACGATCACGAGCGATAAAGAGATCTCTTCTATTAAGATCACGAATATTATTGGTCAGGATATCTTTATGGAGAAATACAATTCTCCCATACTTACCATAAAAATCATTCTCGAGAATGCAAAAAGGGGAATGTATCTTGTTGTTATTACATTCAGTGATAATACCAGGATTGTTAGAAGGATACTTATTGAAGCGGCAGGATAATCTCCGAATGGCTTCAACCGTTATCATTTTTATTCAAATTTCTATTCCTATCTGGTTCATTATCTGCGACTAGAGATAAAAAGTGCTCTTTATCAGCTTTCTTAAACAAATCTTAAAATAGATTGTTTTATGTAAAGACCTGTATATTAACGGGAACACCAAACAGATAGAATAAGCCATGGAAGAAGGATTGAATGTATATTCAATTAAGGATCTTGAGAATTTCTCAGGAATAAAAGCCCATACTATAAGGATCTGGGAAAAAAGGTACAGTATTCTTGAACCCGACCGTACAGATTCCAATATAAGAATGTACAGCGAATCGGAACTCAAGAAAATACTGAATGTTGCCTTTCTGAACCGAAACGGATTAAAGATATCAAAGATTGCCGCTCTCGATGAAGACCAGCTTACAGGAAAGGTGATGGATGTCAGCAGCCTTAACGATGGCCCTGATCAGGAATTCCAGCCGGGAAAACTGCTTATGTCGGCACTTAAATTCAGTGAGGAGCAGTTTATGGATGCCCTGGTACCGTTTATAAGGCGCTTCGGAATCGAGGATGCCTATATTAATTACCTGCACCCCCTGCTTACAAAAGCAGGCATACTTTGGCAGACAGGCAGTCTTTCAAGAGCCCAGGAACAATTCATCAGGAATACTATAAAGCAGATGATAATCATCGAGGACGTTAATCTTAAGGCCTCCGCTGAAAAATCAAATGAAGCTGTCGCTATGGTCAATACCTCGGATAATTACTCGGACAATAATTTTCTCTTCTATAAGTATATCCTTAAGAAACGTGGCTTTACTGTAATATTTACAGGAGGTCTGCTTCCTGCATCTGAAATAAATGAAATTTACAGGATAAAGCCATTTAAGTACCTTATCGTCAATTCCGGAGCGTTTGATTTTGCCAAGAAAAAAATTGAATATTTCAATGCTGCAGGTAAGGCACTATCCCTCAAAAAGATAATCTTCACAGATTATCCCGGTGTTGCTGACAAACGGACGCCTGAAAGAATAATTATATCAAGGGACCCTTCCGACTTTATCAAGAAGATCTCTCAGTTCAGGTAGTTTACCTGTTTAAAATTCCACGATTATTCCAACTGTCGGGAGAACCGTTCCTGAAGTTCCGCTTATATATTTAAGCTTATACCTCAATGGATTGGTGGGGTCAGTTACAGGATCGCCGTTGCTGTCTGTCTCCCTTACAAGGATAGGTGGCTGATCGGCTTTTGAATTCAGGACGTTCTGGATGTCAACATAAAGCATGAGCGACCAACCCTTATAAAAATACCTTTTATCGACCCTTATATCAAGCTGGTCAAATCCCTTCAGCCTGTAACTGTTAAATTGGGTATAATCGAGATAACCCTGACCCTGTACATCCCATGCGGACTTAAGTGAGGATTTTTGAAGATCATAGGGTGTGTACGGGGCACCACCAACATATCTGAACTTCATTCCAATATCCCAGTTCCTGCTTAATCTTCTTGTTCCTGTGAGGCTTAACAGGTTCCTGTTATCCCATGCAGTAGGGATATAAGTGCCATAATAATTCTTAAATTCACTTCTCACAAAAGTATAAGCGGCAACAAGGTTCAGCCCCTTGAACTCTTTGATCCTTGCCAGGAACTCAATGCCATAAGCCTGCCCTTCCGAAATAGATCTCAGCTCTTCATTACCGAAAATATCATAGCCTGCACTCTTGCTTGAGATAGGCACCGAATCTCGGACTGAAAAGGGGTAATTCATATAATGCTTATAAAATCCCTCTAAAGTAAACTGTATATTTTCATTCGGCAGATATTCGATACCAGCCACGGCATGGTCAGCCCTGATATATTTCAGATCATTGAGCTTATTGACAAAGGTCCCTGAGCTGTTCGCGAAACCAAGTGCTGTATATGGCGGAAGCTCGTAATATCTTCCGATATTCATGTTTATGCTGAACTTTTCAGTAAGGGCATATGAGGCTGAAAACCGGGGAGAGATCTGGTTTAAAAGGTTCCCCATAGATGAAGAATAATTATTCGCATCGCTTCTCACACCAAGTGATAGTGTCAGCTTATCGTTTATAAGAGACCGGCTTATCTGCCCGAAGAGACCATATTTACTGAATTTAAGGTTGGCATTGTAATCAATTATTTCAGGAGTGTCTGATAAAAATATCTTATTGTAGGTAGAATTCCTGTAGTGTGCATACTCATAACCTCCGCCAAAGCTGAACCTGAAACCGTTCCCACCTATTATTGTCTTCTCATACCGGGCCTTTATCTCACCCTCACCCGAAAGGTAATCGAGGGTCTTGTTTGAATCGGCAACTACATTTTTCATGTACTTGATCTCACTATTATTAAGATAATTCCTGCTCAGGACCCAGGTGTCATATCCATTCCCCGTGAAGTGCTTCAGAACAGCTCCGAAAACATAGCTGTACTGAGACTGTTCAGGAAGGTAATCCAGAATATATTTCTGAAAATCAGTCTGGTTTGCCTTGAGATTGAGCCTGGAATCATCTTTGGCTCCTAATCCCAGCATTGTCAGTTCATTCTTCGCATTTATTCTCCACTTGTACTTGAACTGAAAATCGTTATAAGTGGGCAGAAAAGGCAGCTTAAGTGCGCTGAAAAGAAACTGAAGGTAAGATCTTCTCACTGACATGATAATGGAGCTGTTCTTCCCTGTGGGACCATCAAGAGTAAGTCCGATGTCGGAAGCTCCGACAGTGGCCCTGTATTTCATCTTTTCCTTGTTCCCGTCGGCCAGTGTGAAATTCAGCACCGAGCTGAGGGCATTCCCTTTTGAGGCAGGGAAGGCGCCCGATACGAAGTCGACGGATCTTACAAAATCAACGTTTATGATCCCTACCGGTCCGCCTGATGCTCCCTGTGTTGAAAAGTGGTTAAGGTAAGGTATCTCGACATTATCTACATAAAATTTGTTTTCATTCGGACCTCCCCCTCTGACTATAACATCATTCCTGAATGCCGGGGTTGAAGCTACGCCGGGAAATGACTGGATTACCTTTGATATATCCCTGTTACCTCCGGGATTTCTTTCAATCTCGTCGATCCCAATGATCCTTTCTGATACCGGGCTTTCGGCCCTCTTCCTGAATGGCGAGGCTTTTACTACAACTTCACTAATCTGGAGTGCTGATTCTTCAAGAAGTATATCGAGATTAACTGTCTTGCTGTTTGTAACCATTATTCCTTCAGAAACATATGGCTTATATCCGATGCTTGAAGCCCTTAGTTCAATAAACCCTGGTTTAAGCCCTGTAAAACTGTAATTTCCATCCCCGTCTGTCATTGCTCCTGTTGTTGTACCCCATACAACAACACTGGCAAAAGGGACACCCTGGTTTGTTTTAGAATCGATCACTTTCCCCTTTATCGTGCCATTGGGTGCCTGGCTGAACAGACTTGAGGAGAAATAAAATAAGATGAGTAGTATAAGTATTTTCTTCATGGACAACTTGTTTGATTAGATAACGTCAAACAAAAATGATTGTTCAAAAGGGGATATCAGAGATTACCTGTCACCGGGGTCAATCCCTTTGAAATAAGCTATTTCATCAGAAAGGTCAATATGCGGATTTTTCAGGCTGAAGGCTGCAATTTTCTTTAACATTGCGGAAGCAAAGTCCTTTGTGCCGGCTGTTGATGAGTTTGAGAGCCTGTGATGAACAGACCTTTCAATGTTGCGGACCTCCTTCAGAACCGACAGAGATGATGATTCAAAATAACAATCCGCGAAAGCATCCCACACATAATCGATGGCCGTTTCAGAAGGATGGAGCAAATCGTCAGCATAAAACCTGTAATCGCGAAGATCGTCCATTACGATCTCATATGCAGGAAAGTATCCCTGTACGAGGGGATGCCCGAGCAATTCCTCTGTCGCTAAAAAGAGTACCGATTTGCTCAGTTGATTCCTGTGAGCCCCGTCTTTCCAGTGTCTTACGGGACTTATTGTAAATATGATCTTAAGTTTCGGGTTGAATAATTGAAGCCTGTTGAGAAGCCCGGTCCAGATCGTGGTGATCTCTTCAACCTTGAGCATTTCTGAAAGGAACATCCCAGAAGGAAGCTTATGGCAGTTTGAAACTATCTGTAATGTTTCGGCAAGCCTGTATACCATTGCCGTACCAAATGTTATGAAAAGGTATGAGGCTTCCTTTAGAAACTTGTGAGCCCGTTCAGTTGATCTGTTTATTTTTTCAATTGTAAAGAGCGGGTCCTCCGAGGTGAAATCCGTATAATGCAGGAAACTCATATACCGGCCCTTTGAAGAGTAAAGATCTCCGGTTCCAATGATCCTGTTCTCTATAACAAGGTCTATCGTATTGGCTATTGATACCGGATTATAGACAGTCCCGGCCGGATTTATAAGCACCTTCATCTTGCCCTCCGACATTCTCTTTCCTATCTCATTTGCAAAGCATGATCCTGCAAACATAACAGGCGTGTCGTAGCTTATTCTGCTACCAGACGCAGGGATTGAAAATGTTGTTCGAAAATTCATTATATAGTGCAGAAGTGATAATCAGATATGATTCTTCATCCAGTTGATGATATAGCTGTACACCTCATCCTTAAAAAGTTCATTATGGAGCTCGTGGTATCCTCCTTCCCATATCTTAATATCTACCAGCTTATTCCCGGCTGCGAGTTCCCTGCTTCCGTTTGGTGAAGTGATCTGATCGTCGGAACCATGCATAAGCAGCACCGGGATCTTAATTGAGGCTCCGTTTTCCAGAACATATTTCCCGGCAGTTGTTGCACTATGGAAAAGCCCAACAGAGATCTTGCCATGGACAAGAGGATCGCTCTTGTATTTTTCAACCTCAGCCATATCATGTGATATATGATCGACCACAAGGCCTGATGGCTGAACAAGGGATGGCAAAATGCTCTTCATTATCGCGGCAAGCACTTTTTTGGATTTTTCTGGTTCAAAAGAGAGCTTAAGCCATGGCGATGTTACAATTGCTCCACTTATGGCAGGGGATTGTGATACTACATATTCAAGGACTATTCCTCCACCAAGGCTATGGCCATAAAGGAAAACCGGAATTCCCCTGAATGTTTTCTGAAACTCGCGAAGCAGGACATTTATCATTTCATGGATAATGGAGTAGTTTTTAATTACGCCTCTGCCTCCATCTGATTTTCCATGGCCGGGAAGATCCACAGCGGTGAATGCTATTCCTTCAGCGGCAAGCCTTTTTATCATTTCACCATACCGGCCTATATGCTCTCCGAGCCCATGAACAAATACGACACCGGCTTTCAGATTATCGCCGGGACTACTGATCAGCCCCTTTACAGTCTGACCATTTGAAAGCTTCAGATTAATATCCATCTCTTTTTTCCATAAAGTTACAAAAGATGTATAAATAAACACTGATCCATGAAATAAAGGGAAAATCTGTTAAGGAAAAGTTAAGAAAAAAGAACGATAATAAATATTCTCTATTTATATTAAACTTATTCAGAACAACAAATCAGATCTATATCATGTTGTTTTTCTGTTATTTACATTTTTGAGCTATTTAGACTATCTGCAGATTTAAATGATTTTAAGATATTAAGATTTGCTTATCCTTTATTATCTGTATAAATTTGCTTCAACAACAAACTCAATCAATACAGACATGACAACAGAAGATTTTACAACCAGTTTGATCGGAATGAAAAGCAATCTTCAGAGATTTGCAATGAGTTTGACCTCCGATCGTGATAGTGCACTTGACCTTGTTCAGGACACCTATCTGAAGGCAATCACATACAAAGACAAATTTGTCGATTATACTAATCTGAAGGCATGGGTCTTCACAATTATGAAGAATACCTTTATAAACAACTACAGGCGGAATGTTAAGGAGAATACCCTTATTGACGGAACGCAGGATCTGTATTATGTGAACATGCCGCACGACAAGGGATTCATTTCTCCTGAATCATCCTATGCCCAGGAGGAGATCGAGAAAGCCATTGATTCTCTCAGCGACGAATTCAAGGTTCCGTTCAGGATGCACCTCAACGGATTCAAATACAAAGAAATAGCTGATGAACTTGGACTTAAGATAGGAACGGTTAAAAGCAGGATCTTCTTTACACGGCAGAAGCTTATGCTTATCCTTAAGGATTACGATAATTAGGAAAAATAAAATGTGGCATTAATTGCAGCAGAGGCGCTCTTATTGAGCGTCTCTGCTTGTTTAGATACAAATCTACTTCCTCAGGCTGCGGAACATCAATCCTGCTGCAACAAATACAAGGAATATTCCCGTTACGATCCATGCCCAGGTATTTGTTATCTTCGATTCTGCCCACATCCTGTAAGGCTCTGTAAAGAAGTAATCCGATTTCACCGGCCAGAGCAGAACATGGCTGCTATCCATGAATCCGTTTGTACCAGTCAGTTTGCCAGGCATTATAATTTTCAGGGAATAATCCTTGAATTCAGCTAATCCTGTTTTTTCAACTTTACTCATTGAAGAGTCGAACTGCTCTCTGTATTTCTTTGCAATTGTCTCACCAAAGTAATCATTCAGAATAACGCCGCTTTTCCAGAGACTGTCAAAGTTCTGGTACTTCCCCAGTGAATTATAAAATTCATCTTCGCGTGCAATAAGAGACTGGAGGCTCACTTCCTTCTCAGTTCTGCCCGGTGCCAGAAGATCAAATTGCCCGATCCATTCAGATATCAGCGATCTGAAAATCCACCGATCAGTTTTCTTGCTTATAGTATCGAAGATAGCTTTGTATCTCAGGCTGTCACTACCCTTAAGTTTCTCTTCCTTAAGCTTTGAAGGAGAGTAGAAATAATTCAGTTCATCCTTATCAAGAAATTTTGCTACCGGGTATCCGAATCTAAGTCTCTTTTCAATATTTTCGGAAAAAACATAATCTGTTGTAAACCATCTGAACTGTTTTCTTAATTCAATATGTCTTTGAGTGTTCCGGTTGGCTCCACTGTCGTTTTTGTAACTGGCATTTATCTCATCAACGTTTGCGAACAGCTTTTCAGCGCGCTTTACCCAGGTAGTATCCCCTTTCCTGTCTATCTCCAGAGAGTCCTTTATTTTCCAGGTATTGTCGAGAGGAACCTTCATGCTCTTCATTGAAAACTCATTCTTTGAATTTTTCATCTCTATCTTCCTTGTAACAGTTCCATCGGTGTGAATAATATCTGTTACAACAGTTTCCGGTTCATTACATGATGCAGCCATAATAATGAATAGTAAGACAATAATTTTTAACCCTCTATTTTTCATATTCTTATAGTTTTAATTTTCCCCTGTCTTTTTGATTAAGCTTCCTTTCGATATAGTTTTTAAGATCAGGATCTTCATCAATAATTTTCAATATATCCTTATATTTCACCTGCAGTTCATTAAATGACTTAATTAGCTGGTCAACCTGTCTGTCGGAAAACTCTCCCTTCGCTGCCGGAAGTATAATGCCGGCACGCATAAAGAGTGTTTTTGAATCAACTCTTTCAGTTGCATCAGGAATGAGCTGGCTGCTTGTAAAAATTGTCAGTCTGTCAATGGCATTTATTCGTCTCAATATTATTGACTGCTGATAAATAAAGACAAAAAGTATTGCAAATGAGATGGCAATCAGGCTTCTCCTTACCCACCCTATATACACCCAGCCAAAAAGAATGTTGATTACCCTGTTAATCTGAACCGGATCGTGCTTCTCCTTTCTGATCAGATAAAGGATCCTTTCGGAAAGAGCCTCCTGATCTCTGATTATGGGCTTTGATCTTCTCAGGATCTCAACAACTTTGTCATATTTTTCTCTTTCAGAGTCCATATCACATATATTTGACTATCAATTCTCCTATTCTTTTCCTTGCGTAGTAGAGATTAGCCTTAATATTCATCTTCGACATTCCCGTTATCCCGCTCACCTCATCCCCGGTCATCTCCTCAATATCGGCCAGGATGAAAACGGCCCTCTGTTTTGGGCTAAGATCTTCGGTTAACGTCATAATTACACATGCAATCTCCTTATTATCAGCCTCTCGCCCCGGATTTTCAGAGACTCTGTCTGTCAGGAATTTCCAGGCAGTCTCATCCGCCACAACTTCCGGATTCTTTTTTCTCTTTCGCAGTTCATCATAGCATTTATTCAACACTATCCTGTACATCCACGTTTTAAAGTTTTCAGGGGAGCGTACGTCTTTAATCTTCTTCCATATTGTGATCATGCTCTCCTGAACAACGTCCATCGCATCCGCCTCATCACCAAGCATCCTCAGGGCTATCGAAAACACCATTGGTGAAGAATACTCAACAATTTTCCTGAAATCCTGCAGATTTCCTTTACGGCATTGTTCTATAATTTCTTTTTCAATCAAAGAAAATTTGTTTTACACTTATAAGACGAAATATTAAAGGTACGGTAAAAAACAAATTGTATAAAAATCAGGCTTATTCTTAATTGAAAGATCCGGATGCCTGAAAATCAATCATTTGCCCCTATTCTATAGGGAGCAATTGATTTTGTCCCCGCCGGGTTCTTCCGCTTCGCGGAATCAGTTCTTCACACCATTCAGGGCTGGGACCAAAGAACAGAATCAAATGTTGTACAGATTTGTTTTGCTAAAATTCTTTCTGATTTTTAAGTACCGCATCCAGGTTTGACTTGAATCTTTCAAACTTAACCCTTCCGACCGGCGATTCAGAAAATAACTTTTTGAACTTCTCACCGGTAAGGCCTGCCCACTCTTCCCTTGTAAGCCCTGCGAGCTCCGAAGATATTACAAACTCGGGATGTTTATGCTGGCTTGTCCCCTTGTTCCAGGGACAAACTTCCTGGCATTTATCGCAAGCGTAAACTCTTCCTCCGAGAAGAGGGATGAATTCCGCTGGTACAGGATTCCTGTTTTCTATGGTAAGATTTGAGATGCATCTTCTGGCGTTTATTGTAAAATCATCATTTATTGCTTTAGTGGGACACTGCTCGATGCACTGCCTGCACTCCCCGCAGTACCCTTTTGTAACCGGATCATTATATTCCAGTTGCAGGTTAATAATGAGGATCCCGATAAAAAAGAAAGAGCCAATTTCCCTGTTAATTACTATTGAATGTTTTCCCTGCCATCCCAATCCTGCTTCAACAGCCCATCTCTTTTCAAGCAGCGGAGCCGTATCGCATACAGCTTTCCCCTCTGCATCCGGATCGATAGATTTAATATACTCCAGCAGTTCTATAAGCTTCACAATAATTACATCCTGGTACTTTCTGCCGTAAGCGTATCGGGAAATAACTGGAACTCCCTCCTTTTGTCTTGTTTGAGTGAAATAGCTTGTAGCGGTAACAATTACAGACCTGGCGCCGGGCAATAAAGAGGAAGGATTGGTTCTTTTATCAATGTCCCTGTTAAGGTAAGCCATTTTATCGTTCATACCGGCATCGCACCATTTCCTTAGTATGGGCGCAGCTTCAGACAAAGCCCTCGCCTTTGCAATGCCGCACAGGTCAAACCCGAGTCCGGCAGCTTTTTGCCTTATAAGTTCCGACAGTTTCTTTCTGTCAGTCATGGTCAGATTTATTACAGGAAACCAAGATCAAGTTTCGCAGCATCACTGAGCATGCTTTTATCCCAGGGAGGGGTAAAAGTAAGCTTCAGGTCACACTCTTTCACTCCCATTGTACCCCCTACCTTATACTTCACCTCTTCAACAAGATCCTCGGCCATCGGACAGTTGGGTGCAGTTAATGTCATAGTTATGTGCGCTACCTGATTCTCATCAAGGTCAATTTCATAGATGAGACCCAGGTCATAAATATTTACCGGTATCTCCGGATCAAAAATTGATTTCAATACATCAACTATCCTTGATTCCGTTTCCAGCTTCTCCGAAAATTCCATAACAATCAGTTTTGTTTTTTGCTTCTCGCATCAAATGCAATTGCGTAAAGCTTCATCTGCCTTACCATCGATAATAGCCCGTTCGACCTGGTTGGGGAGAGGTTCTGTCTTAATCCGATTTTGTCGATAAAAAAGAGGTCGGCATTCATTATCTCCTGCGGAGTACGCCCCGATAATACTCTGATAAGAAGTGAGACAATTCCTCTTGTAATAATTGCATCACTGTCGGCGGAGAAATTAATTAACTTCCCGTTAAACTCAGGGTATAGCCACACTTTGGACTGACAACCTTCAATAAGGTAATCCTTTACCTTAAATCGCGGGTCGATTAAGGGCAGGTCCCTGCCTGTCTCAATAAGATAATTGTATTTATCCATCCAGTCGTCAAAGACTGCAAACTCCTCAACTATATTATTTTGAACCTCGTTAATCTCCATAATTTTTATGAAAACATCTCAATAACTTTTCTTATGCCGTCCGACATGATATCAATCTCTTCCTTTGTATTGTAAAAGCAGAGTGATGCCCTGAGGGTCCCCTCAATTCCGAACCGGTCCATTACAGGCTGGGCGCAATGGGTTCCGGTCCTAACAGCTATTCCAAGCTTGTCGAGAATCATTCCTGCGTCATATTGATGAATATTCTCGAGGAGGAACGAAATGATGGATACCTTTTCGGATACTTTTCCGAATATTCTGAGCCCCTCTGTCTCAGAAAGTTTCAAAGTTCCATAATCAAGGAGAGATTTTTCATATGAGGCAATATCCTCTCTCCCTATGCTCTCAACATATCTGAGAGCCTCACCAAGTCCGATTGCTCCCGGATAATTCATTGTGCCCGCTTCAAATTTAAAGGGCAGTTCATTATATGTAGTCTTTTCAAATGTGACCTTATCAACCATGTCTCCGCCTCCCTGGAAAGGCGGAAGCTCATCAAGATATTTCTCTTTCCCGTAAAGCACTCCTGTGCCTGCCGGGCCGTAGATCTTATGTCCTGAAAATACATAAAAATCACAATCCATTTTCCTTACATCAACTATCCCGTGCTGGATACCCTGGGCACCATCGACAAGCACCTGTGCTCCAGCTTCGTGGGCTGCTGAGATGATGTTTCCCAGAGGTACGATAGTACCAAGAGCATTTGAGACCTGGGTAATTGCCACAAGCCTTGTCTTATCATTTAACAGCCTGAGATACTCCTCAATTATTATTTGCCCGTTATCGTCGATGGGAATGACTTTCAGTACAGCCGATTTTCTGTCACACATCATCTGCCATGGCACTATATTGGCGTGATGCTCGAGGTGACTTACAATTATCTCATCGCCTGGATTAATGTATCGTTCACCGAATGAAAAAGCAATCGCATTTACAGAAGCTGTAGTTCCCGGAGTGAAAATTATCTCCTCTTTTTTGTTCGCATTAATAAAATTCCTGACAATCTCCCTGGCCGATTCATATGCTTCAGATGCCATATCGCTGAGGAAATGCCCCGTTGTCGAAATAAACCAGAGGCTTTCCATAAACCTTCATCCGGAGTATGGGGAAATCAGCCCTTATATCATCAATGTCTCTCACTTTAATCGTTATTTACCCGCATTTAACAAGACAGCTTGCGCATCTAGAGAGTTCTCCATTGAGGCGCTGCATAACCAGATTGTCCATTCTTTCCCTCAGCGCTGCAATCTTTATATTCTCAAGTACTTCATGGGCGAAACCGAACATAAGCATAAGTTTTGCTTCGCGTTTCTCTATTCCCCTCGACTGAAGATAAAAGAGAGCATTATCATCAAGCTGCCCTACTGTTGCTCCATGGCTGCATTTAACATCGTCGGCATGTATTTCAAGCTGCGGTTTTGTGTCCATCTTTGCGTCATCGGTCAGAAGAATATTATTATTCTTCTGATAGGCAACTGTGCCCTGGGCCCCTTTTGCAACGTAGATGCGGCCGTTGAAGGCAGCTGTTGCCATATCATCAATAACTCCTTTGAAGAGCTGGTTGCTTGTACAGTCCGGAGCAAGATGCTCCACATTAACAAAATTGTCAATATGCTGCCACTTATCGGCCAGGTATAATCCATAGGAGGTGCTCTGTGCTCCTTCACCCTTAAGGTAATGGTAGGTACTGTTCCTTATAAGGCCTCCGTGGAGAGTAATATTGTTTGACGAAGCTGAGGAATTCTTTTCCTGATGGATGAATGTATTTGTGATCTTGCATGCATTATTATGCTCATTCTGAACCCTTATAATATCAAATCTTGCATTGTCACCTACATATACTTCAGTCACAGCATTTGTAAGAAACTTTCTGGGCGATAATGTATGGTCGCAGACAATTAGTGTAATCTCCGCATTTTCCTCAACAATTATGAGGTTTCTGTGCTGATTGAAAAGATCAACGTCCGAATCAACAAGATTTACGACCTGGATTGGCTTTTCGGGTACTACTCCACCGGGAACATAGATAAAGACTCCGTCCGAAGCCATTGCCGTGTTAAGATGGATAAGTCCATCGGTTTCACTTTTAGCATACTTTCCGTAATGTTTCTCTATCTGTTCAGGAAACTTCTTCGCAGCTTCATTAAGACTTCCAATCCATACTCCGCTCGGCAGCTGTTTCAGCTTATCATTAAGTGTTGGATAGAAGCCGTTCAGAAGAACGAGTCCATGAGTATCCAGATCGGCTATATCACACCTGAACTGTTCGGCCTTAACAAAATCCTCCGGAACAGGAATAAAATAATTATTGTAATCGTGCCTGAAGAATATGTCGAGGTTAGTATATCTGTAAGCCTCATTTTTCTTTGTGGGAACACCGAGTGCATTATATTTTTCGATGGCAGCGCCCCTGAAAGTATTAATATAAGGTGAAGACATACCGGTTATCTTACCGATATTTTCTTTATATATTTCAGAGAATCTGATGTTTATTTCTGACCTGGTGTCCATGCCGGTTCATTTTTATCTATCTCTTTTTTTATCCAGTCGTAACCCTTTTCCTCTAGTTCAAAGGCAAGTTCTTTCCCTGCAGTTTTCACAATTCTCCCGTTATAAAGGACATGTACAACATCAGGAATTATATAATCAAGAAGTCTCTGGTAGTGTGTTATTACAATTGCTGATGTATCGGGACGCTTGAGCTTGTTCACCCCGTTTGCTACAATTCGAAGGGCATCTATATCAAGGCCTGAGTCGGTCTCATCGAGTATTGCAAGCCTGGGTTCCAGCACCGCCATCTGGAAAATCTCATTTTTCTTCTTCTCACCTCCTGAATAACCTTCATTGACCGATCTGTTGGCAAGCTTAGAATCTATTTCGACGAGCTCTTTCTTTTCTCTCATCATTTTAAGGAAATCTGATGCAGTCAGAGGCTCGAGTCCCTTGTATTTTCTGTGTTCATTAACAGCAGCTTTCATAAAATTGACCATGCTTACTCCGGGGATCTCGATTGGATACTGAAATCCAAGGAATATTCCCTCCTTTGAACGCTCCTCAGGCGCCATTTCCATAAGGTTCTTTCCGTACCAGGTAACTGTTCCTTCGGTGACTTCTGCAAAGTCCCTTCCCGCTAAAATGACAGCCAGGGTACTTTTTCCGGAACCGTTTGGACCCATTATTGCATGTATCTCCCCCTCCTTTACCTCAAGACTGATTCCCTTGAGTATTTCTTTCCCGTCGATAACTGCTTTTAAATTCTTGACACTGAGCATATTTTCTTCTTTGTAGTTTTTTAACCAACACTTCCTTCGAGGCTTATCTGTAGAAGCTTCTGCGCCTCTACAGCGAATTCCATCGGCAGCTTATTTATGACCTCCCTTGCATATCCGTTCACTATCAGTCCAATGGCGTCTTCTGTTGATATGCCCCTCTGATTGCAGTAAAATATCTGATCCTCACCGATCTTTGAAGTCGTAGCCTCATGTTCGACTATAGCCGTCTGGTTATCAACCTCAATGTAAGGGAATGTATGGGCCCCGCATTTATCACCTAGCAGCAATGAATCGCATTGTGAGAAATTCCTGGCGTTTGAGGCATTCTTCAGAACCTTTACGAGTCCCCTGTAGCTGTTCTGCCCCCTTCCTGCAGAGATGCCTTTTGATACAATGGTGCTTTTTGTATTCTTCCCAATATGGATCATTTTGGTGCCTGTATCAGCCTGCTGATGGTTGTTTGTTACTGCAACAGAATAGAACTCACCAACTGAATTATCCCCTCTCAGTATGCATGAAGGATATTTCCATGTTATTGCCGATCCTGTTTCTATCTGTGTCCATGATATTTTTGAACTGTCACCACGGCACATTCCTCTTTTTGTGACAAAATTGAATACTCCCCCCCTGCCTTCCTTATCGCCCGGATACCAGTTCTGGACAGTTGAATATTTAACCTCGGCATTTTTCTCGGTAATTATCTCGACTATTGCAGCATGAAGCTGGTTTTCATCCCTTTGCGGTGCAGTACATCCCTCAAGATAGCTTACATAACTCTCCTCATCTGCGACAAGAAGGGTCCTTTCAAACTGTCCCGTATTTGCAGAGTTTATCCTGAAATATGTCGAGAGTTCCATCGGGCATCTTACCCCTTTTGGAATATAGCAGAACGACCCGTCGCTGAAGACAGCAGAATTGAGAGAGGCAAAGTAGTTATCCGTATAAGGAACGACTGTTCCCATATATCTCTTTATGAGGTCGGGATACTCCTGGACGGCTTCGCTGAACGAACAGAAGATTATCCCCAGCTCGGCAAGAGTCTCCCTGAATGTTGTTTTAACAGAGACACTATCCATTACTGCATCCACTGCTACTCCGGTAAGACGCTTTTGTTCTCCGAGCGGTATGCCCAGCTTGTCAAACGTCCTCTTTAGTTCAGGGTCGATGTCGTCGAGACTTTCGGGCGATATTTTCTGCTTAGGGGCAGCGTAGTAAATGATGTCCTGATAGCCGATTTTCGGTATAACAAGGTTAGCCCATTCAGGCATCTTCATAGTAAGCCAGTGACGGTAAGCCTTTAGCCTGAATTCGAGTAGCCAGGATGGTTCATTTTTCTTGTATGAGATCAGACGGATCACATCCTCGCTTAATCCTTTCGGTATCTTTTCCGTTTCTATATCGGTAAAAAATCCGTACTTGTAATCTCCCGTGGTAACCTCGTGTATAATATTTTTATCCTGCTTCTTTCCCATGAAAAGTCCATTAACTGTTTTTCGCCTGCCTATCTAACAACCCTGTAATTATTTTGTTATATCGTTAATTGGATTTAATCTAAATAAACATGCAAAAATAAGAAAATATATCCTGATATAAAACAATAGAATGTCCGATAGAAAAAAATGTCAGATAACAGAGGAGCTGACTATCCTTATAATTTTATTGCTTACAGATCAGCATATTATGTTATTGCTTTTTAAAAAAAACCGCAGTAATGGAGTTTTTATTAGTAATTAGAATAAATTTGATCTCCTTGTCTGTGAAAGACAATATATAAAATACATTGATTAGTAGTATAATAATGGCTGTTACTTGCAATTCAAAAAAGTCACTTCTCTTTTTCCTTTTTCTTTTAATCCCGGGTTTTGCTGCAGCAGCTGATGGGAGAGTTCACTCCATAGGCCCGGGAAGGATCGAATTTGTAATTTTTGGACTTATCCTTGCAGGTGTTGCAGTTTTTAACAAACAGACATTAAGGGTTGCTGTGATTGGCCTTGTAACTATTGTAGCATTCAAATATGCCTTCGACCCGGGCTTCAGTATATTAAATCATCTTTTCGGAACGGCCCCCTTCGCAGAGCAGCTTACCGATAAAAATCTCAGGCAGGGAGAATGGACCATTATTCTGAATCTCCCCGGCCTTTTGCTGGGATTTGCGATACTTTCAAAGATTTTTGAGGAGTCGGGCCTTCCGGGTCTCCTCCCAGGTTATCTTCCTGATGACTGGAAAGGACCTTTTCTCCTTCTCGTTTTTGTAATGCTGCTCTCTTCCTTCCTTGATAATATTGCAGCTGCGCTGATTGGAGGCGCAATCGCTAAGGTTGTTTTTAAAAGCAGGGTTCATACCGGATTCATAGTTGCGATTGTTGCTGCAAGTAATGCCGGAGGGAGCGGAAGCGTGCTTGGTGATACAACAACAAGTATGATGTGGATTGACGGAGTAAGTCAGTTTAATGTTCTGCATGCCTACGTTGCCGCCGGATCTGCATTTCTCTTTTTTGCCTGGTTTGCATCCCGCCAGCAGGATAAATATCAGCGGATTCAGAAGGATGCGACCCCGGGTATAAGGATTGATGGCAGGCGCCTCTTTATGGTCGCGCTGATCCTTGCCGGTGCAATAATCTCTAACTTCCTGTATAATTTTCCTGCTCTTGGCTTATGGATAGCCATAGTCATAAGTTCATTCCTGATACCCATCCCCTGGAGTGAGGTGCGGGGAGCCGTTAGAGGAACATTTTTTCTTCTCTGCCTTGTATTGTCTGCATCGCTGATGCCGGTTGAAGACCTTCCAAAAGCCTCCTGGACAACAGCTTTCGGAATCGGCTTTCTCTCATCAGTTTTTGATAATATCCCTCTTACAAAGCTTTGCCTGCAACAGGGCCATTTTGACTGGGGAATGCTTGCATATACTGTCGGATTTGGCGGATCGATGATATGGTTTGGATCCTCAGCCGGTGTGGCAATTTCAAATAAATTCCCTGAAGCAAGGGATTTGGGTAAATGGATCAGGTATGGATGGCATGTGACAGTGGCATACATAATTGGCTTCTTCATACTGCTTTTTGTTATGGGATGGGAACCTGCGGATAACAAGGAACATAAGATCGTAAACTGTCCCGTTCCGGGTTGCCCTATGGCAAATAGAACCATTAATGATCAAAAATAAAATCTAATTTTTATACCTTTAAGGCTTAAACTATCTTATCATAATGAATATGAAAAAGTCAATCTTCCTCTTGCTGCTGGCAATAACTATTATCGCCCCGATTAATGCACAAAATGAAAAGGAGCTAAAAGCGCCTATTGATCATGTGACAGTTTATCCCGACAGGGCCCAGCTTACCCATGAAGCCTCATTCGACCTGGCTCCCGGGAAGACTACACTTAAGCTTACCGGATTGTCACCGTATATTGATGCTCAGAGTATACAGGTAAAGGGAGTCGGTGAATTCACCATACTTTCTGTTAATGTCAGAAATAACTATCTCCAGAATCTCGAGGAACTACCGGAGGTAAAAAATATCCGTTCTCAGATTGAAGCCATCCAGGCAAAAATTGAGGATGAAAAGGCTGCCATTGGACTGCTCGATGAAAGGCAATCTTTTCTTAATGCCAATAAGGGTGTACTTGTGAAAGAGACCACATTCTCGATAGACCAGTTTAAAGCACTGATGGATCTTTATAATACGAATACACAGCAAATAGCAAATACGAAACTCCAGAAGAACAGGCTATTAAAAGATTATGATAAACAGCTGACAGCGTTGCAGCAGCAGATATCTGAAAAGACATCAAGACAACAGACCCCTTCAGGAGAGATATCGGTTGCAGTATCTTCCGATAAACCTGTTTCGGGCAGAATGACATTCAGGTATCTCGTTGCCAATGCAGGATGGTACCCATCATATGATATACGTGTTGAAGATATCACCCAGCCTGTTGAAATATATTATAAAGCCAATGTTTTTCAGAATTCAGGATCTGAGTGGAAAAATGTGAGACTGAGCTTCTCAAATGCTTCCCCATGGATAGCGGGCAACGTACCTGTTCTCGATCCCTGGTTCCTCGATTTTTATGCTCCGGTCACTGTAAGCGGATATAAATCTATGAGGAATGAGGCCCCTGAGGCAATGGCTGAGATGAAAATGGATGTAAAGGATAAATCCTTAAAAAAGGAGGCGATAGCAGAATCAGTAACAGTAGAAAAAAAGGTAGGTGAGATGAGTGTTACTTTTGATGTATCGGCTCCCTATACAATTCCTGCTGATAACAAAACCCAAACGATTGAAATTCAAAGGACTTCAACTCCAGCTTCCTACAGGTATGTTACAGCTCCCAAAGCTTCACAGCTGGCCTATCTTACCGGCAATATTACCGACTGGGCAAAGCAGAGCCTGATGTCGGGCGAAGCGACCCTTTATTTCGAGAATACTTTTGTTGGCAAGTCAAATCTTAATGTAAATCAGCTTACAGATACACTTACAATATCCCTTGGAACTGATCCCGGAATTCTTGTTAAAAGGGAGAAAAGAAAAGATTTCACGAGCAAGAAGGTTATCGGTACAAATAAAACAGATACCTACTCATTCGTTATAACTGTCAGAAACAATAAAACCACTCCTGTTCAGATAACAGTCAATGACCAGATACCTGTATCATCAAACAGCAGTATAACTGTCGAAGCAATTGAACTGTCGGGGGGTAAACTGAGCAGCGATACGGGTCTTATAAAATGGGATCTGGATCTCAAGCCACAGGAAAAGAAAGAGCTTAT
>JBBIIS010000011.1:8566-12223 GCA_037446375.1 Bacteroidota bacterium | reverse complement strand
AGCCTGATCCTATGACATTAATCGGCAACATAGTCTGGCTGGTCTTCGGGGGAATAATAATTGCTTTCCAGTACTTTATCGGCAGTTTGATCCTGTTCCTTACGATCATTGGCATCCCCTTTGGCCTTCAGACTCTCAAAATGGCATCGCTGGCACTCTGGCCATTCGGACGTGATACAAGAGTACAGGCCAGATCGTCAGGCTGTCTCCATATTTTAATGAATGTGATCTGGCTTCTGACTGGAGGATTGTGGATCGCAGTTGCACATCTTATTTTCGGGGCATTCCTCTGCATAACAATAATCGGGATACCTTTCGGAATGCAGCATTTCAAACTGACCGCTATAGCACTCAGCCCTTTCGGGAGAGATATAGTAAGTGTTAAATAAAAGGAAATAGAGATAAGGTGAGTCGGGAGAGGGAGAGATTAAGATATGAATGATACGAACGATAATAAAAAAAAGATAAAGGAGCTGGGCAAGTATGGTCTTATAGATCATCTGACTTCGGGTCTTAAGCCTGTAAACAAGAGCACGGTTCTGGGGGTTGGTGACGATGCCGCTGCTATAGATTCTGGTGGCGATCTGACCCTTGTCTCTACCGACATTATGCTTGAGGGAATTCATTTCAGCCTTGTCTATACACCATTAAAGCATCTGGGATATAAGGCTGTAATAAGGGCGGTCTCCGATATTTATGCTATGAATGGCCAGCCCTCCCAGATACTTGTCTCATTGGGGATAAGCGCAAGGTTCGCTATAGAGGATCTGGAAGATCTCTATTCGGGAATTAATTCGGCATGCGAAAAATACAGGATAGATCTTGCGGGCGGTGACAGCGCCAGTTCGCTTACCGGGCTGACTATCAGTGTAACGGCGATAGGTCATGTTGATCCCGGAAAAATTATCAGGAGATCAGGCGCGGTTGCAAACGATCTTATATGTGTTACCGGCGACCTTGGGGCTTCTTATATGGGGCTTCAGCTTCTTGAGCGAGAACGGAGGATCTTTGAAAAAGAGAAAGGGATAGAGCCCGACCTTTCAGGCTATGATTATATTGTAGGCAGACAGCTTAAACCTGAGTTCCCTTCAGGAGTAATTGAAAAGCTTGAATCAAATGGAATTTATCCGACATCGATGATAGATATTACAGAGGGTCTTGCTTCGGATCTTCTTCAGTTATGCAAATCATCAGACAAAGGGTGCAGGATATACAGAGAAAAGATCCCTGTAGACAGGGAGACGGCTGCAATGGCGGAGGAATTTGGGTTTGATCCTCTTATTGCAGCACTGAATGGAGGCGAGGATTACGAGCTTCTCTTCACTGCTCCGCTTGAACAGATCGATAAAATAATCCAGATACCTGAAATTAAGGTGATAGGCCATATTACCCAGACCGAATATGGCAGGTATATTGTTTCCGGCAATGGTGAGGAGATAGAGCTTATGGCTCAGGGCTGGAAGGCTAATCCCGCGGGCCCCTTATGACACCCCTTTCAGATCCCCGGAAGAAGCTGAGTATATAATCCCTGTCGGGTGAAGGATTGAAATTTTTCTCCACAAATTCCAGCCCGTCTGATGTGTTCATGCCACTATTGTAGATTGCCCTGTAAATATTGTGAATTTCGTCGATCCTCTCCTTATCAAATCCTCTTCGAGTAAGACCCACACTATTAAGTCCCATAAATGCCAGCGGATCCCTGTCGGCTTTAATAAAGGGCGGAACATCAATCCTTACCTTGCCGGCCGCTCCGATAAATACATGACCGCCTATTCTGGAAAACTGATGAACAAGGCTGGCTCCGCTTATTATTGCCCAGTCATCAACCTTTACCTCTCCTGCAAGTCCGCATCCGTTGCCAATTATACAATAATTTCCAATTGCACAATCATGACCAATGTGGGTATATGCCATAAGAAGGCAGTTGCTGCCGACCACGGTCTTCCCAACTGCTGCAGTTCCTCGATTTAATGTAACTCCCTCCCTGATAACTGAATTATCTCCCAGTTCAGCTGTGGTATCCTCACCATTGAATTTAAGATCCTGGGGAATCCCTGATATCACAGCACCCGGGAATATCTTACAGTTTTTCCCTATCCTGGCTCCATCGAGAATAACGGCGCCCGGACCGACCCATGTACCATCGCCGATAGTAACATTGCCAGCAATATATGCAAAAGGTTCAACCGTCAGGTTTTCTCCCAGCGTGGCATCTTCATGTATATAAGCTAACTTTGAGATCATCCTGCTATTTGTTTTTTATTACCTGCGCTACAAGTTCCCCTTCGACTGCAAGGGTATTTCCTACGAACGCCTGTCCGAACATTGAAACGATACCTCTTCTCATTGGTTCGGTGAGCTCCATTTTCAGTATAAGCGTATCACCCGGAACGACTTTTTGTTTGAATTTAAGCTTATCGATCTTAAGAAAATATGTTGAGTATTTGTCGGGTTCGTCAACCATGCTGAGAACAAGAAGACCGCCGGTCTGTGCAAGTGCTTCAACCATAAGTACACCCGGCATTACAGGTTCTGAAGGGAAGTGACCCTGAAAGAAGTCCTCATCATTGGTAACGTTTTTTATGCCAACAATCTTGTTCTCATCGATGTAAATCACCTTATCGACAAAAAGGAATGGATGTCTGTGGGGCAGCAACGATTTTATCTTTTCCAGGGAATATACTGGTGGTACATTTGGATCATAAACGGGAATATCCTTTTTTGAGTGAGCTTTTTTTATCTCCTGCCTTATTATCTTGGCAAGCCGGGTATTTGCATAATGGCCGGGCTTTGTAGCCACAACTCTGCCCTTTATCGGCTGTCCCACAAGCGCAAGGTCGCCCATTATATCGAGAAGCTTATGACGTGCCGGTTCATTCGGGTAGCGAAGATCGGTGTTATTGAGCACGCCTGCCTTATGTCCGTTTATGCTCGGCCTGTTAAAAAGCTTTGCTATCCTGTCAAATTCTTCCTGAGGTGGTTCTTTCTCAAGAATTACAATCGCATTGTCGAGGTCCCCCCCTTTAATGAGGCCTGCCCTGAACAATGGTTCAAGTTCATGAAAGAAGACGAAGGTCCGGCTCTTGCTTATATCCTCCTCGAAATCTGCAACAGAGTCAAGTATTGCATACTGGTTCCCAAGGATCTTTGAGTTATAATCTATCAGAACATTTATACTAAAATGATCATCGGGGTATACGATAAGGTCGACGCCATGCTCCTCGTCAGAAAATGTGATCTTCTGCTTAACCACAAAATAGTTTCTTTCCTCCTTTAATTCAACAAGGCCCGCCTCCTTGATTGCATCGACATACATCTGCGAAGATCCGCCCAGTATTGGTGCCTCCGGGCCATTTAATTCAATAAGGGCATTATCGACGCTCATACCGTGAAAGGCGGCAAGGACATGTTCTATTGTTGATACAGATGCACCGTTCTGCACAAGGGTTGTCCCTCTTGCTGTGTCAGTAACGTGCTCCGCATGAGCATCAATTAACGGTTTCCCTGGCAGATCGATTCTGCAGAATTTATATCCGTGATTTGCAGGAGCTGGTTTCAGTGTTATTGTTACATTCAGACCAGTGTGTAATCCTTTCCCGGTTAGGCTTATCTCTTTTGCAAGACTCCTCTGTTTTTCACTCATCAAGACTGGGGTTA
>JBBIIS010000011.1:1521-8556 GCA_037446375.1 Bacteroidota bacterium | reverse complement strand
GCAAAAATTTTTCGAACAATGCACAAAAAAGTGAGCTAACTTGGTTTAATACAACAGATTTGTAATAGAATCCTTTGAAACTAAGCCTTTTTCAGCGATTCGATCTGTTTCTCAAGCAATTCAACTTTCGCTTTTAGCTCGGGCAACCTCCTGAATATTACTGATGACCTGAGATATTGCTTGTGTTCCATCGCCGGTGATCCGAGAACGATAGTATTCTCTTCCTTTATATCACCCCCTATTCCCGCCTGGGCACCAGCCTTGGTCCCGTCGGCAACCTTCATATGGCCTGCAATGCCTACCTGTCCCGCAAACATACAGTTTTTTCCGATCTTGGATGAGCCCGCAACTCCGCTTTGCCCAGCCATAACTGTGTTCTCTCCGATCTCAACATTGTGCCCGATCTGAATAAGATTATCAATTTTAACACCTTTTCTGATAATTGTTGAACCCATTGTAGCCCTGTCAATTGCCGAATTTGCCCCTACCTCAACGTTGTCTTCGATAACAACATTCCCAATCTGGGGGATCTTCATGAATTCACTGTCTGATTGCGGTGCAAATCCGAATCCGTCACCTCCAATAACTGAACCGGCATGAAAAGTGCATCCGGCTCCGATTATGCACTCATGATAGATCCTCACTCCGGGATAGATAAGCCCATTCTTCCCGATTATTGTACCATCTCCGATGTAGACCTGGGGATAAATCCTTGTTCCGTCACCAATATTGCAGTTTTCGCCTATATATGAATAGGCCCCGATATATACATCAGATCCAATCACGGCGGAACTCTCTATAATTGCCGTGGGATGAATTCCCTTTTTCTTAGGCTTAGACTGGGCAACAAGGGTAAGCAGCGAAGCAAATGCCTCGTATGAATTCTTCACCCTTATCAAAGTTGCCTTAACAGGCTCTGATGGAACAAAATCGCTGTTCACAAGAACTATTGAGGATGCAGTTGTGTAGAGATAATGTTCGTACTTGGGATTTGCCAGGAATGAAAGAGCCCCTTCAGTCCCCTCCTCTATCTTAGCTATCGTGTTAACTTTTGTCTCAGGATCTCCTGTGATTTCCCCTTTCAGAAATCCTGCAATTGTTGCTGCTGTAAATTCCATGATCAATTGATTTTTATTATCTGCACTCTTTTGGGTAACAAAGAAAATACTTAATTATCCTTTCGGAAAGAAATCTGTGATCAAACATATCTGATACATCCTGGATATCTGCAGTTTCACCTGATCTGAGGAGTATTTTTACCTCCGGGGAATCGGGCGCATATGCCAGGTTCGAGACATTACCGTCAAAAACATAATATTTCACCATCCGCGGACCGATCCCGAGTCTCTTACAAGCGTCCTTCTTAAGATCCGAGACTCTTTTAGCATTAAACGGTTCATTCTGCTGTTCTATTGCGAGGAGGTCGCGTTGCATAAGCCTCCTTGAAAGGTCTGCCAGCACCTTATCATCATGATCCTCCCAGTATTTGGCCGAGACAAAAATATCGCTGTCGTCAAGCCTTGTAAAGTTCGTCGCTACAATGCCGGATGTAAAAGTCCCCTTATCGGTGAACATCGGGGTCATGTAGCCGGGCGTCATCAGCGAGATCAGCAGGACCTATTTTGTTGTACATAAAAAACCGGAGGGCGGGTGTTGAGTAAATATCCTTACCGGCCAGTGCAAGTTCCTTCGCCCTCCTGAGAACATTCACAAGCATGCTTTCTGAAGAAAGTACAGTTTTATGCATATACACCTGCCAGTACATTAATCTTCTTGCTATTATGAATTTTTCAAGCGAATAGATACCTTTTTCGTCTATTACAAGCCTGTTATTCACTACATTAAGCATTCTTATTATCCTGTCCGAACCCACAGAGCCTTCGATAACACCGGTAAAGAAGCTGTCGCGGTTAAGATAATCGAGGCGGTCCATATCAACCTGTCCGGCAATAAGTTCATGAAGGAATTTTCGCCTGTATTTTCCGGTGAAAATGTCCATTGCAATAGCAAGCCTGCCCTTGTAAGTCTCGTTCAGTTTCTTCATAAGGAGCAATGACATTTCCTCATGGCTGATGCCTGAAATAATTGAATTCTCAAGCGCATGGGAGAATGGACCATGGCCCGCATCGTGAAGAAGAATCGCAAGGAGAGTTGCTTCTTCTTCTTCAGGAGTTATGTTTACACCATTGCTTCTGAGTGTCTCAATTGCTGAACCCATCAGGTGAAGAGCACCCAACGCGTGCTGAAATCTTGAATGGGTGGCGCCGGGGTAAACGAAGCTTGTCAATCCAAGTTGCCGGATACTTCTCAGCCGCTGAACATATGGATGTTCGATAATATCGAAAATAAAATCGCCCGGAACGCTTATGAACCCGTAAACAGGATCATTTATTATTTTTCTCTTATTGGTCTTGTATGCCACGCAATGATGTTGAAACACAAAAATAGGAATACGAACAGACAATCAAGAGGAAGTAAGACAATTTTTTAAGAAATCCCATTTCCTGTTTCCCCGATGGGTGAAATGATAAAATGAACTCCGTCCCTTATACGGAAAGGCTGGAAAGTGGGTTTTTCAGGTCAGGTAAAATTATTCTGAGATTCAAAGGGATGGTCTCTGCTGAAGTCGGGAAGATAATTACTGGTGCTTTCAGGGTCCTGAAGCCAACCATTCCTGAAGCCCAGGAGGTTCATCTCATCAACCACTTTCTGATATTCTTCAACATGCAATGACCTGTTTATTACCGGATGATCCCTTACAAGGTCAACCGGATGATACTGCGACATTAATGAGAGGTTAACACCGGTCGAAAGCTCATCAGCAATGAGCCGGAGAACTTTAATGCTTTCATCGGAATGACCAGGCAGAACAAGATGACGTATTAGGAAGCCATTTAAAACGCTGCCATCTTCATCGAGCTGTAAGGCTGATCCCTTCTGGTAATACATCTCCTTAAGGGCTTTTACGGCAACTGAAGGATAGTCTGCTGCACCTGAATATTTAAAGGCTATCTCCGGAGAGGCATATTTCAAATCAGGAAGATAGACATCAATGAGGCCGGCAATCTCCCTCAGTATCCCAGCACGGTCGTAACCATTTGTATTATATACAGTAACGGGCTTTAACCCTCGCTTATGAAGACCTCTGATTATGGTCTTAACCTGTGGAACGACATGGGATGGAGATACAAATCCGACTGCTTTCACTCCGACCGACAGGATCTCTTCAATTGCATCCAGGGCAGAATTGAGATCATCTAACTTATTCGGGATATGGCTTCCGGGCCTGCTTATCTCATGATTCTGGCAGTAGACGCACCTGAGGTTGCATCCCGAAAAGAATATATTACAGATCCCCCTGGTTCCGCTTACAGGCGGCTCCTCTCCACGGTGAATACAGATTGAAGATATATTCAATCCCGAATCTGTACCACAATATCCTTCCCTCCCGGTGAACCTGTTTACATTGCATTCCCTTGGGCATAATGTGCAGCTGGAAAGTAGTTCAATTCCGGCTTTATCAAATTCGATATTCATATGGTTTCAAAATTAACTCTTAATGAAATTAAATTTACATACTGAGCCAATTAAAATTCAATTTCGGATTTCGGAACTGAGATTTCAGAACCTACTTAGAATCAAATCCGAAATAGTCAATCCGATATCCGAAATCACTCAAAATATTTGTAATTTTCAAAATTATGCCTACCTTTGATCCGAATTCGAGGTGAATTTGAGCCTGGGGGACACAAAAGTCCCCTATTTTATTATCAGATTCATTGGTATGACAGACAAGGCAATAATAGAAAGACTCGTTGAGGAGCATATCGGGGGTAGCGGAATTTTCCTGGTGGCAGTAAGGGTAAGCGTCAACGGGAAGATAACTGTTCTTGTTGACAGGAAAGAGAGGATCACTATTGAAGAGTGCGCTGAGATAAGCAGGTTCATTGAAAAGCATCTCGACAGGGAGGTTGAAGATTATGAGCTGCAGGTCTCTTCTCCCGGACTGGATATGCCTTTTCTTGTGGTTCAGCAATATTACAAGAATGAAGGAAGGCAGATCGAGGTCGTAGATACTGATGGTGAAAAGTACAGAGGAATTCTGAAAAATGTAACCGCAGGCGGGTTCGAACTTGAAACCGGGTCAAAAAGCAAATCCGGGTCTAAGGGCAAACCTGCAGAGATTAAAGATATTTCATTCAATTATGAGCAGGTAAAATCTGCCAGGGAGTTTGTGACATTTAAATAATATTTTAGGTTTTAACCAGATGGAAAACGTTAATTTGATCGACACCTTTTCTGAATTTAAGGAGTTAAAGAATATAGACAGGCCCACTATGATGAGCGTTCTTGAGGATGTTTTCAGGAGTATGCTTGCAAAAAGGTATGGCTCTGCCGATAACTTTGATGTTATTGTCAATATAGACAAAGGTGACTTCGAGATTTGGAGGAACAGGGTGGTTGTTCTTGATGAGGAATTTGTTGATCCCAACACCCAGATACCACTTTCAGAAGCTGAAAAGATTGATTCCGATTATGAAGTCGGGGAAGAGGTATCGGATGAAGTTAAATTCCTTGATTTCGGCAGAAGAGCTATCCTCTCACTGAGACAAAACCTTACAGCACGCATCCTCGACCTTGAAAAGAACAATATATATGCAAAATACAAGGACCGGATCGGCGAGATAGTTACCGGTGAGGTATACCAGGTATGGAAAAGAGAGATACTTGTACTCGACGATGATGGCAATGAACTCATTCTTCCCAAAAGCGAACAGATCCCTTCTGACCATTTCAGAAAGGGTGACTCCATAAGGGCTGTTGTTATAAAGGTTGAAATGAGGAACAATACTCCTTTCATCATACTCAGCAGGACATCACCTGTTTTCCTTGAGAGACTTTTCGAACTTGAAGTTCCTGAAATCTTTGACGGGCTTATAACAATAAAGAAAATCGTAAGGGTACCAGGCGAGCGTGCAAAGGTTGCAGTTGAATCCTACGATGAAAGAATCGACCCGGTTGGAGCCTGCGTAGGCATGAAAGGATCGAGGATACATGGCATAGTAAGAGAGCTCAGGAACGAAAACATCGATGTTATAAACTTCACTTCAAACAATCAGCTCTTTATTCAGAGAGCACTCAGTCCTGCCAAGATAACATCAATCAAGCTTATAGAGGAGACATTAAGAGCAGAGATATACCTTAAACCAAATGAGGTATCACTTGCAATTGGCAAGGGAGGGCTTAATATAAAGCTTGCGAGTCAGCTTACCGGCTATGAAATAGATGTTTACAGGGAACCGGGTGGCGAAGATGAAGAAGATGTCAACCTTGAGGAGTTCTCGGATGAGATCGAAGACTGGATCATTGAAGAGCTTAAGGCAATCGGGTGCGATACCGCAAGAAGCGTACTTAATTTATCAATAAGTGATCTCGTCAAGAGGACAGATCTTGAGGAAGAGACAGTTAAGGAAGTTATGAATATACTAAGAGCCGAGTTTGAATAGATCAATAGAAATAAATAAAAATAATTGACTTCTTTCTTTGAAGTTAAAAAGGTCAGGCTATCTATGACAGATGATATTAAGGCAACGAGATTAAGTAAAGCAGCCCGCGAATTCAATGTAGGGATTTCTACAATTGTGGAATTTCTGCATAAGAAAGGGTTCAACCTTGATCCCAATCCAAACACAAAACTTCCCCCGGAAGCGTATGCCTTGCTTGTAAAGGAATACAGTACCGATATAAGTGCGAAGAAGGAATCTGAGAAGCTTATTCTTAAAGATCTCCACAGAAAAAAAGAGAGCGTCTCTATAGAAGATGTGCCATCCCAGGAACAAGCTGAAGAGACTGAATCTGAGGATGACCTGCTAATAACAGATGTATCGGGGATAAAGAAATCCGTTGATATAAAGCCTGAGGTCAAAAAACCTGAGGTTAAGCTCGTTGGCAAAATAGATCTTGAAAAGTCCTCAAAGCCGAAAAGCGATAAAAAGGAACCTGAAAAAGAAGTAAAGACTGCGACCACTGAAAAGGCTGAGGCTCCGGCTGAAAAGAAGGAAAAGAAAGAAAAAAAGGCCGAAAAGGCAGATGAACCGGAGGAAACAAAGCAAAAATCAGGCATAGACCTGCGTATTGTTGGCAAGATCGACCTCGAAACTATAAGAAAAGAGACAAAGCCTGAAAAGGCTGACGAATCAAAGAGTGACAAAAAAGGGAAAGAGCATACTGAACAGAAGAGTGCATCGCATGTTGAGGAACCTGCCCCTAAAGAGATCGAAGAGATTGAAATTATTGATCATATCCCTGAACCGGAAATTGAGATCCCCGAGGAGGAGCTCGTTAAGGTATATAAGCCCGACATCAAGAAGCTGCTTGGACCAACAGTTGTTGGCAGGATAGATCTTCCTGTCGAAGAAAAGAAGAAATCACCTCAGTTTCAGCCAGTCAAAGTATCGGGAAGCGATGAAGAGTCGCGCAGGAAAAAGAAAAGAAAACGCATTACAAAAGAAAAAGAAAATACTGCAGTTGTTAAGCCTCCGCTGGTTGCTAACAAGGATAATAAATCAAAAAAGGTACTCAAGAAGAGACCGGTCAGAGCTGAGGTTGATGAAGAGGAAGTTTCAAAGCAGATAAAGGAAACTCTTGCACGCCTTACATCCAAAGGAAAATCGAAAGGCTCGAAATACAGAAGGGAAAAAAGGGATCTAGTTAGTCAGAGGACAAAGGATGAGATTGAACTGAAGGAGCTTGAGAAGAATATTCTGAAGGTGACTGAATTTGTTTCTGTAAATGAACTTGCGTCAATGATGGATGTTGCAGTTACAGATATCATTTCAACATGTATGAACCTTGGCCTTTTCGTATCTATTAACCAGAGGCTGGATGCGGAAACTATGGCTCTTCTGGCCGACGAATTCGGCTATAAGGTTGAGTTTGTAAGTGCTGAACTTCAGGAGGCAGTTAAGGAAGATGTCGATGAACCCGAAGAGTTACAGCCCCGTCCCCCCATTGTAACTGTGATGGGACATGTTG
>JBBIIS010000011.1:0-1511 GCA_037446375.1 Bacteroidota bacterium | reverse complement strand
AACCAAGCTACTCGATTATATAAGGAATACAAACGTAATTGCCGGTGAGGCTGGCGGAATTACTCAGCATATTGGAGCCTACGGCGTCAGGCTTGAAGACGGCAGACAGATTACTTTTCTCGATACCCCGGGTCATGAAGCTTTTACGGCTATGCGTGCAAGAGGTGCCCAGATAACAGATATTGCGATTATTGTCGTTGCCGCTGACGACGGAGTAATGCCTCAGACAATTGAAGCAATCAATCATGCGTCGGCTGCAGGCGTACCTATAGTATTTGCAATTAATAAGGTCGACAAGCAAACTGCAAATCCTGAAAAGATCAAAGAGGAGCTAGCAAACATGAACTACCTCGTAGAAGACTGGGGTGGAAAATATCAGTCCCAGGAAATATCTGCCAAAAGCGGCCTCAATATCGGACTTCTTCTCGACAAGGTCCTTCTTGAGGCTGAGATGCTTGATCTGAAGGCAAACCCTGATAAACCAGCATTGGGAACTGTAATTGAATCATCACTTGATAAGGGACGCGGCTATACTGCTACCATACTTGTCAAAGCCGGTACCCTGAGGATCGGTGATATCGTCCTGGCAGGAAGCTGCTTCGGACATGTGAAGGCAATGTACAACGAAAGGGGTTACAAGGCTGAAGAGGCAGGACCGGCTGCTCCGATCCTCATTCTTGGACTCAACGGTGCTCCACAGGCCGGTGATAAATTCAACGTAATGCTCAGCGACAGGGAGGCAAAGGATATTGCCACAAAGAGAGCCCAGCTTCAGAGAGAGCAGGAACTTCGTACTCAGAAACATATTACACTCGACGAGATCGGAAGAAGGATCGCTATAGGCAACTTCCAGGAACTCAATATAATTGTAAAAGGTGATGTTGACGGATCTGTTGAAGCCCTAAGCGATTCTCTTATTAAGCTTTCTACACAGGAGATACAGCTAAACCTTATTCATAAAGCTGTCGGGCAGATATCTGAATCAGATGTTCTTCTTGCAGCAGCATCCAACGCAATTATAATCGGCTTCCAGGTAAGACCATCCCTCAACGCAAGGAAACTGGCCGAGAAGGAGCAGATCGATATTCGCCTCTACTCTATAATTTATGATGCCATTGAGGAGATAAGGCTCGCTATGGAAGGGATGCTTATTCCGGAGGTCAAGGAGGAGATCGTTGCCACTCTTGAGATCCGTGAAACTTTTAAGATAACAAAAGTAGGAACTGTTGCCGGCTGCTATGTTAAGGAAGGAAAGATCAACAGAAACTCCAAGGTAAGGATCATCCGCGATGGTATAGTCATCTACTCAGGTGAACTAGGCTCACTTAAACGCTTTAAGGATGATGCAAGGGAAGTTGTCGGAGGACTGGAATGCGGTCTGAATATCCATAACTTTAACGATATCAAGCCCGGCGACATAATAGAAGCCTACCAGGAAGTAGAGGTTAAGAAGAATCTCTGAAAAGCTATCGGAACTCAGGCTCCGATAAGCTCCCTGTATTTCTCAGGAG
>JBBIIS010000010.1:23193-38675 GCA_037446375.1 Bacteroidota bacterium | reverse complement strand
ATGAGGTCATCGGGCTTTTCAAGATTCCCGGGTGACGACTCAATAAACCTGATGTCTTTCCCCAGATACCTGACATCCTCCTTTGATACTCCCCCGTAAACTGTTACCGGTCCTCCCTGATCAGCCACTTTCCGTGCATAGAAGCTGTATTCCTTTGTTGAGAGCGATTCATATTTTTTTGAATCGGGATTGAAATATGTATAGGTAACGGGAGGAATTTTATAGGTTCCATAATGCCTTGGGATGAGAACATATTCAAATGTCTTTTGTCCTGAAGCACCATTGGCTCCGTTCTTTATATTATCGGTTATTTTAGGTTCGTATACCTCTACATCGGGAGACATTTTGAAGGATGGCTTACCTGCGAGTTTCAGGTTTCCGGTTCCGGTTACCGTAATTTTGAAATTCAGGGCATCATTGACATTTGCTGAATCGCGTGAAAGAGATGCCTTAAGATCGATCTTCCCAACGATACCTGAAAAATCGGAAGGCTTATCCAATGGCAGCGGCTTTACCCTGATCCTGACAGGATTGCTTGAGATGGCTTTCGGAACATTCTGGTACGACGAGAAGAAATCGCCGAAGAAGGGGTCAGAGTTACCAACCTTCTGCTGAATGAGAGCTGTAATTTCTACGGGATCGATAGTCAATTCTCCTGAGACCTGGGGAGAGAGAAGGAATTGCTGAAGAATACCGGTGCCATAGATAACCCCGTTCACATTCTCACGCTGAAGTGAGTTAAGCGGAGGAACTTCAAGATTCTCTCTCAGAAAACCGTTGAAATCGGGGAATTTTATCTCATTAAGGCCTGAAAGATCAACCTTAGAGTATATCTTTAGTGTTGCCACGAGGTACTCGCCCTGGTAGATCTCCGTCCGGTTAACCAGCAGCCTGATATAAAGGTCAGAACCTGACATCTGCTTCTCCGCGGCCACTTTCATATTCTGATCGCTGTTACGGTTGGTTGCCCCGGCGTTTGCCGAACCAACTACCTCTATGCGTACCGAATCGGAATAGTAATCCTTATTTTTTATCCTGATCGAGGCTGGCGCTATTACAAACTTTCCCTGCCGGTCCGCCTGAAAATAATATGTATATGTATATGAAGTCTGCTGTGAAAACTTGCCATTTATAAGCTGAGTGCTTGAGCTGTATGAGGTCTGGGGACCCATAAGCTTAATTAAATTACCGAATTGAGGAGCCGAGAATTCACCTCCGGATGAATTGACAGTATAGCTTATCGGGAATTGTTCCCCTGCTTTTACAACCGGAGGATAATCAGCTGTAAGAGCTATCTCCTGCGCCCGGCCAGTGAAAGGCAGGAATGCAAGGAGCAGATATATATGCCATAATATTATTCGCATGCCCGTTACCAGTTAATAATTGTCTTTACCCTTTCCTTTGCAGCCTTTTCCTGCCTGACCTTCTCCTGAACCTTCTTTTCATCATTAGCCAGAGCATCCAGCAGCCGCTGTGCATCTTCCTTTGAAATCGACTGCTTGTCCTGCTCCTGTTGCTGCTGGTCCTTCTTCTGGTCTTTGTTTTGATCTTTATTCTGATCCTGTTTCTTATCTTTGTTCTGATCTTTGTTCTTATCCTTGTTCTGATCCTTGTTCTGACCTTTTTTGTCCTTATCCTTATCCTGGTCCTTTTTCTGTTGTTCCTGCTGCTGCTTCAGCATATCCTGTGCATAAGCAAGATTATATTTTGTCTCCTTACTGCCAGGATTCAGTCTTAAAGCATTTTTATAAGCATTTATGCTTTCCTCAGGCTTTTTGTCATTCAGAAGTGAATTTCCAAGATTGAAGAAGCTGTTTGCCTTTTTGGTATTATCTATCGTTGAACCGGCATTTTCCAGGAAGATCTTCCCCGCGTCCTCATACTTCTTCTGTTTATAAAGTGCGTCTCCAAGATTAAAAATTGCATCCTGCGACATCTTGTTATTGTCTATGGCCTTACGGTACGAGATCTCCGATTCCGGATATTTTCCATCAGAATATTTACTGTTTCCCTGTCTGATGTATTTCTTGTCACTCTGACCATTCAAAAGAAAGAGGTTAAGCGACATCAGAACCAGAATTAATATGGCTCTTTCTGAAATTCTATATCCTGTATAATAATTCCGTGTCATCATAGCTATATCCTGAATTTGAAAACTCGCAGATCAGATAATCTCCTGTTTTTTCTCTCCATGATCATAAAATCAAGCAGGAGGAAGATCAAAGCGATACCTGCAAATAGCTGAAACTGATCATTATATTCAGTAAAAATCTTTCCCTCAAGATCCTGTTTCTTCAGCTTACGGATATCGCTGAAAATTTCGTCAAGTCCGATATTCGAATTATTTGCTCTCACATATTTTCCACCGGCATTGACAGCAATCTCCTTCAGAATATTTTCATCCAGACGGGTAATAACAGTGTTCCCCTTCTGGTCTTTCAGATAATCCTTCCTTCCATCAATATTGGTCATTATCGGAACTCCTTCTGTGGAGCCTATGCCTACAGTATAGATCACAATGCCATCGGCAGCAGCCTCTTTTGCCTTTGCAACAGGATCATCCTCGTGATTCTCGCCATCGGTTATTATTATTATTGCCCTGCTCTTGTCCTTACCCGGACTGAATGATCTCATTCCAAGATCTATTGCTGATCCGATTGCGGTTCCCTGTTTCGGAACCATATCGGGGCTGATTGTTTCGAGAAACATCCTGGCTGAGATATAGTCCGTTGTGACGGGAATCTGAGTATAGGCATCACCCGCGAAAACTATCAGGCCGATCTTGTCGTTCGAGAGGGACTCAACAAGCCTTGATATTGCCTGCTTGGCTCTTTCCAGTCTGCTGGGTTGTATGTCCTCCGCGAGCATTGAGTTGCTCACATCAAGGGCTATAATCACCTCGACTCCCTTTCGTTTTACATCTTCAACCCTGGATCCGTATTGCGGCCTTGCGAGCAAAACTGACATAAATACTATTGCTAATGACTGAATAATGATCTTCAGCACCGGCCTTACACGGGAAGCTTCCGGCATAAGCTTTTTAATAATCTGCTCATTCCCGAACCTCTTTAATGCATTCTTCCTGCGCAATCCGTTAATAGTCCATATCAGCAAGATAAGCGGCACCAGAAGGAGCAGGTAAAGGAAATCGGGATATGCGAACCTGAATAATTGCATCTTTTCCTGTCTAATTAAGATTTCTGAACAAAGTATTCCTCAGAATGATCTCAAGGATAATAAGGGCAAACGCTATTACGGCATACATCATATACTTCTCCTCCCTTATCCTGAACTGCCTTACATCGATCCTCGATTTCTCAAGCTTGTCTATCTCGCTGTAAACCTGCTGTAGCTTCTCATTATCTGTCGCCCTGAAGTATTTTCCATCTGTCATCTGAGCTATCTGTTTAAGTATTGCTTCATCGATCTCAACTTCCATATCCTGATACTGGACTCCATAGGGGGTCTGAACAGGATAAGGCGCCACTCCCATAGTTCCGACTCCAATGGTATATACCCTTACGCCGTAAGTTTTGGCTATCTCAGCTGCAGTAATAGGTGCTACAAGACCGCGGTTGTTAACTCCGTCCGTCAGAAGTATTATAACCTTGCTTTTTGCTTTCGAGTCCTTTAGCCTGTTCACTGAAGTTGCAAGGCCTTCACCAATAGCTGTCCCATCCTCTATCATTCCCATTTTTATCTCCCTGAGCAGGTTTATAAGGACAGCATGATCGGTTGTAATAGGACATTGGGTAAAGCTCTCACCGCTGAATACTACCAGTCCGATCCTGTCGTAAGGCCGGCCTGAAATAAACTCTGTGGCAACATTCTTCGCTGCCTCTAGCCTGTCTGGCTTGAAGTCGCGGGCAAGCATGCTTCCTGAAATATCGAGAGCAAGAACAATATCAATTCCCTCTGTTGAGACATCCTGATAATTATTTGCCGACTGCGGCCTCGCGAGGGTAATAATAAGAAGCAAGATTGAAGCTGTCCTGAAAGCGAACAGAAGATGCCTTAGCCAATGTCGGAAGGTGGTTCCTGCGTTTTTAAAGGGATCGAGCCCGGACACCCTCACTGAAGCAGATGATTTATGCTGCTTTAAAACATAAAAGGCTATCATCGCAGGGATGATAAGCAGAAGCCATAAGAAATCCGGAGATGCAAATACAAATGTTCTCATGTCCCCTCCCCTTTTTCAGATTTCACAACATTCTGTTCCAACGGCTGTTCGATGACACGGGTCAGACTTACAAAATCCCAGGCTTCATTATAATTCAGTTCATTTTCAGCGGCATCGGGCTTATATTTAGCAAACTTTACCAGATCGGCGCCGGTAAGAACTGCCCTCAGCTTTGTGAAAAGTTCATCCTCCCTGAAGCCTGATTTCTTTAGGAGGTTCAGAGTCTCATATGTGGTAAGTTCAAGCGACAGAATCGAATACCTGTTCTCAAGATATTGCCTGACGATCCCGGAAAGCTTTGTATAGTAAAGCTTTATCTCTCCGTTCTGCCAGAGTTTCTCATCCCTGAGCTTTTCAAGTTCACGAAGAGCTGTTACATGTGCAGGGTCGGGGTTTACAACAGGTTCATCATCACCTTTCTTCTTCATCTTAAGCTTGCGAATAATGCGGATAATATACCAGATTAAGGCAGCGGCTACAATAACAATCAGCAGCCAGGTCAGTATCTCTTCTGCAGTCACAGGAGCCTTATAAGGTTTAATGATATCAAATATCTTTTGAGCTGTATCGGGTGGGGTCAGCTTTACCCTCATCACCCGCAGCGGAGAATAGTCAGAGTAAAACCGCTTTATCCCGTTTGCAGAACTCATCTCTGCGTAGACCGGGGAGACCTGGTAGAAACCTGAATCGAAAGATGTCACAAGGTATTTCTGAACTATCCTTATCCTGCCATCCTTCAGAATTGTTGTATCTGAAGCAGGTCCCTTCAGAATTTCAATATGCTTATTCAGAGTATCTTTCAGCAGAGGGGCTGATAGCAGTAAGCCAACCGGTCTTTCCACCGTAACCGTAAAATGTATCTGGTCGCCGATATATATCCTGGCTGAATCAAACAAGGCCGTGACCTTCACTTCCTGGGCTCTTATTGCCTGGACAAGAATTATAAATGCTGAGAGAATTAATATCCTTTTCATTTCAACTATCTGCTCTTGAACAGCTTCATCAGGGGTTTGACATAATCTTCATCCGAACTGATCTCCGAGGAATCAACACCGCACTTAAGGAAGATGTTTTTTATCAACGCGATATGTGTATTCCACCACTTCTCATATTCCCTTCGCATGTGCTCTGATGATGAATCGATCCATTTCTCCCCGCCTGTCTCCGAATCGACAACCTTGAACATACCGATATCCGGCAGAGACCTCTCGGCCGGATCATATATTTTGAGTGCAACGATATCATGCTTGCTTGAGGCGATCCTTAGTGATTCTTCGAATGACGGAGCCATGAAATCGGAGATCACGAAGGCAGTGCATTTCTTCTTGATTGCATTTGTTAAAAACCTGAGTGGCTCATCCAGATTTGTTTTAAGACTCTCTGGCTTGAAATCGAGAAGCTCGCGGATAATTCTAAGGATATGCTTTCGTCCCTTTTGCGGAGGAATGAATTTTTCGATTTTGTCGGAGAAGAAAATAACGCCGATCTTATCATTATTGAAGATTGCAGAAAAAGAGAGTACGGCTGCAATTTCTGTAATAACTTCCTGCTTGAAGCCTTTTGATGTGCCGAATGTCCCTGAACCGCTTACATCTATAAGCAGCATCACCGTGAGTTCTCTCTCTTCCTCGTAAACTTTCACATAAGGGTGATTAAACCGCGCTGTCACATTCCAGTCAATGCTTCGAATATCGTCGCCATATTGGTACTCCCTGACCTCACTGAATGCTATTCCCCGACCTTTAAAGGCGCTATGGTATTCACCAGCAAAAATGTGTTTTGTCAGCCCCCTGGTTTTTATCTCTATCCGCCGAACCTTTTTAAGTAATTCAATTGCTTCCACTTTCTGAATAGTTAATCTTTTTTGCTGATGGTCACGTTAATTGACCATTCCTCCTCCCTGAGCTCAATTATATAATTTATCCCTGATCTGTTATCCATCCAGGTGTTTGGTGCCGTTTTTTTATATTTTGAATCAAGATCCTTAATCATTGCAAGTTCAAGGTTTTTGTCACATATCATTCTGATACTCTTGCATATTGAATCAGCCGTAAAGAAAAAAAGCGTCGTCTGGTTTCCATCCTTGTCAGCATACTTTGCATATTTGAAGGTATTGTTGAATGTCAGTCCCTGGAACTCCATTGTCTTCTGATTTTCCATCATGTATTTTCTGATATCGCCGGGTTTATAGCCAAGAAGGTTTTGAGCCGACAGATTCATGCAAAGAAACAACGCTGAAAGAACGACAGAGGCTTTCATCTTTTTCATAGAGCTACAATTACGGTACTTCTACAATATTCAATATCTGTGAAATAATATTATCCTGATTGATATTTTCTGCTTCTGCTTCATATGTAAGACCTATCCTGTGCCTGAGCACATCGGGACAAACAGCCCTGACATCTTCGGGAATCACATAGCCCCTCCTGCGGATAAAGGCATAAGCTTTAGATGCAAGTGCAAGATTAATTGAAGCTCTTGGCGATGCACCATAAGAAATAAGTCCCTTGAATTGAGGAAGACCTGCTTTATCAGGATTTCTTGTAGCAAAAACAATACTCAGGATATAATTCTCAATTTTCTCATCCATATAAACCTCCCTTACGACATTTCTTGCCCTTATTATATCTTCAGTTTTAAGGACCGATGTTGTAACGGGGAACTCTTCCAGGAGATTCTCGCGCACAATGCTTCTTTCTTCATCAAATGTCGGATAATCAATAAGAACCTTAAGCATAAACCTGTCGACCTGTGCTTCAGGAAGCGGATATGTCCCCTCCTGTTCGATCGGATTCTGCGTTGCGAGCACAAGGAATGGCTCATCAAGCTTGAAGGTATTTTCGCCGATTGTCACCTGCCGCTCCTGCATTGCTTCGAGGAGTGCGCTCTGTACCTTTGCAGGTGACCGGTTAATCTCATCAGCAAGGATGAAGTTTGCAAATACCGGCCCTTTCTTTACAACAAATTCCTCTTTCTTCTGACTGTAGATCATAGTACCTATAAGGTCGGCCGGAAGAAGGTCGGGTGTAAACTGAATTCTGCTGAATTTTGCATCTATAATTGATGCAAGTGAGCGTATTGCAAGAGTTTTAGCCAGACCTGGCACCCCCTCAAGCAGGATATGACCATTGGCGAGAAGTCCGATCATTAAGCTGTCGACAAGGTGTTTTTGCCCGACAATGACTTTGTTCATCTCCATCCTTATAATATCAGTAAAGGCACTCTCCTTTTCAATTTTCTCATTCAGTACCCTGATGTCTGTAGTCTGCTCCATATAGCCTTGTTTTTAATTGACAAATATAGTTAAATGACCGATAAAAATTAACCGCCGTCCAATAACGAAACGGTAATACAAAAAAAGGGTTCATTTCTGAAAGCTGATGTTAACGAGTGTTAAAAATATGTTAATTGGATGATGCAGCTATCAAGTTCAATCTCCATGTCAGAACATTTCCTCAATCCTTCTGAATATAAGCTATTGAGAACGGATTCCAGATGAATCCCGCTCTTGCAGAGCTTCTCAAAAGAAGAATTAACATTACCGGCAAATATGATGAATTTAAGGCACCAGGAAAAAGTATAAGAAGCGGTAAATAAAGAAGCCCGGCATAAAAAACTACTCTGAACCAGAGGGTATCCTTTTTGCCTTTGATGACCCACCAGAGGCAAAGCAACAAGAATGGATTGAACCATAATATATTCAGATTCAGCCTTGTCTCAACATGATCGGTAAAGAAGCTGAAGAAAACCATAACTACAGCCAAAATTGAAAAGATCAGGAAGAGAGCTGTATCAATGTATGTCATAAACGAGGAAAGCCTGTATCGGGCAGAAAGAAAAACCAGCAGAATAAACAGGATGGAGAAAACTACAATGGGTGATGAAAAAAGCGGCGATTTAACCTCCCGGGATGGAAATTCAAGGAGTGATTCAGATGATGATAGCAAGGGAACCATCCTCCTTTCGCGGTTTATTACCGCTGAAGTCAGGTTCCTCTGAAGATCATTTGGAAGAAACATTCTGCCCCGGAACGAAGCCTGTTTATCAGCAGGGGTACCAACAAGAAGGTCTATCCCCATCCTGGTCCAGGGGGCAGATCTTGTATAAATGCCTATCTGATCGCGGAAAGTTGCTGTGTGCTGCGGCTCATCGGGGGGATAAATGAGCTTATCTCCGATCAGTTTCTCCAGAATATCGCGGATTCGTGTGGAACAGTTATCATAAATAAAATCATAGCGGTAATTTCGATTCTCGGGTTTCATATTTTCCGCGAGAAGTATCATAAGACGCAGCTTTTCCACACCGGTAAGATTGACCCTCTGGGATATTACGGACCTGTTCTCCATGAAATAATCCCTTATAAAAAGGTCATAATTGTATACGCCAAGCATATAGTTAAGACGACCTTTTGCAAATTTCCATGCAAAGTTAGGTGTATTGAAATCAAATACACCCCAATTATATACCATATCAAATTTTGAAGCAGGTATCACAACTCTGAGTGCTGAATGCCCCCACAGAGAATAAAGTTCATTCCCTGAAGCACATGTGATCAGATAGACGGTAGTGTCAGCAGGCTGATCTGATGCAGATAGGGTGAATAAAAACGAGAATGTTAGGATTATTGAGAAAAGTATTCTTTTCATTTTGCCAATTTTCGTAAACCTAAACTTTTTTTGCGAAATATGAAAGTCTTTTAACTAATGATAATTCTGTAAAAAATCAACCATATATTTGTGTCTGCCATAACAATGACAATTTAACCGGGTTAAGGTACACCGAAGCATACTCTGCCTGATTCTTACCATTTTGTTAACAGAACCACGCCCCGCCTGAATACGAGCCTCTGAAGGCAGATTCAGCCATTGCACTCTTCCCGGAAGTGGATACCGACAATAACTCATACTGTTTAACCGTTAGGATAAAATTATGACTATATTGTTTCAGAATAAAATCTATTATTTTAAACATCTAATTTTCTAATCCTGATGGACCATTTCGACATACTCCGAACACTCAAATATCTTCCCGGAATAATAATCGGCCTTTCGATACACGAATTCAGTCATGCAATAGTTGCAAAATGGTGCGGAGACAATACAGCCTATGATCAGGGGCGTGTAACCCTCAACCCGCTGAAGCACATTGATCCGTATGGATTTATCCTTCTCCTGGTTGCCGGCTTCGGATGGGCCAGGCCGGTTCAGTTCAATGAACAGAATCTCAGGAATCCAAAGACTGATGTACTCAAGATAGCTGTTGCAGGACCGTTGTCAAATGCCATCCTTGCAATGATCCTGTCGGTTGTGTTCGTATTGTGCACAAAGATGTTACCTGCTTTGCCGTCAGACGCAGTCAATACCACTTTTGAGATACTATATTACGCCATATCGATTAACTGGGTACTTTTTGTCTTTAATCTTATACCTCTTCCTCCGCTCGATGGGTCACATATTCTTTTCCATCCCTTCCGGAAATATCCTGAAGTCTATGCCTGGCTCTACAGATATGGATCAATTGCATTGTTTGTGATAATCATCGCAGGATTTGTCACTGGGAAGAACCTTTTGCCAATTGGTCCTGTCATTCAGTATCTCACACAGGGATTTCTCGGAATACTTGGATTAAGATAGACAAACACGGAAGTAATACTGGTATGGTTGATGAAAATTGAATAGAATTTTGTAAATTGAGCTTTCGTAGAAGTTATGAGAATTAAGGTCTTAATATTTTTCCTGGCGCTTACTTCAGTTGCCTTTGCCCAGCAGGAGGACCAGTATGCTGCTTCCAGAAAAGAAATGGTCAACGATCAGATAGTAAGCCGTGGCATCAGGAACCAGTCTACTATAAAGGCAATGCTGAAGGTCCCCAGGCACCTCTTTGTTCCGCAACAGTATGCTTCACATGCCTATGAGGATAATCCGCTGCCTATTGGTCATGATCAGACTATCTCCCAGCCTTTCATTGTTGCATACATGACCGAACTGGCTCAGCCGGCAAGCTGGAAAAAGGTACTTGAGATCGGTACGGGGTCGGGATACCAGGCCGCCGTTCTTGCGGAGCTTGTTGATACTGTTTATACTATTGAAATAATTCCCGAGCTGGCAAGGGATGCAGCTACAAGGCTTTCAAAACTCGGGTATAAAAATATAGTTACTAAAACAGGTGATGGTTATCTGGGCTGGAAGGAGCATGCCCCCTTTGATGTAATAATAGTGACTGCAGCCGATGATCATATCCCTCAGCCTCTTCTCGACCAGCTTGCCGAGAAAGGGAGGCTGATAATGCCTGTCGGATCACCGTCTTCCGCCCAGCAGATTGTCCTGGCTGTAAAGAAAGACGGCAGGATTCAGAGAAGTAAGCTGGCCATGGTAAGGTTTGTACCGCTGCTAAGAAGCAATTAAACATATAAATACCGGAAGGATATGGAATATTACGATGTTCTTAAGATCAGGGAGAACTGGGGCGACAAGCCATGTGATCATGCTCACATCGAGAAACTCTATTATACAGGGGCCTTTCTTACTGTATATGTCTGTAAGCAGTGTGGCAGGGAGTACACCATAGCCGAAAAGCTTGAACTTGATATCGAAAGGAAAGCTGCTGCAATTCAGAATAAAGCAAAATAATCTGATAGATTTAAGATAAGTCCGGTTCTAATCTGGCGGTATTTATTATAACTTGCCTCTGATCTTCTCGTTTTCAAAGTTCTAATAAATATTGCTATGAAAACTAAACTTCTCCTTTCCTCACTTTTATCTTTTTCCTTTTATCTTTTATCCTCCCAGGTTCCTCAGGGCTTCAACTACCAGGCTATCGCCAGGGATAACAAGGGAAACCCGATACCCAGCGCAATAATGCAGGTCAGGATCGGTATCCTGTCAGACACAATCGCAAATACCATGATCTGGGAAGAGCTTTTTAATCCAGTCACTACAAATGCTTTTGGCATGTTCTCTATCGTTGTAGGGACAGGATTCAGGCAGTCGGGCTCTGCGGGTTCATTTAGCGAGGTAGACTGGACAAAGACACCCCTGTTCCTGAGGACATCTGTCTATTATCCAAACAGCTGGAAAATAATGGGGACGTCAAAACTGCAATCTGTGCCATATTCAATGATTGCAGCCAATCTGCAGGGTGCAGTTCCGCTCCTGAGTGTCAGGGGAAGTACTTCAACAATGGATTCCGCTTTATTTGTTGTCAGGAACAATACAGGGCAGATCGTTTTTGCGGTCTATAATGAAGGTGTTCGGATCTATGTAGATAATGGAGTAGTTAAAGGTGCAACAAAGGGTGGATTCGCAATAGGAAGCTTTGACGGGTCAAAAGGGACATCACAGCCGCTATTTGTTGTGGACCCTGACAGTATCAGGGCTTACCTCGATAATAATCCTGTGAAGGCAGTTAAGGGAGGTTTTGCTATAGGAGGATTTGACAGGAGTAAGAGTGCAAACCAGAATTTCCTGTCTGTTAGTAAGGATAGTATAAGGATATACATAGACGATAACCTGACTTCAAAATCTTCGAAAAAAGGAGGATTTGCTATTGGCAGTTTTGACAAAACAAAAGGAGGGAATATAAACTATCTTAATGTTTCTACTGATTCTACCGGAATAATTGATCCAGCTGAGAACAGGATCCTTTGGTATCCTTTAAAAGATGCATTCCTGACCGGGAAGGTTCTGATTGAGAGTAAAGACAGTGTTGGAGTGAACTCATTTGCTTCAGGATACCAATCTAAATCAAAGGGTCAATACTCACAGGCGCTGGGTTATAAGGCAATCGCAAGAGGTGATTACTCAACAGCGATCGGGAAGAATGCCCTGGCAAATAAAATAAATTCGTTCGCATTTGGAGATTCTTCGAGAGCCGTCAATTCGGAAAGTTATGCATTTGGAAGAGGAGCCATGGCAACAGGGTACAGAAGCTTCGCATTCGGCAGTGCGGGGGTTGACTCAGCTGGTAACGTAACGGATGTTTCAAGGTCAAAAGGAGATTATTCATTCGTTGTAGGTCAGGGCTCTCAGTCATTTGGGAAGGGCGCTTTTGCTATCGGTCTTGCCGATACAGCCAAGGGAGACTATTCTGTGGCATTGGGATACAAAACCAGCGCCGGATACGGATCTTCATCTTTAGGATATCAGACAAAAGCCGATAATGTTTCCACCGCCATGGGCATATATACTGTCAGCCTAAATGCATCCACAGCAATGGGACAATTGACAATAGCGACGGGAATCAATTCTACCGCAATGGGATATTATTCAACAGCAAATGGTTATGGGTCAACTGCAATGGGAATGTGGTCGATGGCAAGCGGATCTGTCTCAATTGCAATGGGACGACAGGATACAGCAAGCGGAGCTAATTCTGCCGCGCTGGGGTACAAATCAATTGCAACAGGAAATTCATCAATGTCACTAGGGAATTTGTCTTATGCAAGCGGAGACTTCTCTACCGCGCTAGGACAGGGCAGAGCTATTGGAAACTTTTCAACTGCAATAGGACCAACCACTGCTCAGGGACAGGGATCAACCTCAATCGGAAACAGCTCCCAAGCTACCGGAAGTTACTCAACAACAATGGGCCAGGGATCCATAGCAAGCGGACAGAATTCAATTTCAATAGGATATGGCTCAGTTGCAAGTGGCGACTACTCAACTTCATACGGTTACGCAACAACCGCATTATCAGGATTTGAAACATCACTTGGATCTTATAATACAGGTTACACTCCTATATCTAAAACTGGTTGGGATCCTTCCGACAGGTTGTTTGTTATTGGAAATGGATATTCCGCACCTTCAAATGCAGTTACAGTTCTTAAAAATGGAAATTTCGGACTGGGTACATCAACTCCCGGATATAGGTTGACGGTAAACGGTACCGCATGGTGCTCTTCCGGCGCCTGGACAGGTTCTGACATAAGGTGGAAGAAAAACATAGTTGAGATCAATGATGTGCTCAAAAATGTTCTGACATTAAGGCCTGTAAAATACCAATTGAGGAGCGATGACTTTCCTGAAATGAATTTCACAAATGAGGTTCAGATTGGCCTGATTGCACAGGATGTTGAAAAAGTATTTCCAAACCTGGTCATGACAGATAACAATGGTTACAAAGCTGTATCATACGAAAAGCTTTCAGTAGTTTTAGTTGAAGGCATTAAAGAGCAACAGAAACAGATTGCAAGTCAGCAGCAGCAGATTGAATCTAACAGACAGGAGAATCAGCAACTCAGGACAGAACTTGATGAACTTAAAGCCCTCGTCAACTCCCTTGTGGCAAATCAGTCAGGGATAAGTAACAAGTAGCTGATAAAAAGAAAATTAATTGTGAATTGGGTTCATCAGATCAATAATCCTGGAGACTGAAGGCTTCGCAAAATCTAATGTTGTTTTATATCTCTTTTGCTCCTTGCCAGTTTCTTCTGATAATGGCCGGAATAGAAATATTTGTTTTCGCCAAGGCGTGTAAGGTCGCAAGTCGATTCAGCCTTTTTACGACTGATAAAATCTTTATTTGCGGAGGCGCAGCATGTGCAGGCTAAAATAAAAATAAGGGGAATAATCACTTTCAATATCCTGACCAGGTTAGCCATAATCAGAGAAATCTTAATAATTTCAATCTAATTTAGGCCTATTAATCGGATCAGTCTCAACTATTTTAAATGAATTTTAACTGAAACTCACCAGAAGCGCCTTGCATGGCTTTTCCAGGCGCTACTGGATTCTGCCTGCTTTTGTTATTATACCTAAAAAGGCGCCATAAGGGCCTTTTTGGTGATTCCGGAGCGACTGTTCGCTACCTCCTCCCTTCGCGTTCTCGTCGCTACTGCTTTTGTAAAGTAAACCGTACTTTGTTAAAAAGTGAATGAAGCCGTCTCATTTTATTTTGAGCTTGCCTCTTCTTTTCACTGGTTATAAACAGATCAAATCTTTAATATGCGCGTGGGCTAACCGGAAAAGGTGCGAACCTCAGCCTGTTTGGTGGCGCCAACATGGCCTCGTGTAGCGCGCGGACAAACAGACTGAGGTTGTCTTTTCCGGACTCCTTTTCTTTGGTTCGTTTCTTTTGGAGGAGCAAAAGAACCGAACGCTGTGATTTAGGAGAAGCCAAACGAATATTAATCAAAAAAATGAAGGGTGCCCTTTTGAGAAACCCTCCTTGCAGTGATTCCGGAGCGACTATTCGCTACCTCCTCCCTTCGCGTTCTCGTCGCTCCTGCTTTTGCAAAGTAAACGGTACTTTGATTAAAAAGTAAAAGGGTTACTGTTAAGTAACCCCTTGCAGTGATTCCGGAGCGACTCGAACGCTCGACCCACAGCTTAGAAGGCTGTTGCTCTATCCAACTGAGCTACGGAACCCTGTTCCGGCTGCAAAAATACATTTTTTTTCAATTTTACCAACCGCTCATGCTGTCTTCATGAAATTCACAAGCCCTTTCTTCTCTATTATCTGCTTCAGCTTATCAGGCAATGGCTCAAATCTGAACACTTTTCTCCCGACAACGATCTCCCCTTTGTCGAAGCTTATATCAACACTATCCCCCGGTTTATAAGCCCCCACAGCCTCCTTGTGTACCACAAGGGCCAGACCCTGGTTTATCGATGACCTGTAGAAAATCCTGTTTACAGATTTCACTAAAATTGCTTTTATTCCCACTGCTGACAGTCCTACCGACGGATGCTCCCGAGAGCTGCCACAGCCGAAATTATCCCCTGCAATTATAATATCACCTTCTTTTACCCCTGCACTGAAATCTGGGTCAAAATCGGCAAAGAGCAAAGGTATGATTGCAGCAGGATCCGTACTAAGAATATTGTACGTATGCTTACCGGCAAACATCTGGTCGGTATTCAGATTGTCAGCATCGGCATAATTCCAAATATTTCCGATGCGCCTTTTGTCTCCCTTTTCTATAACTAAAGTCAGGCTTTGCGGAGATGTATAAGGAAACTTTTCTTTACCCGGCTTTTTCCTCGGATCTGTAATCACCCCCGTTAAAGCTGAATGGGCAACAACCTCAGGCGAGGCGAGGTAAATTCCGGCATCCTTGTTTCCCATCCGGCCCAGGAAATTTCGGTTTGCTGTCGATATTACCGTATGCCCGCTTGAAGGTATACCTAATCCTGTACCGAGGCATGGACCGCACGACGGGGTAAGTATATTTGCACCCGATTCAACAAATATCCTGAAGAGGCCTTCATCAACTGCCTGCTTGAGTATTTTCCTTGATGCCGGAATAATGTGCAGCTGAAATCCTTTAACGAGCTCATTACCTTTAAGGGCCTTCGCAGCT
>JBBIIS010000010.1:21954-23166 GCA_037446375.1 Bacteroidota bacterium | reverse complement strand
GTACAGGTGCCTATTACACCTTCCTGAACGGGAGTACCGGCTACATCAGCCAGCGATTTTATATTGTCAACATTATGGGGTGCTGCAACAACCGGGAATATGGTACCAAGATCAATTTCGATCTCCCTGAAATATTTTGCACCCTTATCGGCCCATATCCCTTCAGACTTCTCACCCAGAAACTCCTGAAGTATTTCATCCGGGGGAAAAACTGCATTCTTCGCTCCCATCTCCGATGCCAGGTTTGCTATTGTCATCCTGTCGGAGATATTCAGAGTTCCTACTCCTGCTCCATGGTACTCTATCGACATATAATTTGCTCCGTCAGAGCCTATCATCCCGATTATCCATAATGAAAGATCCTTTGCAGAAACATGTTCATTCAACTTGCCTGTGAGTGTTATTTTTATGGACTCCGGAACCCTGAACCATGTCTCACCTCTCTTCCATATCCCCGCAGATTCGGTTCTGTCGATGCCTGCTGCCATTGCGTTGAATGCTCCTGCAGTTGAAGTATGGCTGTCACTTCCAACTATGAGCATACCGGGACGTGCATGGTTTGACATCAGCTGGTGGCATATCCCCTTGCCGACATCGTAGAACTTAGAAACGCCCTGCTTCTCAGCAATATCCCTTATCTCCTGGTACTGGTTCGCCATTTTTGCATCAGGCGGTGGCGCATTATGGTCGAGGACAATAAGCAGCTGGTCCGGATCGGCTACACTCTCTCCTCCCATCTTCTGGAATGTCTTAAAGATGCTTGATGTGTTATCATGTGTCAGTATCAGATCGGGGCGGGCAAAAACGATTGCCCCTGCAGGAGCCTTGAATATTTTTTCAGCAAATGTTATTGGTTTCATCTTTTTCAGGTTCAAATGTTATAAGAGCTTATTTTCCAAGAAGTCCTCCCTTTTTATATATATCCATCTGTACATCATTGAAAGGATCTGCTTTTACTGATTTACCATTCCTGAGGTTGGTTATATTACCATCAGTAAATTCGACTCTTATTGTATCGCCATTCCTTATATCTCCCTCTGAAAGCGATTTATAAGTCAGAATGGGGAAAGCAGCATTTATAGCGTTTCTCTCATAAATTACTCCGAATGATTCCGCTAAAATGGCTGTAATCCCGAGTGAAACAAAGCAGTCAACGGCCTGTTGGCGTGAGCTGCCGCTTCCGAAGTTCTTTCCTGCGATCACTATATCACC
>JBBIIS010000010.1:11386-21924 GCA_037446375.1 Bacteroidota bacterium | reverse complement strand
ATCGAATGTATACTGACCCATATCCTTTATCTCTGTTATTGCGAGATAGCGGTTATGGAAGATCATATCGGTATCAATATTATCCTTTTCTACTATCCAGACCCTTCCTTCGGCCAAAACTGGAGCGGAAACCTGTTTCTTTTCCCCTGAAGGTCTGGGAATATCCCCTTCTCCTTTATCTGTCTTCCTGAATTCAGCGGGTTTTTCAGGTATCCTCTCAGGTGATGTAATGAACCCAGCCAGCGACGAAGCAGCAACTATCTCAGGCGATGCAAGGTATACGCTTCCCTTTCCCTGTTTACCCGGGAAATTCCTGTTCCCTGTGCTTATGGTGACTTCTCCCAGTCCATTCTGGCCTACCTGTCCTGCTGCACAACCGGCACAACCGGCGTTGGAAACGAGTGCCCCCGCCATCTTAAATATTTCAATTAGTCCTTCATTGAGGCACTCGTTCCAGATCTCATCTGTTGCAGGTACTATTTTAAGAACAACTCCGGGTGCCACTTTTTTCCCTTTCAGTATTGCAGCGGTTTTTCTCATATCGCTCATCCTGCCGTTTGTGCAGCTGCCGATAAATGCAGAATCGATCTTCTTTCCGTATTCACTCACGGCGGTTACCGTATCATGCGGTTCACCCGGACGTGATACCATTGGCCTGAATCCGGAAACATCAATATCGTGTGTCATGGAATATGAAGCATCATTATCTGCATAGATTGCATTAAAAAGCACAGATGTTCTGTTCCTGCAATATTCAATTATCTCTTCAGAGGGTGGGAAAAGGATGATAATGGCTCCCATCTCAGTTGCCATTGATGAGATAGTGATCCTTTCGTCAAGTGTCATTTGTTCTGCGCAATCCCCGTTCAATTCGATTGAATAACCAAGAAGCGAGTTGGCGCCATAAATCCCCAGAAGGTTCAAAACAAAATCTTTCGCGCTTACGTCGGCCGGCAGTTTACCGTTCAGATTAATCTTCACAGACTGTGGAACTTTGAACCATACTCGTCCGTTATGCCATGCTGCAGCTATATCCTGATCACCCATCCCCTGTCCAAATGCCCCAACGGCGCCCAGAATGTTTGCATGGGAATCGGTCGACACTGCAGTGGAGCCCGGATAGACAAAGCCCTCTTCGAGAAGGATATGTGTTCCTATTCCTGCGTTTATATCAAAGACCTTTATGCCATTCTCCCTCGCAAAGACTCTGCATATCTGCTGGTTAACTGCATATTTCTGATCCGAACCAGTCGGATTGCAGTCAAATGTAAAAAATGTCTTTTCCGGGTCGTTGATCCCGAGACCAAAATCCCTGATGTTTTTTACAACATTTGCACCTCCGAAGTCGCGCGCCACCCTCGAGTCGATCTCAATATCAACGATCTGACCAGGTTTGACCTCATCATATTTAGAATGAGATGCAAGTATCTTTTCCAGAAGTGTCATTCCCATAATTCAGTTTATTATATAAATACAAAGATATCAACCTCAAATTAATGATGAATGATGTATGTCAGTACTGAAGAAATTCGGTTCTGATCTATTCCTTTTGCCACAAAGAGAGAAAGCCACTTAGACACAAAATTCCGACATGAGCTGATAAATGAACTTAGTGCTTAAAGAATTATTCTTGAACCAGTCTCTATTTCCCTAATAGTCTGTTAGATTCAGAAAGTGATTTTGAAAGAACATCCTTTTCAAAAGTATTTATCATCTCTGTTACTTTTGCAGGCTGCTTCTTGTAAATAGGGAGATAGTCCTTTTCAAGCTGGTTTGCAAGCTTATTGAATGCCTTGTCAAGCTCCTCCTTATTCTTTTTTAAGGATGATATTCTCTTGCCATAATCCTTATCGGCCCATTCTGTTAATGAAACAAAAGTCCACCATGCCTGGGCAGGGGTCCTCTCATAAATCGATTTTGGCCTCTTGAAATGCTGTTCATATGCCTGTTCGGGTGTATCCATTGTAAGGGAGGAAGGTATTTCTGTCATACCAAAATAGAAAGGTATATAAGGATTTATGCAACCCCGGCTTGGAGCTATCCATATCCGGCCGCCAATTGCCCAGGGCAGGCCCGAACGCAATTCGGCAACAAACGAAAACTGCTGGGAAGATGAGCAGATGCAATGTGTTTTATTTGAATGAGGTGACCCTTTTTTGTAATCCTGGGAATCATCAAGGGGAGTACCTTCAAAATGGTTCTCAAGAACAGTCTCTATATCTTTCACACTTAACTTATGCTGGGGAACAAAGCATGTCGGAAATTTATCCTCCATTTTGTATTCCCTGCCTGATAGTTTGCAAACTCCAATCCACATTCTTCCAATATTTCCCATAGCCGTGAAATTCTCGGGAGATGAGTAAACCTTTGAAAAGTCAAATACACTGTCACTGGACGGATCGTACCATCCTCTTCTCCGGGCATAAGATATAAGGTCCCTGGATGCAAGGAAGTTCTCATTATCAGCCAGATTTATCTCCCTGATTGTATAATAGTTCGGAAGAAATGCCACCTGGTCATCAGGAACTCTGCGGGCAACCCATTGTTTTCCCCTGACAACTGAAAAAAGCCATGCTTCGTTCTTGTCGGCAATCGTATAAGTCCTTCCGGAGCCGCAGTAGCCCCATTTCTCAACAAGCTGTCCTGCCATTTCGACTGCGACCCTCGCCGACAATGAACGTTCAGCTATAATTCTTCTCAGCTCATAGCCGATACCTCCGTCAGTTATCTCTCCATACTGCTCTCTTGAGGGGCATGAGTTTGAAGTTACAAGCACGCCGTTCTCGTTCAGATAGCTGTCTGAAAAGTCCATCCCGGGCATTTCCAGCCAGAGATAAGAATAGATATGAGGTCCCTGGGCATCTGTAGCACCCTCCCTGAATCGTATGGTTTCTCCTTTTTTAGTATCGCGTCCGGGAAACTTATAAAAATTAACAATCTGATTTCCACCGTCATCTTCATTATGTGCTACCATAACAAAGCCGGTCGCACTTGCATCCTTACCTATTACTAAAGTGGAGCAGTTAAGATCGTTTATTGTAGCCTGACCCCTTAGATGCCCGGATAGTGCAACAGCGATCATTAACAGGCAGATTCTCTTCATTGTCCCGGTTTTTATTAAATAAATTTTATGAATTCAAGGTTACACTATTCCTGAAAGTATTGTGCACGGTAATCTCTCGGCGAGATCCCAACCGTCTTTCTGAATTGCTTATTGAAATTTGAAATGCTCATGAACCCGCAGTCAACTGCGATATCCTGGACCTGATACCCGGTTTCCCTCAGGAGGTAGCAGGCCTTATTAGTTCTTACCTGGTTGAGGTATTCAACAAATCCTGAGCCGCAGTTTTTCTTGAAATACCGGCTGAATGCAAAAGGGCTCATTTTGGCCACCTTGCTGATCTCCTTGAGAGAAACAGGCTTATTGAAGTTTTCTCTAATAAAAGTATAAACGTCAGTCATCCGCTTGTTTCCCCGTTCATCAAAGGAGAGTTTATAATTCTCAGAACATAGCTGCCGGCGTTTTGAAGCGTTGCTCAGAATCTTAAGAATCGAAAAGAAGTCGATCATCTTGTCTATGCCTGTATGGTTAACCATATCAACAAGATGCTTCTCAGCTTTTTTCGCGTCTTCGACTGAAAAGGCTACACCTCTCTCAGCCTCAGCAAAAAGCTCTCTTACCTTTTGAAACTCATGCTGGATCAGCAAACTATCTCCCAGTGAAGAAGCAGAGAAATGTACCGAGATCCCGTGATCCTCAGGAACTTTGCCTGCCGATTTATAATGATTCCAGCAATGAGGTATATTACCGGCTATAAAAGTCAGATCATACTGATCGAAAAGCTCCACATTATCGCCTATGATCCTCGTTCCATAGCTCTTTGTATTAAGCACAAGCTCATATTCGGGATGGAAATGCCAGAATCCGCCTTTTTCATTCAGGTAAGAAGCTCTGAAGCCTCCGCCATCATCAAAAGGGATTTTCTCAAGTTCTGCGACCATATGCTTTTATTTTAAGGAGATACCTACCAAATTTAAGCAATAATTATTCTGGATTGTTAATAAGCACTCATAATCTTTTTGTATCAACCAATCTTCTTTTAATCCCAATCAATTAATTTTGACTTAAAGGATAAAGCAACTCTAAATATATAATTTTTCATCCCTGAAAAAGATGATCAGCAAATTAATATTCTCAATATTTCTTACTGTTATACTATCAATTATCCAGGGATGCACCCCAAAGGATCCGGAGATAATAATTAAAACCGACCTTGGGAATATAGAAATTGAGCTTTTCCAGGACAAGGCGCCTGTAACAACTGCCAATTTTCTAAGGTATGTTGATTCATCCCTTTTCACAACCGGATGTTTCTACAGGGTTGTAAGAATGGATAATCAGCCAGATAACGCGGTCAGGATCGAGGTTATCCAGGGTGGTAGGCTTGATGAGAAGGGTGGCTTTCCACCTATTATACATGAAACCACCGGCAAAACCGGGATCCTTCACAAGGATGGCGTAATATCGATGGCAAGGTCAGAACCGGGAAGCGCAACCTCAGAATTTTTTATCTGTGTCGGCGATCAGCCATCTCTCGATTTCGGAGGTAAAAGAAATCCTGATGGTCAGGGATTTGCAGCCTTCGGCAGGGTAATTTCGGGAATGGATATTGTAAGGAAAATACATTCAATCCCTGCTCCTTCCCAATACCTTGAAAAGAAAGTTATCATATATAATATAGTCCGCAGGAAATAACTGACATGCAGGACTATAAACATTTTCACGATCAATGACCTGCAGACTCTTCACTGATGATTGTCATATATAAGGAAATTTGTAGAAAAATAGTTTGGAGCGTATCCATTTATTGTGTAAATTTGATCCAGGCTCATGCTAAGAAATTAGGAGGAGATGAGCAAGGCCGGGAAGTGAATATCAACAGGATTGTATTGCAGACATTGACTTTCACATTTTGGGCCCACAGGTAACGCGCCAGCTTACCAGGGTTCCTTCCTTTTATCAGACAGTAGACACGGGAAATCAAAAAGCCCGCTCCCTGATATCACTCCCGACCCTCTCTCCTCTTATTTTTTTTATCCCATATCTGTCCTCTCCATATTCCTGTCTCCGATTGATTTTTAAAAAATAGTTTATCTTTGACCCCTTGTTGAGGGGAACTTTCAGATTATTTCCACAAACTGATCTTACCGGATGAAAACCTATATCAGGAGAAGGGAAAAGAATGAACAGCTGATAGTGGTGTATGGTGGCTGGGGAACTGATGAGAACGTATTCGCACCACTGTGCAACGATGAATTCGATTTCATTCTCTTTTATGACTATTCAGCCGATGAGGCGCTTGTCCTTCCTGAAATGAAAACCTATTCCAGGATAACTTTAATTGGTTGGTCTCTGGGTGTCTGGGCTGCAGAATACCTGGCGCCAAAGACTGGAATAAAGCCTGATCTGACCATTGCAATCAACGGAACACCAGTCCCGGCTGATGACAATTACGGCATTCCGCTTAACATCTTCGAGGGGACCCTCAATAATATATCCGAGCGGAATATGATGAAATTTTATCTCCGCATGTTTGGCGATAAGAAAACCTACAGGCTTAACAGCGACAGGATCCCCCACAGGAGCATCAAATCACTCCATGATGAGCTAAGATGGCTATATAACCGGATTATGGAGCAAAAAGAACCGGGCTTCAGGTGGGATTATGCTGTCACAAGCGAATACGACAGGGTCTTCCCGGCAAGAAATCAGAAATCATACTGGGAGAATATTGAAGCGACAAAGCATATAGTACTTCCCCTTAACCATTATTTCTTTCATAACTGGGCAACCTATACCGAATTCATCAGCTTTGTAAAAAACTGTCCTGTCCGTAGAAAAAGAAGAAGAAAAAAGAGCTGACCTGATCAGATATCTCTGATCAGAAGATTATGATCTGATTTGGCCATGCACTTCTCGAACTTTACCAGTATCTCATTCATCCGCTCCATCTCCCTGCTCCTGAGCACGCTTTTCTGTTCGATCCCAACCCGGTCCAGTTTCGATAAAACATAGCTCACCGTAAGAACATTCACATCCATCCCGGGCTGAAAGTGCCTCTCCTTGCTGTAATCGGTAATTACAAATGATACAAGACCCGCGCTGTTCAGGTCCTGAACAATATCCCTGACAAGCCGTACGGGGATCTTCAGGCTTATAGATAGCGTCTCCGATGTCACTGGTGGCTCCCCATTGATAAAATTACCAACGATCCTGTGCATGATCATCAGTGTTATTGCACGCTTCTGATATTGACTTATATTAAGAGCTTCCGATTCAAACTCATACCTCATAACATTCTGATTGGCGAATGCAAGTTCAGCTCCAAGAAGAACCACGATCCAGCTCGACTGAAGCCATAGTACAAAAAGGGGAATTGCTGCAAAGCTTCCATAGAGCATGCTAAGCTTCGAGATCCCGAACTGCAGATCGATGTAAAACCACTGTAGCAGCTGAAGAATTGTTCCCGCGACAACGCCTGCAATAATGGCCGATTTGAACTTTACCCTTGTATTCGGCATCACAAGGAAAAGAAGAGTCAGCATCAGCCAGACAATAAGGTATGGGGATGCCTTGATAAGGAACGAGATAAGCGGCTTGAAAAAATCAAGTATCGCCGCCTTTGCCATATAATCGTGGAATGTGGTATTTATGAAAACAGTAACGCTGCTTGAAAGGATAAGCAGAACAGGGGCAATAAGCATAATTGTGAGATAGTCGGTGAATTTTCTGTACCACGCCCTTGAAACACGGATCTGCCATATATGATTGAATGCGTTCTCAATATGGCTCAGTAACGACATTACCGACCAGAAAAGGACTAGTACTCCCACACCTGCAATATATCCCCCGTTTGTCGCCTTCAGTGCATTCTGCGCGATCGGCAACACCCAGTTGAGCACCTCCTGCTGCGACGAGAGGCTCTTCGTAAGCAACTGGGTAAGATTCTGTTCAAGCCCGAATCCTTTTGAGATCGCAAAGGCTATTGCTGCAAGCGGGACAATCGAAAGAACAGAATAAAAAGTAAGAGCTGTGGCCCTTATCTGAACTTTATCTTTTATGAATCCCCTGGCTGCAAGAACAATTATCCGCAACTGCCTGAAAAGGATCGATTTATTCCGTGATAACTCAGAGAGAGGTGTATGCCATATCGCATCGTTTACCTCTTTGATCTTTCTGAAAAGCCACGAGACCGGATTTATCATAATATGATCTTTAAATGACTATCGCTAATCTTAAATAACAAATTTCCCTTAACAACCCCCTTTCCCGTTTCCCCCAGGGGAGAAAGGCTACACATTCTACTCCTTCCCCCCTCGGGGTCCCGATAGCTATCGGGAGGGAAGGGGGTCCAACCTAACGCTCAAATGAGTGCAGGCCTGCCAATACTCAAATATACAAATTAGCTGTTATAAAAAATATTGTAACTTTCACCGTCATTTTTTAACTATCCATGAAGATCAACATAGTTGAATTTGCCGAAGGTGCAAGGAGTGCAAGGGGAGTGACTGTTATTGATGTATTCAGGGCCTTCTCTGTGGGATGCTATGCTTTTGATTCAGGAGCTGCTGCAATAATAGCGACCGGCAGCATTGAGGAAGCCTTCAGACTGAAAACAAAATACAGGAATTCAGTGCTTGTTGGCGAAAGGGATGAAAGGAAAATTGAAGGTTTCGATTTCGGGAACAGTCCAACCGAGATACTGATGGCAGATCTGAATGGGGTAACCGTTATCCATACTACAACTGCCGGTACAGCAGGGCTTCTGAATGCCTCTGAAGCATCACCTGTAATTACCGGGAGTCTTGTAAATGCTGCTGCAGTAGCAAGGTTCATAAGTTCGCTCAATGCCAATGAGGTAACTCTGGTGGCAATGGGCTACAGAGGAGAGGTATCGGCTGAAGAAGATCTTCTCTGCGCGAGGATCATTGCAGACAGACTGTCAAGCGGACAAACTGATTTCAGCAGGGAAATTGCCTCACTTCAGGAGACATCAGGAAAAAGATTCTTTAAAAGTGAGAACCTTGAGTTTTCACCTCCCTCCGATTACTTCCTCTGCACAATGTCCGACCGCTTTGGTTTCGTTCTTAAGGCAACAAAAAGATATGACGGTAATATTGACCTGATGAAAACAGAAGTATGACAATTCTTGATAAAATTAAAAGACCCACCCTCCTTCTCGATGAAGTGAAGTGCAGGAAGAATATTAAATTTATGGCATCAAAGGCCAGGGCATCAGAAGTAAATTTCAGGCCCCATTTCAAAACCCACCAGTCGGCGACTATTGGTGAATGGTTCCGGGAGGAAGGGGTTAGCTCAATAACAACATCCTCCATAATTATGGCAAAACATTTCGCCTCAAATGGCTGGAATGACATTACAATTGCATTCCCCCTGAACCCAAGGGAAGCTGATGATGTGAACGAACTTTCAGGTAAAATAAGGATCAATATACTTGCTTCAAATTCTGAACATCTTGAGCTGCTGCAAAAGATAATTTCAAAAGAGGCAAGCTGCTTTGTGAAGATAAACACGGGCAATAACAGAAGCGGCACCGACTGGGATGATGAACAGGAGCTTGTGCGAATAGCGAAGACGTTTTCAGAAGACAAACATCTTCGCATGGCGGGTCTGCTTACTCATGCAGGCCATGCATATAAGTCGGCATCCAAAGCTGGGATCATTGAAGTCTACAACGATACATTAAGAAAGCTGCAGGCTGCAAGGAATGTATTTCCGGGAGGATCAGGCATACTGACATCCGGCGACACACCATCCTGCAGCGTTGTTGAAAGCTTCAACGGGCTGGATGAGATCCGTCCCGGTAATTTTGTCTTTTATGATCTTATGCAGCTTCAGCTCATTTCGTGCGGCCGCGATCAGATAGCCGTCGCTGTTGCATGCCCTGTGGTGGAAAAGAACAGGAAAAAAAGAGAGATAATAATTTATGGAGGGGGCGTTCATCTTTCAAAAGACTCGCTTAAGCTTCGCGACGGAAGGATTGTTTTCGGCCAGGTTGTGATAGCTGATGATAAGGGATGGCAATTCCCCGATGAGGATGTTTATATAAGATCAATATCGCAGGAACATGGTATTATTTCTGCACCGGGAAAATTCTTTGATTCTGTAAGGCAGGGTGATCTTATATGTGTAATACCGGTTCATTCCTGCATGACGGCAGATCTTCTGCGAGAATACCATACTTTTAATGGAAAGGTGATCGCTGACTTCTCGTCCAAATAGAGAAATAATGCTCCACTTCTGACTAAGAATATAAAAATAAGAAATGATAACTTTTAATCTGTAGAAGATTTAGGGATATCTACAATCAGACCTAATTTGTTTTTCAAATTATGTACAGTTATTTGTGGGGTTAAGACACTCCTCTCACACTCACTCTTTTTTATGCTCCCCGGACTGCTGAAAGTTGCAACCAAATGAATGAGATTTTTACCTTTAAAAGTGCTTGGATACCACTTCAATTCTGATTAGATCGAATTATAGGGAAGCCGACATTCCTGTAAACCCCTTTTCCTCCCTCCAGCTCAGACTTTTTAATGACCAGGTCAAGGTATTTTTTCAGGAATCGTTATTACCTTAAAGGCACATATTTTCTTTTTTCAACTGAAATGGTTCAGTAGGTGTATCTTTCAAGCAGTATGACCGGTATCGAGTCTTTATTTTTTGTAATATATTGATGAATAAATTGATTCACCTGTCGAATCAAGAATTTCACGAATTCCGTACTGACTACTTTCAGGCCATTTTACAAATTGAATTTGAAATGAACCGGCAGTTTGTTCAAGTCCTACCATATAAATAATCGATGTAAGTCCAACTTTGAATGAACTAAGGATTGCCCAATTAAAATTCTTCTTCCTTTTGATAATAAGAAGCCTTTTTATTGTAGTATCATTCAGAAATTGATCAATAGCAAGACTCCTGCTGTTAGGGTCATCCCATGATAGTACAGCTCCATGATTGTTTATAAAATACTCGTGCCGTAGTCCTCCTTCAATCTCATTTGCTTTACTATCAAAAAAGTTTATAAAATCTCTCAAAGTAGATTTGTAATGAGGATCTGAAACAGTTTTCAAAAAACTCATAATAATTTGTTTATCGTCAGGGCACTTTTCTTGAGGATCAGCATAAGTACAAAAACCAATCATTATAACAAATGCAGTAACAATTTTTTGTTTCATATTAATATGATACTTTTAAGTTAATTGTACCATGATTTCTCATGTAATTGCTTGTCATATAGTAGAAAAGGCATAATCTCGTAGCATCCTCTTGTAATGCAATACAACCCTGTGAACCGAACACATTTCCATCAGGATGAATCCAAATACCTCCGTATATTACGAAAGCATGTAAGTATCCCGGCAAGAAATATTTTATTTTTGATATAGTTCCATTATCATACAAAACTGTTTTAACTCGCATAATATCTGGTCCATATATGATATTTATGCTG
>JBBIIS010000010.1:0-11376 GCA_037446375.1 Bacteroidota bacterium | reverse complement strand
TCCTTGCCTTGTATACCATCTTTTGGTTGTGAAATACTTGAGACTAGGTTATCATCGGTATAGCTTAGTTTTTGCGCTAAGACTGGTACCCCACTTGAGATTATATTTAGACTATCTAGTCTGTTAATCTTCGTGGTATTATAATTATATGTACCAACCAGACTCTTGGTTGTTATATTTCCGTGGATATCATATCCAATTAAAACAGGATCTTGGCCGTCAACCTGAGAACTGGTAAGTCTAAACCTTGAATCGTAGGAAAAGATTTCATTTTTTTGACTGATTCCTTTGGTTTTATAGCCGCGGGATAGAATACTACCAGAAATTGTATCATAACTATATGTTTGATTGTTCCCCGGGAAATAACTTTTACCGACCATATTACCCCAATAATCGTAACTAAAGTGAGGCCTGAGTACAGAACTTCCGCCAAGTGTAAACCTTGTTGGTTGTCCCAATCCGTTTATACTATCAAGTTTCCAGATTGAAGTTGTACCATTTTTAATCTCATTTAAATATCCATTAGTAAAGATATTAGTTATACAGATACCTGAAGGATACGTTATGGAGGTCTTGTTATTCCAGGTATCATAAGAAAAAGATGTTATGAAGGTAGAATCCTGAATATTATTATTGATCTGTGATACTCTCCCATAATCATCAAAAGAGTAGTTAACGCCTGTGTTATTTGGTGTTGTAATACTTTGTATTTGTCCCTTTCCATTACCTGATGAAACATATACATAATTAGTATTTCCGCTACCCCCCGCACATTAGTTAAATTTCAATCAGGAGCCAACTCCCTTCGACATTACATTTTCACATATTAAATTTCGGATAAATTATTTAATCATCCAAATTAATAACACAATTTAACAACAGATTTCAGAATGAGAGACCGGGTAATGAATCCGGCAAATATCAGAATATCGGCAGAATATGCCTGCGCTGATGGATAGCCCTGAAGGTGCAGAACATTGAGACCTTGTAGAATTTAAAGAGATAAAGGGAGGGATCAGAAGCATCAAGCCTTATCTCCATCCGTTCCCTGTTATTAATGAAAATAGCGGCGAGTATCCTTGTCAGCCTGAAAGCAGAAAGCTTATTATATATCTGAAGCATTCTCACCGCTTCTGAAAAAGTGCCTTTATCGGTTACTTTATCAAAAAGCTGGCTCAGGTTCTCAATGCCCAGCCTGGTTTTGTTGAGATACTCCCTGTTCGTTTCAACCCCTTCATGAACAAGGCCGTTATCGATATGAAGGATGTTTATACCCGCTTTGCGAAGCTGGTAACCAAGAAGGGTATCTTCATGCCCGTACTGCTTAAGCTCCTCATTGAACCTTATCTTCGAGAATACCGACTTATCAATAAGCACATTGAATGTCGAGAATGAAGCATGAGGATGCTTGTTTCTTTCGGAAGCTTTCTTCTGTTCGCGCTTCCTCCCGTATTTCCATCTGAGTATTTTGTCGGGGTCTCCCGGGGGTGTTTCAGGATATAAAACTCCGCCGCAGGCGACCTTGGCGGTGTTTATAGTAGGAAGCCATTTAAGAAGATATGCTTCTGCAGTTCCCTTTATCATTGCATCGGCATCAATAAAAAGAATATGATCACCCTTTGCTTCCAGTGCAAGCCTGTTCCTGATAGCAGCCCTGCCGATATTCTTTTCGGAGACAATCAGCTTTACATTTTCGTCTTCAAGCGACTGATATTTGCTTCTGTATTCAGGAGTGGAGCCGTCATCTCCGATAATTATCTCACAATATTCGGGAACTTTGCTCAGCCCATCCTTCATGCTGTGGACCAATGCGACAATGTCGTAATCGTTTACGGGAATCAGGATTGATATCATTATACCGGCTACTGTCCAATAGTTTGAATCAAAAGTACAACATATTTCTTAATTATCAATCCGGGAATCTTTGGCAAAGAAATTGCATTGACTATTTTTGTGTCTCATTAATGTAACGCTGTCCACAGGATGAATAAATCTATATTACCTTTTATTTTCATTGTTCTGACGCTGCCGCTGAAGTCGCAGCAAAATCCGGGATATGAATTAACTCTTTCTATCAGCGGCCTTCGTGATTCGTCTGTCTATCTTGCCTATCATTTCGGTGAAAAGCAATATCTGAAGGATACAGTAAAGCTTGATCACAACGGGCGTGGAGTATTTGCCGGAAAGGAGACTCTTCCGCAGGGAATATATATGATAGTTCTTCCCGGAAGAAAATATTTTGAGATCCTGATGCCCGAACATCAGTATTTTTCAATCTCCTGTTCCTATCCCGACTATTTCAAAGCCATCACCTTCAAAAGCTCTCCCGAGAACAGCGCCTTTATTGAATACCAGAGGAAATGGATGGGGATGCAGGAATACGCAGCAAAACTGGCTGCAAGGCTCAGAAGCAATAAACAGAATGCAGACTCAATGAAGGTCCTTACACCCCTGAGCAGGGCAAATGACGCGAGCATGAAAAACTATCTCAATGATGTGGCCCAGGCAAACAAGGGATCCCTTCTTGGAATGGTTGTAAAGGCCATGATACCGGTCGATGTCCCGGAATTCAATATTCCATCCACAGTATTGAACCCCGACTCTGTGCGATGGGTAAGTGCATATACTTACAACAAGGACCACTTCTTCGATAATATTGACTTTAACGATGAGAGGATACTGAGAACACCCATACTTTATAATAAGCTCAATGTTTACTTTTCTGACGTGCTGATACAGCATCCTGATACTATAAACAGGGAAATAGACAGGATCGTTGAAAAATGCTCGGGAAACAAAAAAGTGTTTCAGTTTGTTGCAGTATTTCTTTTCAACCACTTTCGCGAAAGCGAGATCATGGGACACGATGCAGTGGTTGTTAAGCTCGCTGATGATATTTACCTCTCCGGCAAAGCCGACTGGACAACAAAGGAGTGGCGCGACAACCTGAGAACAGAGGTCGACAGGGTAAGACCCAACCTTATAGGTGTAAAGGGTCACGACCTCGTTATGAATACTTTCAATAATGTAATGGTATCGCTATATGATATCAAAAAGGATTTTGTTGTTCTCTATTTCTGGGAGCCTAATTGCGGTCATTGTCAGGAGGCAACACCAAAGCTGAAGGCATGGTACGATAAAGCAAGGAATGAGAGTGTTGAGGTCTTTGCAATATGCACCCAGAACGACAGGGCTAAATGGGAAAAGTACATACAGGATAATAAGCTTGACTGGATAAATGGCTGGGATCCCCAAAGAACAACAAATTATGATTATTACTATAATGTCACATCAACCCCAGGCATTTATATACTGGATAAAAACAAGAAGATAATTGCAAAAAAGCTTTCTGTTGAAAATATCGGCCCATTCATAGAGAACTACAGAAAATATCAGAAACAGTAATTCCTGATTCTGGCACAAAATTTGAGTGATATTCTTTTAATCATGAACTGAAATGATGAAAGATCGACGAAAATATACAGGGCTGTTTTTAATCTTACTGCTGCTTTTAGTTTCATCATGCGAAAAGTCTGGTCTTGATTTTGGAGGAACAGGTACGCTAATGGGTACCATATCCATTGGTCCGTTATGTCCTGTTGAATCAAACCCTCCAGACCCAGCCTGCCAGCCAACCGCCGGGACATATAAATCCTATCCTGTTTCCGTATGGAGTATGGATATGAAAACTAAGATCGCTGTTCTTGCACCGGCACTTGATGGCAGCTATCATGCCATTTTACCATCTGGTAACTGGCTGGTTGTCCTTGAAAAGCAAGCTGTTGGTTTCGGGGGAAGCAATCTCCCTGTCAGCATAAAAATTAATGATGGTTCAGACACAGTACTTGATATCAGTATTGATACCGGTATAAGGTAACGGGGAAATTGCATTCAGCTCTTATCTGCACTCCTGCATAGCCAGTTTACAAGTTCATAAACCGATGAGAATCCTGTTGATCCGTATGGCCCTTCAACTGTCCATTTCATAATACCTTCTTCCGTTACTCTGATCACTATTCCGGGGGCCTTATCGGTGACACTGAACCCTGCACGGTTTACAGCTTTTTCTGTCCAGTATCGGGAGATTCCGCTTGCCTCAATTTTCACTTTCCCTTTCAGTTCCTTCTGATAAACAAATGTGGCATCGGCAATATTGAATTTTACCACAGAGCTGTCGAAGAGCCTGTCAAATGAACCGTTTAATATAAGATCTTCCGGAGCTCCTTCATTGAAAGAATCCCTGAATGTAAGCCAGATACGATCTGACTCATTTATGGCGGTAAGCATGTCGTGAGTGGAAAATATAATGGTCTTCCCCCTGTTGACGGTGAGATCGTGCAGAAGATGAACTATCTCATACCTGCTTCTGATATCCAGAAAGGCTGTCGGCTCATCCATCACAAGTATCTCAGCATCCTGCGCCAGTACTCTTGCTATCATCGCTCTCTGCCTTTCTCCATCCGACAGTTCGTTGATATATCTTTCCTTCAGCCTCTCAAGCCCTGTTTTTTCAATAGCTTCAGCAACAACTAAATGATCTGCATCTTCAAATCTTCCGGTCCAGTTCGTATGCGGATATCGCCCAAGGCTGACAAGGTCGATCACCTTCATGCCTGCAGCCCTGACCTGTTCCGTTGAAATATAACCGATAGTTTTCGCAAGCTCAAACCTCTGATAATCTTCAATTTTTTTGTCTTTTATGGTAACCGAACCTCCAAGTGGCGCCTGGAGAGCTGTGATTGTTCTCAGGAGAGTGCTCTTGCCTATCCCGTTCTGACCCAGAAGGGCGATTAGCTCCCCTTTCATCACAGCTGCTGTCAGGGGCGGCAAAAGCGACATTGTCTCCCTCCCCGACCGGTAACCGATCATGAGCGCGTCAAGTGATAATATTTTCCCTCCTGATGTCATAATCAGAACGATCCGGAATATTTACGGTTTCTCAGAATTACCCAAATAACTATGGGTATACCGACCAGTGATGTAACAGAATTTACAGGCAGCACACGTTCAGATCCCGGCATCTGCGAAATTATATCGCTTGCAAGCATTATCAGACAGCCTGACAGAATTGTTGATGGAACAAGTATCCTGTGGTCGGATGTTTTAAATATAATCCTCGCGATGTGAGGGACAGCAATTCCTATAAATCCAATCGGACCACAGAATGCGGTCACACTTCCCGCAAGAATACTTGTGCCTGCGAATATCAGGACTCTTGCAAGTGTAATATTCAGGCCAATTGATGCCGCATAGTTCTCTCCCAGCAAAAGTGCATTAAGCATCTTAATCGATCCAAAGCTCATGAGGATGCCGATACCAATAGAAATCGCAAGTATCCATATCTGCCCTGCCGTCAGATTGCCAAGACTTCCCATCGTCCATATCATATATGCCTTAAGCATTGATTCATTGCTGAAGTACTGCATTATGCTCACAATAGCGGAGATACCGCTTGAGAGCATTATGCCGAGTATAAGCACAGTCATTATGTCTTTCACTTTGAAGGAGATGTACATAATAAGTATCATCACCGCCCCTGCTCCAAGCCATGAAGCCGCAGCTATTGCCCAGTTGCCGAACCACTTAAGCCCTTCTGGAGTAACTGACCCATGAAAACCAAGAATGACAAAGGCCACCCCAAGGCTTGCACCTGAACTTATCCCGAGAACATAAGGTCCTGCCATCGGGTTCCTGAAAACTGTCTGCATCTGAAGTCCGCTTACGGAGAGGGCTATGCCGACAAGAGCCGCTGTAATTGCCTTCGGTATCCTGAACTTCATTATTATGGCTGTTACCTGGGAATCTCCACCCCTGAATATTGTATGCATTATCTCTCCTGGCTTAAGGCTTAACGTGCCAAGCATAATATCAAGAAAGAAAAATACCACTATCATGACACAGATCAGGATGAAAAGCATTTTGTGATCCACCGCCTTTCTCCGGTGCATAAAAGAAGTAATATTTTTCCAGCCCTGTGCCATTATGCTAATTAACTTTCCTATAATAATAATACTTATAACCGGGGAAAAGTCCGGGATGAAGTATTGCCGCCAGGTCCCTGAGAATTATCTGGGGCTTCATATTCCCACTCTCCCAATAATCAATTCCCCCGTTTTCAGAGACCCTGTTGTTGTTGTTATAGAGATTCCCATTCTTAAAAGGCGGAAGATCGCCAAGGCGGACATCTACGGTAAGTATCTCCCTGCTGGTTGAGACTGTGCTTATGTTAAGCCAGTATTCTGCCTTCATTGCCTTCATCCAGACATTTTCCAGGCCGTAAGGAAGGGAAGTCTCTGAGATAGTCTCCTTCCAGATATAATCACCCCCGGCATCTGAAATTAGTCTCCCAATATATGAATTTCCCGGCGAGATATACCAGGTGTCTTTCCACGGCAATCCCAGCATTACAAGCGGCCGTCGGACTATTTTCCCGTTTACTGCCCTTTTTAAGGAATCATACTGAAGGGCTATTGCAGAGAAAAGGGAATCCGCTTTATTCTCCTTTGAAAACAGAGCCCCAAATACCTTAATCCACTCAGTTTTTCCAAGCGGATCATTCTCAAGGTAATCTGCATTTATCAAAACCTTTATTCCCAGATCTTTAAGCTTGCCAATAATTCCTGATGATTCACCACCAATACCGTAAGCCATAACGATATCGGGCTTGAGCCTTATAATCGTCTCAATATTCAGATTGTCGTCATATCCAACGTCAGCTATCTTTCCGCTGCGTACGGCATTTTTCAGATGTTCATCAAAGAGGAGAGATGATCCTGAGATACCTATTATTTTATCAGTTTCACCAAGAGCCGCGATCATTGACAGATATGTTGTAGACATAGCAATTACCCTCTTTACCGGAGTTCTGATAATTGCAGAGCTCTCTATTCCCTGAGGTATTTTAGCCCCTGCCCCTGCCAGGAAGTATACCTGGCTGAAGTTCCTTGCGCCCTGCCATGGATTTATTATTGTAAGCTGTGTGAGACCCTCCTTTTTCTCAAGTGTGAACCTCTCAGCAAAAGTGATCTTTTCGCCTGCCTCTGATTTTCCTTTTCTCACTTTTGCGGTATCGTTTCTGCAATCCTGAATCACAAATAAGGATACCAAAAGCAGGAAGTTAATGAGACCCTTCATCAGATACCTATAAGCAGTTTATGTACTTCCCTCTTTTTCCCTGTTGTTATAACAAGATAATAGCTGCCCTTTTTAAGATATGAGATATCGCGATCGATCTTACCGGGAAAGGCGTTTATAACCTTATCGTGGTAAACCGGAGCGCCTCTCAGGTCGAAAAGATCAATATCCGCTTCACCCACAGAATTGTCCGAGGAAATAATGAGATGTTCCCGGGCAGGATTAGGATATACATTGAATCCGGGTGAACCGGAATGCTGATCGGATATGGCATCGGGAGTTGAGTTACCAATAACTATCGCTTTTACATCAAGGGAGAGTGGACCGGGTGCGAACGGATGCATCGTAAATTTTTTCCATGACACTCCATCGTTGAACCAGGCCGTATTCTGAGCCGTGTCGGCTCGGTACTGGGAATGGAAAATGGCGAACTGCCTTGGCTCTGATGCTGCCGGCATTTTATAGTAGATCTTCCAGCCGACATAAAAATTTCCGCCAGTGCTGATTGTATTTTTAAAGTCAACCCTGGTCACAAAAGTGTCCTTTGCCTCTACAAAGAGGATAGTCTGATGTGCAAGTACTGCTCCTGGTGAAGTACCGTCGGCAAATACGGAGAGGCTTACAGAATCATAAGGGTGAACAGGATCTGCCACTGCCATATTCATCAGGATCCCGCTCAGCTGCTTGGCCGAAGGATTCTTAAAGTATTCGGCATAGGCAATAATGCTGTCGCTGTTGAATCCTGTCGAATATCCGCTGCCGGAGGTTAAGGGTGTTATGACTCTCAGCTCCGCGGAGGCAAGATTTGAGAGTGTATCAACTGTAAGAAGATTAGGCGCATATGGGTCGCGCCCGTCATATCTCAGCAGATTAGTCACTGCCGGGTCTATCCATCCTTTAAGCTGCATCCACAGATAAGGAGACAGATTATAGGAAACGCTAAGCTTGGCAAAGTAATCATTATAGGGAAGACCGCATACAGCCTCGCCTCCCGTAAGTATTCCAACGACTCTCTTGCCAGAGTTAAAAAGAGGGCAGCCCGATGATCCGCCTTCGGTTACCCCCTTGTCCCATTGCACTATTTTCCAGAAGCCGCCTGTTACATAATCGACATATGTGTCACTAACAGGTGACGCGAGATCGACTGAGATCTTCTTCACATCTCCCATGGGATGATGAATGGCAACTGTCGGGCCCGGATTAACAGTGGATACGTCCCATCCGGCGAGGTAGGGATGGTATGTGAACGGGGGGAATGAATTGAGCTCAACGATAGAGAAATCTATCCGGGCATTTGTGGCTCGGACAACGGAACCCGAGATTGAATGATAGGCATGTCCGTCGGGTCCGCTGCACCATGGACTTTCATAACCAAATACAAACAGCGAAGCCGATGCGTCGCTGGCACTTGAGATACAATGCTCTGCAGTAACTACAAATGCCCTGTTCTCGTGGTTGGTATTATTTACAAGTACTCCGGTACAAAGCTCGATACCCCCGATTATAATCCTGCAAACCGATCTTTTTACATCCTCATAGCCTGTGCCTGCCGAACATGCAATATCAACATTGCAGCTGCCTGATAATCCAAACCTGCCATCCTTTGATCCGGACTCAAACAAACCGAGAAAATCATACGATACCTGGCTTATGCCAAGAGTCCCGCGCCAGCCGGCCCCCCTGGGCAGATGATACTCAAGAATCAGCTCCTCACCCGGGACAGGCATTACAGGTAATACCTTTGATGGATTGTTGTTCTCCGTCCCAAACGCCCCTCTTATATATCTCTTCTGAGGATCATAAACATAAATATATGCTCCGGATGGTATATCGAAAGGCTTCAGGATCAGATTCAGTGATTTTGCACCGGCCGATCTGATTCCTATGGTCCAGATAAGCTCGTCGCCTGATTTTTTGAAAAAGCCTGAGTTTCCGGGATCAAGGGTTACAGGAACGGGAAGCGCAAACTGATAGGGTTTGTCTTTCGGCTGATAAAGAGAGCTTAGCTTCTGAATTATACCGCTGTCAACAGAAAGATCGTACCACTCATCCACCGGAAATGCTGAGATATGTCCTGTATCCGATTCAAGCTGTGCCAGGACTCTCCCGGATAATACAATGAGAAATATTATTATGAGCCTGGTCCTTTTCATTAGATACGGTTTGGCCTATTTTATTTATAGCACCAAGTTAACTCATTTTATTTTGAAGAACAGGTCGCCTGGAATAATATCAGTTCTTGCCGAATCAATTACCGTACCCTCCTTTGAAATCCTCAGCAGATATCCTCTCTGCTGGTAATCAACAACATTGGTTGCAAGGATCTCATTCCCCGGATCTCTTATGCCTAGTTTATAGAAAGTTCTTCCGGAAGCTTTAACAAGCGGCAGTAAAGGAAGTGATTCTGAAATTACCGGCATAAACCATATTCCATTATCAATATAATACAAAGTATCCAATCCGCCATTTATCCTGAGTGTTGTGGGATACTGTGATTTTGAAGGAAACGGTATCCTTTTTTCTACTGAATCATTTGTAATATTAATTCTGATAAGCTCCGGAAAATATTCTCCGCTATACCCGCCAGAGCAGAGAACCCATAGCTTATCGTTTTTATCAAGTACCATGCTCTCCGGCTCATGTCCCACAGATATTGAATCTGCTATTTTGTCCGTTGTTGTATTCACTACCATAATCTCACTTCCTGAAACCCAGCAGGATATATAAGCCTTTTCGCCATAACTGAGTATAGCTTCAGAACTTCTCCTGAGCCTGATGCTTCCTGAAACAGTATTTGATATAGGGTTGATTATGGCCACGTCCTGCGACCATAAGCTTGTGACATATGCCTTTGAGGGTGATATGAAAAGCATGTTGCGCGGAGAGTTCAATCCCGATATTGTTGCCACAGATTTCAAGGTGTTCATATCAGCCACCTCTATCTTTCCCGAATTATTTACTACTATGTAGATCTTTTCATCTGAAACAGCGAGTGAAAATGGTACGTCCCCAAGGGGCCTTTTGTTTTTAGCGGAAAAAAGATCATTATATATTTTTAATGAGTCAAATGAAAAGAACGACAAAGACCCGTTTCCGCCGTTGAAATTGCCTTCATTGACTATATAAACACCTTTACGGCCCGAGAGGGTTCCTGTCGCATTGTTATTTTTAGATCCCCAGTCAAATAGGCTGCAGGATGTCAGAAGGGAAAAAGAGAGCAGAACTGCTGTAATTTTAATGAATCTCATAATGGTTTAATAAATTGGTAAATTACTGATAACATAAATGATCTTCCAGGCATTGGGTAGAATGCAATTGCCTCATACCTTACATTGAATATATTGTTTGCCTTAAGTGAGAAGCTGAATGAGTTTGCTCCCGGTTTTATTCTGAATCCTGCTATGATATCGTTAAGTAAATATGAAGGCAGGTACTTCGAATTGTCTGTATCAGTGTATCTTTTCCCGGTATATCCGGTAAGAAAACTTGCGTTGAAGCCTGCGTATTCCAGGCTCAGTGAAGAATTGCACTGATTTTCAGGAACGTATATCAGTTGCCGGGAATTGTTGCCATCAGTTTTATCGAGTGAGTGAGCCATGTTGCGGGAATATTGAATCCTGAATCCAAGAGCAATTCCATTCACCTTGCAGCCAAAGGAGACTCCCGTCTCAGCACCATAGATACCGACCCTTGATATGTTCTCCGGCGTCCAGTATGAATATTGACCGGGGATCCACTGGATCATGTCACTGATTTTGGAGACATAAAGAGTAAGCTGCGGTGTAATCTCCATTGCTTCAGAAAGCCTTTTTTTCATATCGAATGAAAGATCGCCCGAATAGCTGTACTCGTTTTTAAGGCTTCTGTTTCCTCCGGGGTTCCAGTAAAGATCGTTCATTGAAGGTAGCTTGGAATTTCTTGATATGCTGAATCTTATATAGCTATCCTGCTTTTCAGAAACTTTTATATCCGTTCCGGCTGAAAAATCGGGATAAATGAACTTACCGTTGCTGACTATTTCACGCAGCAAGAGAGAGAAGCCCAGGTTCTTTCCGTTCATTATCCGGTCAGAAACTGTAAATGAGGTTGTATTTCTTTGCTTTGCTCCGCTGTAATTAACAGAATTAATAAGATTCAGCTCGTTGTTCAGAACTATCTTCAGGAGGTTGCTTTCCCCCATTTGAGTTTCAGTACCTAATCTTGTATAAAGTGTCTTGCTCCTGTTATCTGAGTTTATAGCAG
>JBBIIS010000009.1:1419-39485 GCA_037446375.1 Bacteroidota bacterium | reverse complement strand
CAAGTACTGCTAAAAGGCCAAGGTCATTGCGAGCAGAGCGAAGCAATCGCATTAACCAACCTGAAGGCCTGTAAAATGCCCTACGAAGCCCTGACAGGGCGGACCAGCCACGGAGTGGCTGCATAACAATAACCCCCGGCGAAACCGGTGGCAGACATACGCCCACGATCCAACAGCCCCGGCGGGGCTGAACAGGGAGACATTTTATTCGCCACATTATCAATTATATATAAGCTATTGACTATATATATAGTCATTTTCTTGCAAAAATAGTTGCATGACTATAAAAATAGTCATATCTTTGTATTGAAGGATTGACAATAGAAGACAAAAGACAAAATCTTAAGTACCCAGCACCGCTGTACCCGGCACTTAATTCCTGACCGCAAAACGAAGATGAATTATTAATAGAAGAGAAAATGCAGCTAACTAAGGCAGAAGAACAGGTGATGCAGATCCTCTGGGACCTCAAAGAGGGTCTCGTGAAGGATATCCGCGACAGGTTCAGCGAACCGAAGCCGGCACGGAATACAGTTTCGACTGTACTGAGGGTTCTTGAGAAGAAAGGATATGTGGGTCACAAAAGTTTCGGGAATGTTTATGTCTATGTTCCTCTTGTATCGAGGATGGATTATTCGAGGAGCCAGCTCTTCGGACTTATGGAGAGTTATTTCGACAACTCATTCCCTGCAATGGCCTCATTCTTTGTAAGGGAGAAGGATCTCTCGCTTAAGGATCTTGATGAACTGGTAGCTGAGACAAGGAAAGAGTTATCAAAACAAAAAAGCTAGGCCATGGAATCACTTGCTATCTACCTGCTTAAGTCGGCATCGTGGCTGGCTGGATTTACTCTCGTGTACTACTTATTTCTCAGGGACGAGCGTTTTTTCAAATTCAACAGGATCTTCCTTCTTTCCGGCATCCTGGCATCTCTGATCCTGCCATTCGTTACAATACGTTATTATATCGATCTCCCGATAGTCAGCAAAATTTCAGCGGGGGAACCCGAGGCAGCAGGAATCAAAAAATTGTCAGACGGCTCTTTTGTCAGCATGGGATTTCTGTTTACTGCTATCTATACGGCTGGTGCGCTCTTCGTCACACTAATGATACTCGTAAAGAGCAGGCCGGTCTTCAGATCTATAAAAAAATCGGTGGTAATCAGTTCGGATAAGATCAAGCTTGTCAGGACTGATGAATTTCCCGGTTCATTTTCATTCTTCTCCTATGTTTTTGTCAATCCTTCAGTTTCTGACGTCGAGACTACGGAGATAGTGAACCATGAGCTGGGGCATATCCGGCAGAAGCACTGGGTCGACCTGGTGCTCACCGAGATGCTTTGTATAATTCAGTGGTTCAACCCCCTGAGCTGGGCTTACACAAGGTTCATAAGACAGAATCACGAATATCTTGCCGATGCCGAAGCGCTGCAGCGTTCTTCCGATCCGGCAGTTTACAGGGCAACTCTTTTAAACCAGATAGTGGGCGAACCTCTGTTCACTATGTCAAACTCTTTTAATTATTCACTTAACAAAAAAAGATTTAGAATGATGAAGAATATTATAAGTTCACCTTACAGGAAGATGAAGGCACTTCTGATTCTTCCTGTTATTGCGGTTATCCTTTATGCTTTTGCCAAGCCGGAGTACAGGTTGCCTGACGGCAATGCCGCCACAGCCATCCTGCCACAGTCAAAAGTAGTGAAGGGTACCGTTGTTCAGCAGAGCGGTACTCCGCTAAAGGGCGCCTGCATTGTAATAATTGGGACCTCACAGGGAACCACTTCAGATGCAAAGGGATTTTTCAAGCTTGAAAACATTCCGGATGATGCCGCGCTTGCAGTTTCATTTATCGGTTACAAGTCAAAGGCCGTAAAACCTCTGTTCAATGCAGATATGGTAATAAAAATGGTAAAAGACACTTTCAACGTCTCTCGCACATTTACGGCACCCCCTCCGCCACCTCCTCCTCCAACCGGAAACAGCACCGGAAGCGATATGGTTCCGCCACCTCCCCCACCTCCGCCACCCTTAAATGCCAATGGCAATCCCCCGCTGATAGTTCTTGACGGAAAGATAACCACGGTTGATATCAGCAAAATCGATCAGTCCACAATTGAGTCAGTGAACGTGCTGAAAGATGAAAAAGCAACTAAGAAATATGGTGAAAAGGGCAGGAACGGCGTAATTGAGATCACATTAAAGAAGAGCAACAGCGCAGATAGTAAGTTAGCCAATTCGGATCAGAAGGTAGTTAAGGATGTATATGTCGTTGTTGAGGAGCTACCCGAATTTAAGGGTGGCAATGACGCACTTATGAAATATCTGACTGATAATTTCAAATATCCTGGCGAAGCTATGAATAAGGGTATCACCGGAAGCGTCATGGTTACTTTTGTTGTAACATCGACAGGCAAAATAACCGATGTTAAAGTCGAAACTCCTGTGAATCCTCTTCTAGATGCGGAGGCAGTGAGGCTCGTTTCAAAAATGCCCGACTGGAAACCGGGAAGTCAGAGCGGTTCAGCCGTGGACGTCAACATGAAACTGCCGATCGAATTCAAGCTTAAATAAGAGAGAAATTTTTTAGTTACACCGAGAGGCACAGAGTAATCACAGAGTTACACAGAGATTTTCCTCTGTGGCCCTCTGTGGTTCTCCGTTTTTCATTGTGTTAGTTTTCAGTTCTTTTTTATCCCCGATAATTTTTTTTGCGCATTTGCCCCCCTCAGATCTATTCAGTCATATACGGATACCTGAAATCCGTTGCAGGGATTAAAGTCTCCTTTATAGTCCGCGGACTTACCCATCTTATAAGATTAAGATAGCTGCCTGCCTTATCATTTGTACCCGAGGCGCGTGCTCCGCCAAAAGGCTGCTGGCCAACCATCGCCCCGGTAGGCTTGTCATTTATGTAGAAGTTTCCGGCTGAATACCGGAGTATACGGCAGGCCCTGATCATTGCATATTTGTCGTTACTGAATATTGCTCCTGTGAGTCCGTAAGGGGAAGTTTCGTCACAGATCCTGAGGGTTTCCTCGAACTTTGAGTCCTCATAAATAAATATTGTCATCACCGGACCAAATATTTCTTCTTCCATTGTTATGAACTTCGGATCCGCTGTGAGGATCAACGTAGGTTCAATGAACCATCCTTTTGTCTTATCCCCATTTCCCCCGGCAATTATTTCAACCTTATCGGAAGCTTTTGCCATTTCTATGTATCCCATTATCCTGTCGAATGCAGGTTCGTCTATAACAGCATTTACAAAATTCTGAAGATCTCTTATGTCGCCTGATCTTATCTCCGAGATCATTCTTAAAAGATGGATCTTTGTCTCTCCCCATATTGATTTTGGGATGTAAGCCCTCGAAGCAGCCGAACATTTCTGGCCCTGGTACTCGAAAGATCCTTTTATTATAGCTGTAGCAAGTTCAAGAGGCCGGGCTGAGCTGTGTGCGAAGATAAAATCTTTACCACCGGTTTCACCTACCAGCTTCGGATATGATCTGTATCTGTGAAGATTTTCTGAAACCTGTTTCCAGAGCGTATTGAATGTTGCGTTTGATCCTGTGAAATGAATTCCTGCAAGGTCAGGACTGTCGAGAATAATGTTGCTCATCATGGCCCCTGGCCCGGGAACAAAATTTATGACACCGTCAGGCAAGCCTGCCTCCTTAAGGATCTTCATAAAGTAATAGTTTGAAAGGAGAGAGGTGGTGGCAGGTTTCCAGACTGCAGTATTTCCCATCAGGGCAACGCTTGTATTTAGATTTGTAGCTATCGCCGTAAAGTTGAAGGGAGTGATTGTATAAATAAACCCTTCAAGGGGACGGTATTCAAGCCTGTTTAATGTCTGGTAATCCGACAGAGGCTGCTCCTCATAAATAAGAGAGGCAAAATGTACATTGAAGCGGAGATAATCAATAACCTCGCACGCTGAATCTATCTCGGCCTGAAACAGATTTTTCCCCTGGCCCAGCATGGTGGCTGCATTAAGCTTGTACCTGTATACCTTTGATATCAGTTCGGCAGCCCTGATCATAATGCCGGCCCGCTCCATCCAGCTGAGTGTGCCCCAGCACTCTCTTGCCTCAAGGGCAGCCTTTATTGCAAGCTTAACCTCCTTCTCTGTTGCTATGTGACATGTTGCAAGTATATGCCTGTGATCTGTAGGCATCACAACCTTTACGGTTTTGCCGGTACGGATCTCCCTGCCTCCGATTATAAGGGGAATTTCTACCTTGTTTGTAAACTGATCCTCAAGCTCCTTTTCCATAAGCATTCTCTCCATGCTTCCTGGAAGATAAGTAAGTACCGGCTCATTGAGAGGCTGAGGAAAATTATAGATTGCATTATTCATAACTGTAAAATTTAGCGATATGCATGCGATTGCATATTGGGTCAAATATAAATTAACCTTTTGTCTATAGAACAGATATTTGTCATAAAAGTTTAAAGTGAACTGGAGTTACGAGTGACCGGAGTTGCTTTTTTAACTTTAGTCACTTTAGTGCACTCTAAACTCTTACCCTGTGTACCTGTGGGGATGATAATGATGCATTTATAAGTTACAATCTTATAAAATTGGCAGAAAGGAATTTAAATGAAAAATGATATATCCTGTGCCTTTAATTCGTTATTCGGCGATCAACGAATAATCGTAATTCCAGTTAGTGAGCAGCCTGATTTTTGTTCTTTTTAAATCTCTCGGTTATCGCAGCGATCTCCGTATCACTTATCTTTGATGTCTTACTGAGCTTTTCAACGAACGCAGCAATCTCCGCTTCGGTTGTAGGGCATCCGATATTTTCAGGTTTTGCATCGGGAGATCCTGCCGGTTTCATCTTCGAATCGGCGAGAAGCTTTCCCTTTTTGTCGAAGAAGAGAAAATAGGGAACACCTCCTCCTTTACCGCCATTCTTGTCAAAAATATCTGCTGCCCCGGGGTTCTCAAGCTCCTTTTTGGTAGTTTCGAGTACATCGAGATAGACTATCACAAAGCTCTTGTTGAAATAATCCCTGCATGTAGAATCTCTTATTGAGGCCTCAAGTTTCTTGCACCAGCCGCACCACGATGCATGAAATATTACAAGAACATTTTTCTTTTCAGCAGCAGCCTGCTTATAGGCTTTATCGAGTAGCTGTGATGCAGGCTCAGGCTTTGTCTGACCTGTGAGTATTCCTGTAACAAATAGCGAGAAGGTAAGTAGTATGATCCTGGTTTTCATATATTTTGAATTTATTAATATTAACAGCCGGTTTGCTTACAGGGGCACAGGATCGTCGGACAGATCGAAATACTTTAAGTGCTTTTCCCCGAAGGACTTGATGGCGTAAGCAAAGAACCATCCTGAAAAAATATCAACGCTGTAATGACCGCGTGCAAGAAGAAGGGTAATTATTATAAAAATGACTATGCCAAAAAGAAGCCATTTGAAGAATTTATCGCGTGCAAGAAGAAAAAACATAACAGCATTTCCTACATGCCCGGAAGGATAGACGCCAAGCTCGAATTTGGAAAAACCATTGAAAGGAGCACCTGTTCCGTTAAAAAGCGGTGGATTGCCAAACGGGGTAAGTACGATAAAGATACCCCTGACGACATAAAAAATACCCATCAGGATCAGGAAATATGATAACTGCCTTCCCTCCTTTTTAACAACAATATATACGACCGCAACGAAAACCGACAACAGGCTCCCTATGTCGTATAAATAGCCGACATTCATATATGGTATATTGTCGAGGATAAGATCTGACAGCATGGGAAGAGTTTTTCCCTCCGACATATAGTTATGAAGATAGGTCTGAGATGCAAAATTGAGAAGCATCCCTACTGCAAGTACAACAACCCCTATATAAAAATAGCGACTCGTAAGGACCAGTTTCATGCTTACCGTCAGATCCCTGAGGATACTGATATTCTCTTTCTTTAAAGTTGATTCCTGTCCGGAGCTCATGTATTTATCTTAAAAAAATCAGTCTGATCGGTTTTCCGACAGAAGGATTTAAATATATACTAATTTGGGGAAAGATATGAAAATTTTACTCAGCTACCCATCTGTTATGGTTGCTCTTGAGCACCTTTAGTGAATTTTTCTTTATAGAGATCTCTATCTCATCGTTTATAAGGACAGGCTCTCCGTCTATATGGAATCTTTTTTCACCGGTCTTGATAATTACTGTACCGTCACAAACAAGATATTTCAGATAGATTGAATTCTTTAATGTTCCCGTCATCAGCCTTATTGCGAAGAACGGGAAGAGGATTTTTGGAAACGGCTTGAGAATTGCTATATCGAACCTGCCGTCGTTGGGAACGGCCCCCGGGGCAATGAATGCCTGGTGTTCGCAACAGATACCATGTAGGTCTTCTCCCTGATTACTCCCGAGCCGTGTCTGATCTCGATCTCGAAAGGCTTTATTACGCGGGCTATCTTCAGGGTTGTTATCCCGTAGTTGAACATTCCCCGTACCCTGAGGTTGCTGAAATCATGTGCAACAAAGCTGTCAATGCCAGTTCCTGCTACATTAATGCATGGGAGGCTATTGACAAAAAGAACATCCATGTCGAAGACATCACGATTAGCTATGCACCTTGCCAGGTCGTCAACACTTGTCTTGAAGCCCATCTCCCTTGCAAATCCGTTACCCGATCCGAAGGGGATGACCCCAAGTATCTTGCCTGTCCCTATAAGCTCTGAGGCCAGGCTGTTAACAGTACCGTCGCCACCCGCCGCAACGAAAACATCATAATTCTCTATATTCCTTCGTATGAATGATCGGAATTCATTTATATCGGGAAAGGTGCTGTAATCGAATAGATCGGGATATTTTTTCAGTGTCCTTCTGAAATAGGCAAGCCCCCTGGTACCTGCCCTGGGATTGATTATGATGAAAGTCCGGTTGTTATTGAAAAAATGCATGGCTTTGGAGAGCGAAAATTAAACATTTCGGACCAAACATTCATCATACATGTATCTATTTTCAAATCCGGCATTCTCGTAGCTTCGTATTGCCGGAATGTTTTCAGCCATTACGTTAAGACCTATAGTTTTTATTTCTGGACGCAGATCGCAGCAGAGAGCCGACGTAAGCCGGAATGCAATCCTTTTGCCCCTGTGTTCAGGAAGAACAGTAATATTTCCAAGGGCGGCAATGCTGTACGATGCAGAATAAACATGGATGCCTGCTATGCCAACAAGCTTTCCCTCCATGAAATAGCCGAAATATTTGCCTGTCTCAACCATCCTTCCTGTAAACCAGTTATCGGGATATGAGGCTCTGTACAGCTCCCCTATCTCGTTCATATCCGAATTGGTCAGCCTCCTTATGTTTTCATCATTTATTGCTTCAGGCTCCCCTGCAAGCACCATCCTGTAGTGCGATCCCAGGTTCCTTATTATTTTTTCCGGGCCAAAAACTTTTATAAGCCCCTCACTGAGATGAACCATGAACTCGCCGCGAAGTGAAGACCTGATCTTCCTGAGAAGCAGTTCGTGATAATGAGGATCACCTGAGAAGAAGAGAAGGAGTGAGGCAGGTACAGATCCTGTATAAAAGAGTGCAATCGACTGCACTGAGCCTCTGTCGTAAAGTGCATACCACTTTGTATAGGGCCAGAAAAAATCATCAAGATCACCAATAAGATAGAGATTCAGAGCGGGATCTGTCGACAAAAATTCGTAGATCTCCTTTTTATCCCTCGAGATCCTGACTTCCATCAAATGAGGTGTTGGTCATCTCTGCATAGACCTTAAGGATCTCTTCCTTGTGCTCCGGCGGAGCCATAAGATTTCCCCAGCCCGACTGTGACTCCCACAGACCGTCATAGGCTGAATCATGGAATTTTCTTATAAAAAACGGGATGTTCCTGTCTTTGAGGATCTCTTCAATAAGCTCAGCCTCGAATTCATTATTCAATTCAAGGATCTTTTCAGGGTTTTCCATGGCAAAATCTTTGACAACAAAGATACCAAAAAAAATCCCAGGCTGTGGGGAGCAAGGCAGGTTTTAAAACTGAAAATGCGCCACGTATCATTACTGATGAGCCGGCTTTAATATCTCCAGGACTGGTTATTGCGGGGGGAGATGGTTCTCCGTGTTAGTTTTTATTTCCTGAGTTTTTCTTTCAGTAACTGAAACTCATGCTCGAAATTCGGCGTAAAGATATCCTTCCCTATATTTCTTTCTATCTCATCATAAGACCAGAACCTTCCATCATCGATCTCTGAAGGATCAGTAACAGGAGCGTTATCCGATACAGCGATGAATGAAAATACAAGCTCCCTTTCACGCGGGGATTCCCATACATATTTATGGAGGAACTGCGGAACAATATTCTTAAGGCCGATCTCCTCCGATGTCTCCCGCCGGAGAGCATCCTCAACAATCTCACCCGGATCGATATGTCCGCCCACGGATGTATCCCATTTACCCGGCTGGATATCCTTTTTCATTGATCTTTTCTGAAGGAAAAGCTTTCCCTCCCTGTTGAAGAGATGAAGATGAACGACAGGATGCAGGAGCTTGCTTTTACCATCGTGACAGACACTCCGGGGTGCACGGCCGATAACAGCACCCTCTTCGTCGACAACAGGAAACCACTCTTCCCCGCGCAACTTTCCCGCTTTTAGCCGGTTAAAAATCCATAAGCCTCCGAAGTAAGTGCCGAACAGAATATAAAAGAGGCCGCCGCTTATAAAGCCCCATGCGGCCGACGACATATATTTTGCAGAGTAGAGTACAAGTATGATATGAAAGGCAGTTATCCAGAACATGACAACCATATTTATCCTCATCATCTTTTCCTGTCCCTCATCGAGTATCATCTCACCCATGTAGCGCTTCGACATTGCCATAATGAGATTCTTCGGCCCCCAGAGCGAGAAGGCTATGACAACCAGAAGTATCAGCTCGATAAGTGCAGGCTTTATCTTGAAGAAGATATCATTTTCCAGGACGATCGAAACAACTCCCAGAACAAGTAGCAGGGCCGTATCGAGGATTATGAACCCATCTGTCTTTTTATCCTTTACATAATAATATATGAGCTCTCCGATGCCTGTGCCAAGAGCCACATACAGGCCCACTCTCGTACCCCATATCTCATCGGCAAGGATGAAAATGAAAAGCGGTATCAGCCCCGGCAGAAGCTTCTTTAAAAATGAAAAATTCATAGCTGGTAAAATTAGAAAATTATTTATCACTAGTGGTAGAGTACGATTACTTCGCCACGCAAGGCGTGGTTCGCAATGACATTAGTCACTTAGATGTGACTGCACCGACCTTATCGAATGTCGATTTCATGCACCGTCATTGCGAGGTGCTTGCGACGAAGCAATCATGCCGATCCTGCGACTATCTGATCTCCGGATTTGTGATAGTAAACGCGCACCTTATCGTGTAACCGTCCTCATCGACAGCAGTGAGCATGTGCGGGCCCGGACCGGCCATAAGCTCGATCTGATGAATAAAGCGTGTTGTTGTTAAAAACTTATCATCGAGATGCCAGTATATCTTTTTCGATGGTATGCGATGCGCAATCTCAGGTATCACCCTCGTCATCGATCCCGTCTGGTCGCGCGGGATGAAGATCTTCACGCCGTACGACGGGTAGATAAACTCCATTGCCGGAATTGTCCTGTCATCAACACATCCCGGAGCCACAGGAGGCAGCACCTTGTACCCCGGATGCTTCTGCCTGTAGTAGTACTCCATGGCAGGAGGGAGGACAAACCATTTTTCATTTATTATATCATCCTGGCTCTCACATTTTGCCGTTACCCTGAGGGTGCGTTTCTTGTTGAGATGAACAGTCTTATGATATGGACAGGCCTCGCTCCTAAGCCCTGCAACACTCGTCCATATATCCTCGGTCCCGGGACAGTCAGGACCTGCCCTGTATCCGCTCTCCCTGCATACTTTGATAACTGTCATGTCGGAGTAAGGTTTTGTGAACGAGGCTGAGTTTCCCATATAGCTGAAGACGTCGAACATAATAGGTGCCGCAGAGCCGGTGCCTGTCAGTCCAGGCCGCCCCTCGCCATCTGCATTGCCTGCCCAGACCCCGATGACATATTTTGGTGTTGTGCCTACAGCCCAGCCATCCCGGAACCCGAAGCTCGTACCTGTTTTCCAGGCAAGATCGCCTGATGAGGAGAAGTACTGCCAGCCCGATTCACTCTCAGGCCTGTTTACGATCTTGAGGGCATTATAGGTAAGCCATATTGAAGAGGCAGACAGCGGCATATCAGCGACAAGTGTATCTGATCTCAGGTCTTTTGGAGGCGATATAAGATATGGAGGATGGTAATCGTTCAGGTTATATGAATGGCTTTTTGTATAATGTCCAGCCACCCTCGACAGTGAGGAATAAACGCCGGTAAGCTCCCAGAGCGTTGTCTCGCCTCCGCCAAGAATTATTGTCAGCCCGTAATGGTCGGCAGGCTTGTCGAATGTTGTGAACCCTGTTTTTTTAAGGAGATCAATAAAGCTCTCAGCAGTGTATTTCTGAAGCATCCTTATTGCGGGTATGTTAAGCGACTGTGCGAGTGCGTTTGCGGCTGTCACCGCCCCGCTCCAGGTCTGGTCAAAATTCTTTGGAGTAAAGCCAGGGAAATGTGTCGGGATGTCGGGGATAAGCGTGTTTGGCAGAATGTCGCCAGAGTTCTGCATGCCGGCATAAAGAAGTGGCTTAAGGATGCTGCCTGTGCTTCGTGGCGCCTGTATTATATCCACATCGCCGCCATGCTCAGAGGATTCCGGCCGGCTGCTGTTTCCAACGTAGGCAAGGACCTCGCCTTTTTCAACCCCGACAACAATACAGGCGGAGTTGTATATGTAATTATTTTCGAGAACAGACTGGTGTGTGTCCACTATCTCATTCACTCTCTCCTGCAATACCGGATCGATAGTTGTCCTAACCCTTTTTCCCCGCATCTCCATGAAGAACTTCGCGACAAGATGCGGCGCAAGCGAGGGAAGCGGTTTCGGCTCCCCGGGAAGAGGTTCGTCGAGTGAAAGTGAGTAGGTTGTTGAGTCGATTATCTTCTTTTCGAAAAGCTTCTTCAGAACCTCATCGCGTCTGGCCTTAAGCCTCCCCTGGTTCTTACCGGGAAAGACCAGTGAGGGAGAGTTTGGAAGTACGGCAAAGGTGGCAGCCTCGGCCCACGAAAGATTATACTGTGAGTTACCGGAGTAGCGCCATGTTGCCGCATCAAGGCCAACAGTGTTTCCGCCAAACGGGGCGTTAGAGGCATACATCCTGAGGATCTCTCTCTTTGATTTGAATATCTCAAGCTTTATCGCCGAGAGTATCTCGATTATTTTTCCTGCATAGCTTCTCTGCCTTTTTCCCCTCGACAACCTCGCAACCTGCATAGTGATTGTGCTCCCTCCGCTGACGATCTTTCCCTCGCGTATATTTTCAATTGCCGCCTTCAGAAGTGCAACAGGATTGAAGCCCGGATGATAATAAAAATAGTTATCCTCAAAGACAAGAAGAGCCTTCTCAAATTTGCAGGGGACCGAATCGGTGGGAGGGAATCTCCACTGTCCGTCGCTGGCGATCTTTGCACCAAGAAGCGATCCGTCCCTCGCCTCTACAACCGTAGAAAGCGGCGACCTGAATCGCGGCATGGGAGAAAGCAAAACCGGAGTAAGAGCTACTCCGGCTGCAATAAGGAATATTTTGATTTTTCTATTCAATTTTCTGACCTGTAACGCTTACCAGTTTCCCCGGGATCCTTGAATACATATTCGGGTTATACATGGCCTCGCACCACACCGGAGGCTGCATATAGACACCCTTGTATGAGGCATTGAGGAAGACAACAAAAGTCTTTGTTTCCCCATTATTTAGCCCGAAATATGTATAGACCCTGTCATCCCTGAAGTCGCGGTAATCAAACGGGCTTTCTTTTGTATCGACAGAAGCCTCGAAGAGCCTTGTGTTCCTTATCTCCCATCCCGGCGGCACCATCTCTGTAAGTGCAATATTCTCCGCTCTCCTGTAAGTGTTGTTTGTCACCTTCACTATCATCATAAAATCTGTCCCCTGCTCGAGCGATTTCTCATCAACAGGCTTCATCTCCATGTTCAGATAGCTTACATTCATTGAGATACCCTTGTCCTCGCGGAGCATTTCCGACTTGAGAGGGATCCCTTTCTGTACGAATGTCACATAGACTGGATTGTCAGAAATGTTCTGAACCGAAAGCTGGTTTTCGCTTTTCATGTTAAGCGTTTCGGTTTCTGTCATTCTGGGACTGACCGTTATATCTTTCTTTTCACCGTTGAAGTTTATGGATATTCTGCCCGCTTTGTTATTATCGATCGGAACATTCTCGGCAAACTTCATGTAGGCGAATAGTCCCCACGATATGGTCTGGGTGCTGTACCAGTAATCCCTGTTCAGGTCATCGCAAACCGATTTAAGCAGGGGAAGCGCCTGGTCATTCTTCTTAAGGAGCGTGAGAGTATAAAGTATTATCGCCCTGTCGCGCAGATAGCCTCCGTAATAGTAGTCGTAGTAATCATCTTCAGTCACCATCGTTCTTACATCTATAAGCCCTTCCGCAACCTCAGGTCTTCCGGCAAGTGCAAACGATGCGCCGAGAAGCCATTTTGAGAGTTGCGGGATTCCTGGTGTCTCCCTCAGCCTGTTCATGGCGCCCTTATCGGGCTGTCCTGCAAGCGCCAGGGTAAAGAGCCTGTAGGCCTGCTCGTTTGCTGTATATTTGAAGTTGATGTCATATCTCCACGACTGTGCAGTCCTGCGCTGAAAGCTTAGCCATTTCTGCCTGAACCCCGACGGAATGCTGTAGCCGAGCTTTTCCGCTTCAAGCATGAAGTGTCCGGCATAAGATGTCACCCATCTGTCGGGCTCCAGCGATCCGGGCCAGAGTGCAATCCCTCCGTTTGCCATCTGTCTTGTGACAAGCGTCTGGATGCCGGCTGTAACATTTGCAGACGCTTTATTGGCAAGAGCCATCGAATTTCCGCAAAGCTCCTTTATCCACAGTTGCGGGAATACCCCTGAAGTAACCTGCTCCGAGCATCCGTGAGGATACTCAATGAGATAATTAAGTCTCTTTTCAAGATTTATTGAAGGAAGAGCCGATATTTCCAGCGAAGCCGATCCGGTGCCTTCTATACCGAAAGGAACGAAGCTCTTATCAAGCTTTTCGTGTGAACTCAGGATCTTTAGCTCCGATCTTGTCTCGGGAGGGTTCGGGCTTCTGATCTCAAGCTCCATTTTGTAGACCGCCGTTTCGCCCCCGCCCGATGCGGTTACCGTTATCTCTGCCTTGCCTGTCTTCTCCGATGCAGTGAATTCAAATTCAACATCCTTCTCGCCCTGCCCGGTAGCCGCAACATCCTTTTGTTTTTCAGTGAACTTTATAAGATCGTTTCCCGAAGCCTCAATTGTCACCTTCTTTATATTATCCTTCTGTATGAAAACAGTAACAGGAAGTGAGACTTTCTCACCGGGACCAAGAACCCTTGGCGCTGTTGCCAGTATCATAAGAGGATCCCTTACAAGGACCTCCTTGTCGGCAATGCCGAAAGCCTTGTCATCGCCGGCTATCACCATTGTCTTTACCGATCCTGTGTAGAGAGGAAGTGTTACCTTGTGTGTGTTTGTCCTTCCCGGTGCCAGCTCGAAGGGACCGAGGAATTTAACTACCGGGATGAACCGCTTGACTTTTGTTGATGATTTGTCCTTAAGCGCTTCATCGCCACCGGTTGCCAGAGCCCTGTCGAGCTTTCCGCCGAGGGAGCCAAGCACAAGGTCGTAAAGGTCCCACGTCCTGACCCCAAGTGCCTCCCTTGCATAGAAGTAACTCCATGGGTCTGGTGTCCGGAAGCCTGTTATATCGAGCAGTCCCTCATCAACAACTGCCAGGGTATACGACATAGCCCTTTTATTCGTCTCGCTTACCTTTATTTCAAATGTCTTCTGCGATCTCACCTCATCGGGCATGGTTATCTGCGGAGTGAGCCTGGTCTCGGCATCTTCTACCATTACAGGGACAACGCCATATAAGCGGACAGGCATGTCATTTAAAGTCTGTCCGTGAGGCTGGATAAGAGTTACATAGGCATATACGTTCGGGGCCATTTCAGGAGTAGCCTTAATAGTTACAACGGAGTTTGACTTACCTGTATGAACGCTCAGCTGCTGAATGATCCCTGTTGCATTTTCAAGTGTCACAATAGCTCTCGCATCAGGAGGTGAAGGGAATGAAAGCTGGATATTGTCGCCGGCATTATATTTCTGTTTGTCTGTATTTATGGTGAGAAGAGTCGCCCCTTCAGAACCGGCTTTAGAGCCGTACTCCCACGGCCAGTCAACAAGGACGATCTTTCCTGTTGTATGTCCCGATTCAGCTGTGGCGCGTACGAGGTATCTGCCCCAGTCATCTTTTGGAATTGTGAATGAAACCGAGCCTTCGCCGTTTGAGGTTGTGATATTTTTCGTGATAACCGCCCTGTAATGCTGGCTTGTAACAAAAGTGCCCAGATCCTCATCATCAGATTCCCACCACCACCTGTAATCTATTTTATAGATATTGACCTCAACTTTTGAATTAATGGGGATTCCGTTCTTATCTACCGTGACTATCCTGATATCGTTGTTTGCATCCGTGTAGAGAAGCCTGCTTTTTCCCAAAAGACCGGGAAAGCTGATCCCCACAAATCCCTTGAAGGGAGCAAGCTTGTAGTTCTTCTGGATAATGCTTGCATCACCACCTTTCTCGAACACTCTTGCCGTGAATATGGCAGTCAGCATGCCCGGGGCATTCTGGTTATTCCCGGGGTTAAAATCGAATGTTGTATTCCCCTGGTTGTCAATGGATCCGTCGAAGACCTTGGTTGTTCCGGAATTGAAATTTGATGCGGGATCGTCGAAAATGTATTGCGGATATTTGTCGAAAGTTGTCTTTGCGGGCTTCAGCAGCACATCAACTATCGCATTTAAGTTTTTGGCTACTGCGCCGTTGAGCCATTTTGCTTTAAGTGTACCGGTCTCTTTAGCATCGGCACCTCCAAGCATCTCTGTCGGGAAGCTCAGTTCGATCTTAAGCCTGTTTGGCTTGATGGTCTCAACCCTGACCCTTTTTGTAAAGGCAGCGCCGCCAACCCGCACAATGGCATTGTAATTTCCGGTAACGGCATTATCGGCTGTTTTTGTCCTGAAGACGAGGACTCCAGATGCCGGCAGGCTCTGTACCTGGTTGTCTGTCTTCTGTTCGTCGGGATTGATGAGTTCGAACTGGATGGGATGACCGGCAGGCAGCTCACGGTTCATATCCCTTATAAGAACTGAAAGATATATTGAATCACCGGGTCTCCATACATCCCGTTCACCATAAATAAATGTCTTTATCCCCTTTTCAGGTCTGACGCCCGAAACGTCGAATGAGCTTAGTGAAAGAGATGAGCCGTCGTTTGTTTTCAGATAATTCCTGTCGTTTCCTTTCTTCACTATGACAAGGAAAGGCTTCCCGCTGCAGGCCAGTGTAATGGTTCCGTCGGATGATGTAGATCCGTTGCCGACTGGCTGCATCTGGAGGTTAAGGGCCTCGACAGATGCATCGCTGACAGGGTCGGTCGAATTAATATCGTTCACAAAAACCACAAGTTTGTTGTTTTCTCCCTGCTTTGCCATGATGCCAAGATTTGATGCAAGAAGGTTTCGCGAAAGACCTCTGTCGGGCGAATAGTAAGCCTCTTTGCAGGGATCATCTTTCTCCTGCCAGTTATAGCCATATCTGTAGAAAAGTGATGATTCCCCTTCATCATAGAAGTTTTCGGGATCGTCATAGGAAGCCTTCATCCTCTCTTCCGACTGGTCAAGCATCTCTTCATATTTTGAAGGGCCGCTGTTATCTCTGCATGAATAGAGTGAATATGATTTTCTCACTCCGATACTGATCTTGTACAGAACACCGGGTTCAACAGTAATATAGTCTGAGAGGTCTATTGTATGAAGGTTCCATTTCCCGTTGTTCATCGATGCACTTGTCAGAAGATCGACCTTTCCATAGTAGACAGGGCGGCCGAATCTCTTCATTGAACCCTGCTCGTTGAGGTCATTTGTCTGAAGGAAATAGGGGAGGTTGTTCTCATAGATCTTAATGATCTTCAGATCAACGGACTTCAGGTTTGCTGCCATGAACGGGAAGACAAGATTACCGGAGGCCGGAAGTATAACCCCTTTTCCAACAGGCAGGATACCCGGATACACACTGGTGAATTCGAGCGTCTCCTTATGTGTGCTTCCAAGGGCAATGCCCTTTGTGCTTTTGATCGAGCTCTCAATATTTATATCAACTTTCCCCTGGAGCTGAGAAGCCGGAAATACACTCACAATATTTGAATTAATCTTGAGAGTGCTTTCATTAGCCGGAAGGAACCAGATAAGTCCGTCAGTCTCCTGTGATGCATCCACTGGATCTGAAAAGACTATATCGATATGCTGGGACTCACCCGGGACAACATTTACAGCCTGAATGATAAAGGAATTCTTTCTGGGTATCATCACCGTAGTTGATGCAGCCTGGTTCACTCCCCGGCTGCTTCCATCCCAGGAGATCGTAAGTGTCTGGTCCTCGTCGGTCCGGGCAAGCTTCTCGATAATGAATTTATGAATATTCTCCCCTGATGAATGATCCCAAAGCATATTGATATTGCTGCCGCCGATCTTTGCAGCAACATAAGACTCCACCTCGTCGGGATTGATATAGTCGGAAGTGATGACCTGTCCGCTTAATGAATAAGTATCCGTTTCAGCCGAGAACTCAAGGCTTCCTGTTAACACGCTGAAATCTTTCTTTACTGTTGATATGGCAATTGGAAATACCTTCAGGCGGCTGTTTACCTTGCCGATCTTTGAGATGTTCAGCGATCCGGTCCATGACTTGCCCGATTCGAGGAGTTTTGCAGGTCGGAAAACGAGAGTAACATCATCTTTCCACTCAGCCTTTCCCTTTATTGACGGCTCGAATGAGAAGAGACCCGACAGTTTGTTCCTTTCGGCTGTTTTCATAAACTCAGGCGTAAACCTGATCTCTACGTCTCCGTTCACAGGGATGACTCCGGAGGTGTACCCGGCGATATATTCGCTGAAGCCCTTATCGATTATAAGGGCGGTTTGTCCGGTTTCGGCAGGGCCGTTTCCCTTTTCATTTTTCCCCGGTCCGCACGACCAGAGTATTGCAACAGCAAGCAGCAGGATTAGTTTTGCAGATTTCATGGGTGGTTAGGATGATGTGCTACCTGAAATTTAACTTCAATATAAATATATGAAAGAATAGTGTAATTGAAAAATCCATTCCTGGGAGTGGTGGGGGTGGGTTATCGGAACAACCTTTCAATATATTGGTAGTGATTGCTTCGTCGCCGGGCGACTCGCAATGACCATGCAATAGATTGGCATTTCGATTTGGGGTGTACGATTGCTTCGTCGCCGGGCGACTCGCAATGACCATGCAATAGATTAGCATTTCGATTTGGGGTGTACGATTGCTTCGTCGCCGGGCGACTCGCAATGACAGAATAACTATTAGGCATTCGATTAGCAGATCACCGATGCTGCTAAACGGGTAACGTCATTGCGAAGCACGTAGTGCCGAAGCAATCGCCCACATAAAGCAGAGATTCAGATAAATTGCATCCTCATTGCGAGCATAGCGAAGCAATCGCTGAAAACATTCTGAAATTAATCCTAAACTTAGGTATTCTCCCCCTTATCCAATCACGGAGTGATCATCTCCGTCCGCAGTTTTTTGGTATAGTCCCGGATCTTCTCGAGAGTCTCCTTCGAGATAGTCATGTCGCAACCGGTAGCTCTGAGAACCTTTTTGTTCAGGTCGATCTTCAGGTCGCCTATCTTGAAATAGATATCAAAAGTGTCGAAGTATCTTTTCAGGAAAAGGAGCTTCTTTGTATAGTAAACAACAACGGGATCATCATAATAATTCCTCATGAAGTTGAGGAGCGAGTTAAGGGTATATTTCTGCTGGGCGATCTTTTCTATTACCTGTTTGTCGGGATGTGCAGGATCGTAAAGAAGCTGAGAAGTAATATAGAGCGCCTCCACCCATCCGCCCATAAGCATCAGTCCGGCTGTGCTTTCACGGCCATTCTTGCGGAGGTGATCCTCAATATCCTTGTATGATTTATTTACGAGTTTCATTATTGTATCGGGATCCGACTTTTCCGATTCCATTTCTTTAAGAGGTTCCATCAGGAAATTATCCGGTATGCCAAGCTTATTGCTGAGGTCGAGCACGGTCTGGATATAATAGATCATTTTCTGGCTTATGCCGAACATCTTAATATATCCGAAATCGACACCATATATTCCAAGGTTTATCGATGCCTTTGAACTGGCTGTATATAGTTCCCTGTTTGAAATTGGATTAAGGATCTCGTCGTTGTAAGGTACATGTAACCTTCCGAAAATTGCCGTTATTTCGGTCGGGGTCATCAGACCATAAAGGATCTCGTTTGTGGCAGGTTCCGCCACCTTGCCTGTTGAGTCGGTGTTATATGTTGAAAATGAAGGATTAATAAACTTCTTAGCCGGCGTCTCATGCGTACAGGAGGAGAAGCTTATGGCCAAAAAGAGTGACATAACGATCAGTTTCAGTGCATTTTTCATTTCAATAAAATTTTTCCCGGGGCTAAAATTATTAAATATAAAATTACGCCAAAATCTGCATTATTAACCTAAATCTATTGTTATAAACAATTCGCTATTCTTAAAAATCCCCTCCTGGGAGGGGCGGGGGTGGGTTTTTAGATAAAGCTTTAGAGGCTTTAGAAGCTTTAGAGGCTTTAGAGGCTTTATTTTAAGCAATCCATTAACCACGGAGTATCACGGTCCCGATAACTATCGGGATCCACGGAGTATCACTGTTTTAACTCCGTGCAACTCCGTGTTTATGGTTCTTGTCTCCCCTTCCCCGTTTCACCCTCTCTCTGTCATCCTGATCCTGCCGAAGGATCGCCCCCTCTCCCCCTCAGGATGTTTAGATTGCGGGGGCTAGATAATTCTATTTCCAAGGTTCTTCGAGATCCTGAGTATAGCATTCGCCAGCGCCGCATCTTTTTTCTGAAGATTATATGCAAGCTCATTATTCCCTTCTTTCAGCGACTCCTGAAGCTGATGCAGCAGCTTCTCGCGCATGAGGCTTATCTTGTCACGCTTGAACTTCAGAACGGCATCCTCAACTATCTCCTTTATCTTGTCAAGTTCAGTCTCAACATAAGTCTGCTTTTTCTTCCAGATCTTGCTCAGCACATGGTTCTCAGCAAGCAGTCCGGCCGATACGCTCGATATATCTGGATCGGAATGCCGTACAAAATGCTGGTCCCCGGGGAAGAGCCCCTCCCTGATATTGAACTGGAAATCGCTGTATATTTTTGAAAAGACACTGTTTTCAAATGATAGTTCATCAGAGTCGATCTCATTGACAATATAATCGGCAACAAATGTCACGGTCTCGCTGCCATCCTCCTTGTTCTCCCTCTTCTCGAACACATCGCTTCCATATTTGAGAAGGAGCCTCACAATCTCTTGTTCGGAGTTGTAAGTTGATGGTTCAAGTGTGATCTGCTTTTGCTGCGGCAGCTTGATCACCGGAAGATCTTCCGGACCCGGATATTTGTTCCTGTCCTGGAACGTCTTTTGTCCCCTGAGCTTGTTGACCTCGTTGTAAAGGACATCCTCCGGCACCTCCATCTGGTTGCTGCACTCCTTGATGTAGACAGTGCGCGTGATGCTCTCCGGGATCACTGCGATGGACTTCACAATATCCCGGATCAGGTTTGCCCTCAGAACAGGGTCGCTCTTAGCCTCTTCGAGAAGGAGCTTTGTCTTGAATCTTATGAAGTCGGTCTGATTATCTCTTATGTAATTTCTGAACTCCTCGTTTGAAACCTTCTTTGAATATGAGTCTGGATCCTCCCCGTCGGGAAGAAGAACTATCCTTACGTTCATTCCCTCCTCGAGCACAAGATCGATCCCCCTTATGGATGCTTTTATCCCGGCTGCATCGCCGTCGTAGAGGATCGTCATGTTCTGTGTGAAGCGCCTGATAAGGCGCACCTGCTCCACTGTAAGCGATGTCCCCGATGAGGCTACAACATTCTCTATTCCTGCCTCGTGAAGAGACAGCACATCTGTATATCCCTCGACCATGAAGCAGCAGTCCTCTTTTGTGATTGCCTTTCTCGCATGGTAGATGCCGTAGACGATACGGCTCTTGTGGTAGATCTCCGATTCAGGTGAGTTGAGATATTTCGCCGATTTGGGATCTTTTATGAGGATCCTTCCCCCGAATCCGAGGATCTGTCCCGACAGAGAGTGGATAGGGAACATAACCCTTCCGCTGAACCTGTCGAAGAGGCGCTCTTCATGTTTTATTGTGAGACCTGTCTTTACAAGGTAATCCTCCTGGTAGCCATCCGCGAGAGCTTTTTTAGTGAGTGCATCCCGTGCCGCGAAGCTGTATCCCACATCGAATTTCTTGAGTATATCGTGCCTGAACCCCCGCTCCTTAAAATATGTGAGGCCTACTGACATGCCCTCGTCGGTATTGAAAAGGTTTTCATTGAATACCCTGCCGGCATAGGCAGTCAGGACTAGCATGCTCTCCCTCTCGTTCTGCTTCTCAAGATCCTCCCTTGTCTGCTCTCTCTCCTCAATCTCGATGTGGTATTTCTTTGCCAGGTAGCGGAGTGCCTCGGGGTAGCTGAGGTGCTCATGCTCCATTATGAAGTTGACTGAATTGCCTCCCTTCCCGCATCCGAAGCATTTGAATATCCCTTTTGCCGGCGACACGGTGAATGATGGTGTCTTCTCGTTATGGAATGGGCAAAGGCCGAGCATGTTCACGCCTCTTTTCTTGAGTGATACAAACTCCTGCACAACATCAGTTATCGGCGCGGCATCGAGGATCTTTTCAATAGTGGCATGGTCGATCATGATTCAAAGATACCATGAAATTGATAATATGAGATTGGTTGTTGAAAAGAAACAACCCCCAGCCCTACGCTGCGCTTCGGGCTCGCCCCCTGTAGGGGGCCTAACTCGCAATAACTATGCACAATCCTGCCAGAACTTCAAGTATTAGGCCCCTACAGGGGGCAGGCCCGCCGCAGGCGGGACGGGGGTCCACAAAATCAGCAGAAAGATGTTAGTTAGTCCCCCAATAGGGGGATGGACGCGAAGCGGTCAGGGTGACCTCTTCTATACACATTTTTAATAACTTTAACTGAGCAAATATTCATCATATGCAGAGATTAATCGTCCTCACCGGCGCCGGCATGAGCGCCGAGAGCGGCATCAGAACATTCAGGGATTCAGGAGGCTTGTGGGAGGAGTATGAAGTAACTGAGGTTGCAACGCCGATGGCATGGTTCAAGAACCAGGATCTTGTGCTTCGTTTCTATAATGAGAGGAGAAGGCAGCTCGAATCTGCAAAGCCAAATGCTGGCCACTTCGGACTTGCAGCTCTTGAAAAGCATTTCAGAGTAACCATCATAACACAGAATATTGATGATCTTCACGAAAGGGCCGGCAGCACCGATGTTGTCCATCTTCATGGCGAGCTTACAAAGGCAAGGAGTACAACCGATCCCTCACTTATTTATGATATTGGTTACAGAGATATTCTGAAAGGCGACAAGTGTGAAAAAGGCAGCCAGCTTCGTCCTCATATCGTCTGGTTCGGCGAGGATGTTCCAATGATGGATGAGGCTGAGAGGCTAAGCTCGGAAGCAGATATTTTCGTTGTCATTGGCTCCTCCCTGAATGTCTATCCGGCTGCGGGGCTTATCGCCTATGCCCCCGGTAAGGCATCCCTCTGGCTCATCGATCCGAATGATGTTTACATTCCTGTCAGCAGGCATGTTGAAGTTATAAAAGAAGGCGCTTCGAAGGGGGTGGAGATGCTGATAAATAAGCTGCTAAGAATATGAGAGTGAGAGGTGGGTATTTTAAATACTTCGGAATCTGTTTTGGCATACCCCCAGCCCTACGCTATGCTCCGGGCTTGCCCCCTGCAGGGGGCCTGACTCGTAATAATTATGCAAAATTCTGCTAGAACTTCCAGTATTAGGCCCCCTTCAGGGGGCAGGCCCGCCGCAGGCGGGACAGGGGCCGTTTAAAGTGGCAGGAGGTTTGTTTAAACAGTGTTACTCGGTGCCAATTCCGTGATACTCTGTGGTTAAATTTTTCAGTAAAATAAATTACTAACTTTACCCCCTCATTTAATACCCGTCACTCCATGTTCTCAGGAATCGTAGAAGAAGCCGCACAGGTCGTTAAGATCGAAAAGGATAAGGAAAACATTCATATCACGATGAAGTGTTCTTTTGTGAATGAACTGAAGATCGACCAGAGCATTTCACATAACGGCGTATGCCTTACCGTTGTGAAAAAAGACAAGGATTCTTACACCGTTACAGCAATAAAGGAGACCCTTGAGAAATCCAATCTGGGACTTCTTAAGCCGGGCGACAAGGTCAATCTTGAAAGAAGTGCAAAACTCGACGGCAGGCTCGACGGACACATGGTCCAGGGGCATGTTGACCAGACCGCGGTCTGCACAAATGTTGAGGAGAGCGGAGGCAGCTGGTACTACACCTTCGAGTATGAGCCCGCACAGGATGATTATCTTACAGTTGAAAAGGGCTCCGTCTCAGTTAACGGCGTCAGCCTCACAGTTGTTAATTCGAAGCCAAAGTCATTCCAGGTAGCGATCATTCCCTTCACACACGATGTGACAAACTTCCATCAGATCAAAAAGGGAACCGTTGTCAACATCGAATTCGACATCCTCGGCAAGTACATTGCCAGGATTTTGAAGCAGCAGCTGGGCAAGTAGCATTTCGATTGGGGATAGGCGGACCCCCAGCCCTGCGCTGCGCTTCGGGCTTGCCCCCTAAAGGGGGCCTAATTTTGTAGCTCCATTAATATTTTGGATAGGACAAAATCAATATTGAACTGGACTTGGTGGTTTGAAAATCGCAGTAGCCTTATACCATACCTCTCAAGTTCTGCACTTCTTTCAAGATCATATTTTTTAATTTCAGCATCAGAATGTATTTCTCCGTCAATCTCGATTACCAGTTTTTTCTCATGACAGTAGAAATCCACAATATAACGGCTTATAGGGTGCTGTCTTCTGAATTTGACCTTAAGTAAATTTCTGTCTTTAAGCTTTCGCCATAATATTAACTCTGAAAGTGTCATATTTTTTCTCAGATTAGCAGCAGCTTCAAATATTTCACCCTTGGCGCCATAAAACAGACTCCTGTGAACCAGATCTGAAAATTTCATACCAATTAAGATTGCGAGACACTTCAAATATAACAAATCTTGAATAATTATCCAGAGTTAGGCCCCCTATAGGGGGCAGGCCCGCCTTCGGCGGTCCGGGGGTTTTCTAATCAATATCAGGAATATGATTAAGATAGAATGGGGGCGCCGTCATTTTGCAGTCGCTGCCCTCCATATCAGCTTCTTCCCAAACCCTAACCTGTTATCAGTCATCTTAAGAATGGCGGGCTTAACCACCCAGAGATGGGTCTCCATCAGAAGCGCAACAGGAAATCTTTTAAGGTAAGCAGTGTTCGCCCTCTCAATAAGTTCGCCCTCCGGCTCCGCAACAAGCCCCTGGAACTGCACTCCCCTTATCTTGCCAATGACCTGCGTCTCAAGCACAACAGCTCCGGCAACAAGGGGATTCTTCACAAACTCCTCCCCGTGACGGGTATCCTTATCCGTTGTGAAGACAAAGATATTCTCATCGGCGAGGTAGACATAGAAGCAGTTGGCGCACCAAGGCTCATTCTCAGAAGCCGTTGCAATAGTCAGAACATGATGTCTCTTCAAAAATCGTATGATGCGGCTGTCAATCATTTTCCAACCATTTAAATGTGTCTGCTTCAAATCCCGATAGCGAAATGATGCGGTCAATAACAGTATCGATAAGATTCTCTATTGTTTTCGGCTGAGAGTAAAATGAGGGTGATGCAGGACAGATTATCGCCCCTGCAAGAGTCAGAGTTTCCATATTCCTGATATGAACAAGATTATAGGGAGCCTCCCTCGGAACTATTATCAGTCTCCTTCTCTCCTTTAGTATGACATCGGCAGCCCTCGCTATAAGATCCTCCGATGTGCCGTTGGCGATCCTGCCTATCGTACCCATCGATGCGGGGCATATGATCATTGTGTCGTAGTGTGCCGAACCTGAAGCGAACGGTGCAAAAAAACTATTATTTTTGTACTCATTCGCTGGTGGTAAAAGCTCGATTTTCCTTCCTGTTTCATGAACCCATATCTCCAGTGCGGTATCAGAAAAGACAACGGCTATCTCAGCAGGAGGGGTTTTGAGGGTAGAAAGCCTTTCTAAGAGCCTTTCAGCGTAAACCGATCCGCTTGCACCTGTTATCGCAAGGATGATCTTTCTTTGGCTTGCCAACATATCATGGTCAATTTTAAGGTCTTAAAGTTAGTAAATATTTAATGTGCAGAATCGCCGAAGGTCAAATACAATAAATCCCTTCCTTGGAGGGGTGGGGGTGGGTTTTTAGATAAAGCTGTAGAGGCTGTAAAGGGTATAGAGGCTTTATTTGCAGATAAACCTTTGGCACGCCTTTATAATCCGTACCATTTTCTAATTATTATCTATTTCTTTCTTTCCTCTTACTTTCTTTTCCAAGCCAAAAGAAAGTAACAAAGAAAAAGCGTCGGAAAAGACACCCGTTTCTGTTTTTCACCATTTGCGCAAGGCCATTTTCCGCTCCAAAAAACAGTAAACGGTTCGCACCTTTTCCGTTTCCCCTCGCGCTTATAATCTTATGATTTTAGCATCTATATTCCCTTCTTTATATTTAGTAAGATAATACAAATTATTTAAGTGAAATTATCTAAGTGCGGTGGCAAACCCTGAAACGGCGCGAACTGAGGTCTGGAGCGTAGAGCGGCAAAGGCGAGAGCAACGGGCGAAGCGGAGGACCTAAGTTGGCGTTTCAGGCGCCCTTTCTTTGGTTCTTTCTTTGGACGAACAAAGAAAGAACGAAAAGAAATAAAGAAAATAATGCTAGGGTAAAAGAACCGATCCACCAGCAAGTGCAAAGTTAGGCAAAGCCAAACCCGCGCTTGCGGTATTAAGGCATTCGTTAGCGGCGTGGAAGCCGCTTCTTCTCCGAAGGAAACTTATTCAACCTCCACCCGTCAAACCCTCCCTTCAGGGAATAAATATTGCGGTAGCCATGATCGTAAAAAACAACCGACACCTTCCTGCTTCTGTTCCCTGCATAGCAGTATATGTACAGCTGTTTGTCCTTCGGTGGGGCATCTTTTCCCTTAAAATACTCCTCAGGTACCGGCCAGTCAACATGAACAGCCCCCGATATCCTCGATTTTCTGTAATCCTTGTAATCGCGCGAATCTATAATTACAGCCCCGGGATTATTACTAAACCCCTTCTGAAACTCCTTCGAAGTCGCGACCTTATATTTAAGTGAGTCAACGGTCTGTGCCCTTTGCGTCTCTATTGATAACACCACAATGGCAATTATTAAAAGTATCCGTTTCATTTGATTTTATATTCTTTAGTAAAGTAAGTAAAAAAATCTAACCATAGAGAACAACCCCCTCCCGCTGCGCGGGATGCCCCCTGTAGGGGGCCTAATACTGAAACATTTAGCAGGATTGTGCATTACATTTGTGAGTTAGTCCCCCCTTAGGGGGAAGGATCCCGATTCATCGGGGGCCAGGGGGTGGCCGCTCTCAGATTGGAATTTTCTAAATTAACCCTCAGCGTCCTCTGCGTCGAGCCTCCGCGTCCTCCGCGGTTTCGGATTTTTTTTCCTTTCCTCCGGTGTGCCTTTATGCCTTTGCGCCTTTGTCCCCTTTTTACTATCTTTGTCCGATTTTTCTAAACGACTTCAAACAATAACTTACTGACTCAATGGGGAAACGGTTTCCTGAATATAAAGGCCTTGACCTCTCACAAGTGAACAAGGATATTCTCAAGACCTGGGAAGAAAATGACACATTCCGCAGAAGTGTCAGGCAGAAGAATGGAAAGGGTGAATATGTCTTCTACGAGGGCCCGCCTTCCGCAAACGGCATTCCAGGCATACACCATGTGATGGCCCGCACAATAAAGGATGCGATTTGCCGCTACCGCACTCAGCAGGGATTCGAGGTTAAGCGCAAGGCAGGATGGGATACACACGGACTGCCCGTCGAGCTTGGCGTTGAGAAAGCCCTTGGAATAACCAAGGAAGATATCGGATCGAAGATATCCATTGAGGACTATAACGCCGAGTGCAAGAAGGATGTGATGAAGTACACCGACCTCTGGGAGGAGCTTACAAGCATCATGGGATACTGGGTCGATATGGATGACCCGTATGTTACCTACGACAATAAATATATCGAAACCCTCTGGTGGCTCCTCAAGCAGCTTCATACAAAGGGATTGCTCTACGAGGGATATACTATCCAGCCATTCTCCCCTGCAGCCGGTACCGGCCTGAGCTCACACGAGCTCAACCTTCCCGGATGCTACAGGGACGTTAAGGATACGACTTGTATCGCCCTCTTCAGCCTGGTCAGGAATGAGAAGTCCGGTTTCCTTTTTAAAGGCATAGATACTGCAGATGTCAATATAATGGCGTGGACGACAACACCCTGGACACTTCCTTCAAATACGGCGCTTGCAGTGGGAGCGGAGATAACATATGTAAGGGTGAGGAGCTTCAACCCCTATTCGGGTGAGCCCATTACCGTTATCCTTGCAAAGGATCTGCTTAACGCGATGTTCCCCGGGGCAAACGCCTCCCTCAAATTCAGCGAATATAAGCCCGGCGACAAGAAGATCCCGTTCAGTGTTCTTGATGAACATAAGGGGAAGAAGCTCGCAGGACTTGATTACCACCAATTGATCGACTGGGTGAAGCCTGATGATGGAGCTTTCAGGGTAATAACCGGCGACTTTGTAACGACCGAGGATGGTACGGGTATCGTGCATATAGCGCCTACGTTTGGCGCCGACGACTACCGCGCAGGACTGGCAAATAACATTCCGCCCATGATCGTTAAGCGCAGGGATGGTACATCCGGACCGCTTGTCGACAAGCGCGGCTTCATGGTCCCGATAGCCGATCTCGACGAGAAATTTGTAAAGGAGAGAGTAAATAAGGAGACATATAAGGGCTTCGAAGGACGACCCGTCAAGAACGACTACGACATCACACTCACCGATAAGGATGAGACACTAGATGTTGATATCGCAGTGATGCTGAAGCAGCAGGGGAAGGTTTTCAGGATCGAGAAGCAGGTTCACAGCTATCCGCATTGCTGGCGTACCGACAAGCCTATCCTCTATTATCCGCTCGACGCATGGTTCATCCGCACAACGGCATGCCGCGACAGGATGATCGAGCTCAACAACACTATCAACTGGAAACCGCAGTCGACAGGTACCGGCAGGTTCGGCAAATGGCTCGAGAACCTCGTCGACTGGAACCTCTCACGCTCAAGATTCTGGGGAACGCCGCTGCCTATATGGGTAACGGAGGACCGTACCGAGGAGATCTGCATCGGTTCCGCTTCAGAGCTTAAGGCTGAGGTTGAGAAGTCCGTTAAGGCAGGTTTCATGAAGAAGAACCCGCTGGGAAAATACAGGGAGAATGACTTTTCGAAAGAGAACTACGAAAGCTTCGACCTCCACAGGCCCTTCGTTGATGAGATAGTACTCGTAAGCCCGAAGGGCAAAAAGATGTTCCGCGATCCCGATCTTATCGATGTATGGTTCGACTCCGGCGCGATGCCCTATGCCCAGGCTCATTATCCTTTTGAGAATAAAGAGAACTTCTCCGATATGTTCCCGGCAGATTTCATTGCTGAGGGCGTCGACCAGACAAGAGGCTGGTTCTTCACGCTTCATGCTATTGCAACAATGATATCCGATTCGGTATCATTCAAAAATATTATATCGAACGGGCTTGTCCTCGACAAGAACGGCAACAAGATGTCGAAGAGGCTCGGAAACGCAGTCGACCCCTTCTCTGCTATCGAGGAGAACGGCGCCGACCCGCTCAGGTGGTATATGATCACAAATGCCCAGCCCTGGGATAACCTCAAGTTCGATATCTCGGGTGTTGATGAGGTGAAGCGTAAATTCTTCGGAACGCTTTACAATACGTATTCATTCTTTGCACTCTACGCAAACGTCGATGGATTCACTTACAGGGAGAAGGATATCCCCGTGGGTGAAAGACCCGAGATCGACAGGTGGATAATCTCGCTTCTCAACTCGCTCGTGAAGGAGGTGGGAGAGTGCTACGAGGATTATGACCTCACCCGTGCGGGCAGGGCCATCCAGGATTTCGTTACCGAGAACCTCAGTAACTGGTACGTGCGACTCAACCGTAAGCGCTACTGGGGAGGCGAGCAGAGCAAGGACAAGCTAGCCGCATATCAGACCTTATATACCTGTCTCGAAACAATAAGCAAGCTCGCAGCGCCTCTGGCTCCCTTCTATATGGATCAGCTCTACCGCGACCTTAACGGCATAACAGGTAGGAACGAGGAGGATTCAGTTCATCTGACGATCTTCCCCGGCTATGACAGTAATCTTATCGACAGGGATCTGGAGGAGAGGATGGATATTGCCCAGAAGATCTCGTCGATGATACTTGGCCTGAGGAGGAAGGTGAACATCAAGGTTCGCCAGCCGCTTGCAAAGATCATGGTGCCCGTTACAGATGATTCGTTCAGGGCGAAGTTTGAGGCCGTGAAGAGTCTTATACTCGCTGAGGTTAATGTTAAGGATGTTGAATATATCCACGATACCGACGGCATACTCGTGAAGAGGATTAAGCCCAATTTCAAGGCGCTGGGACCTAAGTATGGCAAGCTGATGAAGGAGATAAGCACGGTCGTTGCAGCAATGGGACAGCACGATATAGCAGCTTTTGAGAGCAGTGGCAAGTCTGCATTTACAATAAACGGCACAGTTGTGGATCTCACCCTTGAGGATGTTGAGATAATATCGGAGGATATCCCCGGCTGGCAGGTTGCCAATGAAGGCAGGCTGACAGTTGCGTTGGATGTCACCGTGACGGACGAATTGAAATATGAAGGCATTGCGAGGGAGTTTGTCAACAGGATACAGAATATCCGCAAAGAGAGCGGGTTTGATGTCACGGACAAGATCAAGGTGCTTATCGAGGATCTCGGTTTCGTTCGCGAAGCCGTGAAGCGGCACTCAGCCTATATAGCATCTCAGACGCTGGCGACATCAGTCTCGGTGTCAGATTCAATGACCGGTATCGCGGTTCGCGAGATAGATATTGACGATATCATCGTAAAGATCTCAGTCGTAAAAAATTAATCTCTTCTTTGATCCCCTCCTAGGAGGAGCTAGGGGTGGGTAAGTCTTCTTTGATCCCCTCCTTGGAGAGCCTATCCCGACAAAGTCGGGAGGTGGGGTTGGGTTGTTATTAATATACTTCGGAATATATTTTAGCATACCCCCGGCCCTTCGCTGCGCTCAGGTCCTGCCCCCTGTAGGGGGCCTAACTCTCAAAAATTAAGCAGGATACTGCCTGGAGTCACAGCATTAGGCCCCCTATAGGGGGCATCCCGCGAAGCGGGAGGGGGTCTTATTAATCAGCATTGGGAATTTGGATCAGCGTACCTATAGGGGGCATCCCGCGAAGCGGGAGGGGGTGCCTTAAATAATTCACAAATATTCCAGAAAAAAAACCGCCCTTTCTCAAGGGCAGTTCCTATTGTAGAATATATTAAATCCGATCTTTAGCGTTCCTCGACTGCAAGACTGCAAGACCGCAGGACTGCAAGACTTCTTATTTCTGTTTCAGCTTCGCATCCATGCACAGCGTCGCATGAGGCACAGCGCGCAGGCGCTCTTTGGAGATAAGCTTCCCTGTTTCGCGGCATATGCCGTACGTTTTGTTTTCTATCCTGACGAGTGCAGCCTGTAGGTGCTGGATGAATTTGAGCTGGCGCTGAGCAAGACGACCGGCCTCCTCTTTAGAAAGCGTTGTGGCTCCCTCTTCAAGAACCTTGAAGGTAGGTGAGGTATCCATTGTATCGTTGCTCTCCTCGTGAGTGATGCTCGATTTCAGTATCTCATAGTCTCTCCTGGCTTTTTCCAGCTTGCCGAGGATGATCTGTCTGAACTCCTCAAGCTCCTCATCTGCATATCTAGTCTTCTCTGCCATCTTGAATGGTTTTTTAGTATGGGTGCAAAGGTAGCGAAAAAATTATAACAAAAAACAATACTCTTATTCCGGAATAGGAAGTGATTGTTAGCTTGTTAGCATTGTTATAAAAGGCGGAAAAGATTTTAAGTGTTGAAAGGTTGAAGCGTTGAAGTGTTTAAGGGTTTAAAACGTTATGTTTTTCAGGATTTCGTATATTTGGTTAATTCCCGCTGTATTAACTTAAATATTTATTGCCATGTATTCATTTAGCTTTGAACGGCTTGATGTGTGGAAAAAATCAAGAGTTCTTACAAGTAAGTTGTATCAGGCAACATCTGATTTTCCGGATTCTGAGAAATTTGGAATTGTCAGCCAGATCAGGAGAGCAGCAATTTCTGTTTGTTCCAATATCGCTGAAGGATCATCAAGGGAATCAGCAAAAGATCAAGGACATTTTTACAATATGTCTTTTTCTAGTCTGATGGAAGTCCTTAATCAATTAATTATCAGTAATGATCTTGGATTCTTAAAAGATGAGATTCTGATTGAACTTCGAAATGATATTCATTCAATATCACGAATGTTGAATGGACTTTCAAAGTCCTCGAAGAGCTGATATCAATTCTGTAAATCTTCGTTGAAATGTTGAAGCGTTTAAGTGTTTCAACCTTTCAACCCTTCAACCTTTCAACCCTTCAACCCTTCAACCATTCAACCATTCAACTTCCCGCCCGCCTACCTCGCTCTTCCTCCTGCAGCCTCTGCTCTCGCAAAGCTCGGTCCTCCGCGCTTCCCGGTCAGGAGCTTATAGGAATATGTAAAGGTGATGGTATGGTAGAAATCATTTGATTTGGAGAACTGCGAAGTATATCCGTCGATATAGTCTGACAGGGCATATTTGACGGCAAATTCAACACCGAAGCTGGTGCGGCTGTTCCAAAGCATATTCAGGCTGAAACCGGCTGGAATTGTGACTGCAAATCCTCCATTGGATGTTGTCCCGACAACCTGTACGTCATTATGGTTTACTTTGTATGATGTGCATCCGATCCCGGCAAAGCCGTATAAGCTAAGTGTATTCAGCAGATTCAGGAACATGTGATTAGTTTTCTTACTGAATAGAAAATCGCTTTCGTATTTGGATTTTATAATGCAATATTCCGCAAGCAGATCTGGTTCAAACATATATGTTGATGATTCAAATCCCCTTGTTTCATTAGAGCCCTTTGAATCCGAGGCGTGAAGGCCTGTAACATTTAAGTTTAATCTCAGGCTGAGATTATACTGGAAGTTGTATCTCATGCCTGCAGCAACATTAAATCGAAGGTTTTTAAAGGAGAAATCCTTAAGGCCTATAACATTGGATCCTTTTGAATAACCCCCGATATCACCATAAAGATGAGCTGTCCCGACTCCCCCGACAAGCTCCCATCTTTTGTATTTCCATTGCTTATAGGATTGTGTATTCATTGACATGTACTGTCTGGGGTTCGACAGCTGTGCGCTGCAAACAATTGCAATCAGGAAAACCTGTATCAGAGTGAATGCCCGTTTCATAGGTCTGTATCTTTAGGTTAGTATTTATATATCAGAAAATGCGGGTATCCGAAACTTGCACACCACTAATTTATGAAGAATTTCCTAACGCGACCATAAAAAGCGCTAAATATCAATTGATAATAGGAATATTAAAGAAAAATAAAAGTTGAAGAGATGATATGTTTAGGTGTTGAATTGTTTAATTGTTTAATCGTTTAATCGTTTCAACGCTTCAACCCTTCAACCTTTCAGCCGTTCAACCCTTCAACCTTTCAACCTTTCATCCCTTCAACCTTTCAGCTTTTCAGCCTTTCAACCTTTCAACCCTTCAACCCTTCAACCTTTCAGCGTTTAAACTTTTCAACGCTCATCTTTTATACTCCGCATACACCATCTTCAACCCTGCGTCCAGTTCGGTCTTGGGCGTAAACCCAAGTGATTTTAATATCGTAGTATCCGTCACCTTCCTGAAAGTTCCATCCGGCTTTGAATCATCAAATTCAACAACTCCCTTAAATCCGGTGATATCCTTTATTTTAAGTGCAAGATCCTTTATAGTGATTTCCACGCTCGCCCCAATATTCAGAAAGTGTGGTGGATGCGGATCTGAAGGATCCAGCTCCTTATGAGCGTTCTGTATCTGATTTACACTGACATTTCCCATTAAATAAACACACGCTTACGCCAGATCCTCAGAATACATAAATTCCCTCAGCGGTTTCCCTGTCCCCCAAAGCCTGACTGTTACGCTATTCTCTACTTCGCCCTGCGCCCCACGCCCCACGCCCTGCGCCTTTATAAGCTTTATCCCAAAATTTGATAATATCTCAAGAATCTCTTCTTTATCAGAGCTGCCATTGACTGTTCCAATCGGATTTTTATCCAGGTCTTTCCGTATTCCCGCCCAGTTATCCTCCTCCAGGCAATGCCCCAGATGAAATTTCCTCAATAATGCCGGTAAACATGCGACTTTTCAAGATCATAATTATCAGATGGGCCGTATAGGTTTGTCGGCATTACTGCAATAAAGTCTGTACCATACTGAATATTATATGATTCGCACATTTTCAGTCCGGCGATCTTGGCAATGGCATAAGGCTCGTTTGTGAACTCCAGGGGAGAGGTCAGCAGGGAAGATTCTTTAAGTGGCTGAGGTGCATCCTTCGGATAGATGCAGGTTGATCCTAAGAACAGGAGCTTTTTGACGCCATGAACCCAGGATGAATGAATAATATTCGATTCTATTATCAGATTCTCATAAATAAAATCAGCCCTGTATTTGTTGTTGGCAACGATTCCGCCAACCTTTGCGGCAGCAAGGAATACATATTCAGGTTTTTCTTTGATAAAGAATTCATCAACTTTCTCCTGACTGACCAGATCAAGCTCATCCTTACTCTTTTGGATCAGATTTGAATAGCCCGCTTTGGTAAGTGTATCAGTTATTGCAGAACCCACCAGCCCGGTATGACCTGCAACATATATCCTGGAATCTTTTTTCATAGGAGCCCGGGTTATTCAAAATAGTTCATTATCCTGAAACCGCCATCTTTAATATAGTTCTCCTTTTTTGCAAGATGAATATCAGACTGAACCATTTCATTTATAAGCATCTTAAGATCGTATTCCGGTTCCCAGCCAAGCCTTGTTTTTGCTTTTGTGGAATCCCCCTGAAGTATGTCAACCTCAGAAGGTCGGTAATAAGCCTGATCCACCCGAATGACAACGGGATTATTCTTTAATCTATTTTTAAAAGGTTCAAGAAATTCAGGGCCGGCTGATCCAGAAAAAAGTGAATCATTAACTGACATAACAGATCCTGTCTCATTTTCAGCCAGACCGTTAAATTCCAGCTCAATTCCGATTGTTTGAAAGGCTTCTGATATAAAATGACGAACCTCGGTCGTCACGCCTGTTGCAATGACATAATCATCAGGATCTTTTTGCTGGAGCATCAGATACATTGCCTGAACATAATCCTTTGCATGTCCCCAGTCGCGTTTTGCTGAAAGGTTTCCCATATATAGTGTCTCCTGCATTCCAAGTGCTATCCTTGCTACTGCCCTTGTAATCTTACGCGAAACGAATGTTTCTCCCCTTATCGGCGACTCATGATTGAAAAGTATGCCGTTGCTTGCGTGGAAACCGTACGCTTCCCTGTAGTTAACTGTGATCCAGTAGGAGTATAATTTTGCTGCCCCATAAGGGCTTCTTGGGTAGAAGGGTGTCTTTTCCGTCTGGGGAACCTCCTGAACCCTGCCGTATAATTCTGAAGAGCTGGCCTGGTAGAACCTTGTTTTTTCTTTCATGCCCAGGAGTCTTATTGCCTCAAGTATCCTGAGAGTTCCTAAAGCATCTGTGTTAGCCGTAAATTCGGGGATATCAAAGCTTACCTTCACATGGCTCATGGCCCCAAGATTATAGATCTCATCGGGCTGGCACTCCTGGATGATTCTTGTTATGTTCATTGAATCCGTAAGATCACCATAATGGAGTATCAGGTTTCTTTGCTTCTCATGAGGATCCTGGTATAGATGATCCAGCCTGTCGGTATTGAGCAGTGAGCTTCTCCTTTTTATGCCATGGACAACATAGCCCTTTTTTATAAGGTATTCAGCAAGATAAGCACCATCCTGACCGGTAATACCTGTTATGAGAGCAGTTTTTCCCATCCTGAATAAATTGTTAATTCGATAAAGTTAAGAATTCTCAACTAATTGTTCCAGTTCCAGGTTCCATGTTCCAGTTTTTTAAACTTTGACCATTAAACATTGAACATTTAGAGAACTAAATTGATAACTCCCTGAGCCTGATTTTAATTCTAAACGAATTAGGAATCTCCTCCTCACTAATGAGAATTAGGTAGCCACCCCCTCCTGCACCTGCAAGCTTCCATGCAAGCGCTTTGCTCTTGTAACTGTCAATGACTTTCTGAATTTCTGGATTCATCATGGCAGGAAACATTCTTACCTGGGAAATAAATGAGCTAAGGAATCCGGCAGAGAATTTTTTAATGTCTCTTTCTGATAATCCCATCCAGGCCATCTCAGCGGAATCCGCAAGCTGCTTAACATTTTCAGTGCTTATGTGAGTCTCCTTAAGTACATTGAAGCCATCAGGCCTTGGCCAGAGTGTGACCATCGATAATCTATCCTCGAGCCATTTGATTGTCTCCTTGTCTGAGATCGTTTCAATTTTAGCGGGCCAGTATTTTCCTGCTTCATAAAAGAACCTGTTAATCCCCGGCATTGTTATTCCGATCGAATCCTGCGAACCGCTTACCTCTTTTGTTCCGGGATCGTTGTCGTATCTGAAGAGAGTCTTCGCAAGTTTTTCAGGTTTTTCAAGGGGAAGATGATCATTCCAAAGTTCGATTGCTTTTTTACGGGTTGATGTAGCCATCCCCGACCTTTCATTGAATTCAATAGTAGGCTCCAGGGAAGCTGTGATTGCCCAGCCGGGATGAAATTTTGAAACATATGGCTGGTCTATCCATGTACCAGCAAGGTCAATTCTGTAAGGCATTGGCTTTACTGACCTGAGAGCTGTTGTTGACCTCCTGGGAAGGTTCGCAGCAGGTATCCTTTTAAGTACTTTGTATTCTATCCCAAACTCTTTGCAAAGCGACTCTTTCTCAGGAGAATGGCCATCCTCATTTACAACAAAGATATCCGGTCTTATTTTTTTAATGTCTGGTAGAAAATCTATTAACCCGGACCCGCTGTTTATAGTAACATTTGAAACACAGTTAAGGGCGCTGAGCATATATAGCCTCTCTTCTTCGGAATTGATAAGTTCCCTGCCCTTCAGTTCCCTTATGGTTTTATCTGACCCAAGTCCCACATGAACATTCCCGTATTCTGAAGCCTCTTTCAGAAAAGCGACATGGCCTGAGTGAAGCATATCAAAGCAACCGGATACAAATACTACCTTTTTTTGAGTAAGCATTATTAATAGTTTAAAACAAATTTAAAAAATATTGGGAGGAAAAGCCCTGAATAATTTAAATTCAGGTGCATGAAGTAAAGTCCGGCTTTATTAAGGAATAAAAGGAGTAGGGAATGAAATAGTTATTTAAAAGATGGTCCCCCGTTTTTGCCTGTTTTGAGACTGTATGTAAATGTGAAGTTTATGAAGTGGTAGAAGTCGTTTGATTTTGAGTATATTGAAGAGTAACCATCCAGGTAATCAGTAAAGGCATACCGGGCGCTGAGTTCAACTCCCAGGCTAATCCTGCTCGAGAAGGCTACATTTGCGCCAATACCAAAGGGGATGACAGCTGTGAACCCGTTAGTTTTAATTGTTCCTGTAACTTGAGTAAGGTTAGGTTTTACATTATAGTAAATTCCCCCGATGCCTGTAAACGCATAAAAGTTCATTGTTGATAGAAGCGGCATTTGAGTATCTCTTTTGCCTTTCAGAAACATATAGCTTGATTCGCCCTGCGACCTTATAAAGTAGTACTCCCCTAGAAGAGAAGGTTCAAAGAAAAATGTGCCGGCCTCATAGCCCCTTTCAGTATTTGATCCTTTATCATCTGCAACGTGAAAAGTTCCTAAAGCAAGATTTAACCTGGCTGTGAATTTGTCAAGAATCCTGTACCTGAATCCTGTACTAAAGTTAATACGTGTTTGTTTAAGAGAAAGGTCTTTAAGCCCAAGTGCATTGGAACCTTTTGAGAATCCACCAATATCTCCATATAACTGCGTTGTGCCCAGCCCAAGAGTTATCTCATATTTTCTGATTTTCCACAGGCCCTGATCGAATTGTCCTTGCCTCGACCTTGAAAGTTGTCCAAATGAGGAAGCAGATAATAATATTATAAATGTGAAAAGGAACAGAACTCTCTTCATAATTGGAAAGGGTTTGCAAAAAAACCATTTATTAATCATTCGAGGCGTTAATATTAATAAAACAAAACCAGGACAATTCAAATTTAAATAAAATTCTTCATATAAGATTTAGGTAAAACCCTTATTTATTCTGATTTGCAATAACTGAATGTATAGCTACTAAGCTTTATCAGGTACTCTAAATTGCAACAAAATATTATTTCAAAAGCCCAGCATTAACCACAATTGCTAAAGTAAATAATATGTCACTCTTATAGGATTTAATAAAAAGAGCGTCCGGATGAACGCTCTGTAATTATTTAATATCTACATGAATCAACCAAAAGGTTTATTACCGAACGGACTCTGGAATGGCTGATTGTTCTGGGGCTTTTTGCTGCTACCTAGAGGTGGAGGATCACCCGGACCCGACATCATAACAAGAGAAATTGTATTGTCCAGATCTAATCTGCAAATCTCGGGTTTTGTATATTTTTTCTTAGAGATCATTGTAGGAATCTTTTGCAAAAGTACTTTTTTCTAAATAATTAACAAACTTCAGGTTTGATAAAAATATTTGTACAACAATTCTTTATCTATTTTAAAAATACTTTACCAACATATCTTTTACCTGCTGCTGATATCTCAACAAGATAAATGCCATTTTGTAAATTAACCGGAACCTGCAAAAGATCACCGCTGTTAAATTCCCTGTTCTTTTCAATCAGCATGAGCTTACCTGTAAGGTCAAAGATCCTGATCTCTCCATTTACACCATTCCAGTTGTCGCTCAATGTCTGAATATTGATCATTCCTTCTCCCGGATATATGTTGAAGGCTGTTTTTGAAGTAACATTTTCAGGAATACCTGTTGTTATATTATCAATTGTAAGAATAAACCTGTCACCGGATTTCCCTTTAAGGGAGTTGAATGTATAGGATTTGCTTGCGGTAAGATTTGCAGTAAAATTCTGATCCTTATCAGTAAGGCTGACCTTGTAGTTATCAAGACCGGAAATTTCGTTTGCAGTTATTGTATATGAACCATCCGCGGGTGTGCTTATTACAAGCGGAAAAGAAACAGACTTTTGGGGAAAGGGAATACCGTTTATAGTGTATTCAACTCCGCTAAGAGATGAAGAGATGGAAGGGTAATCTGCCGAGGGAGACATTTTGTAAGCATCAAACTGATTATCGTAAGCAAGTGTTGCCTCATTATCGAATCTTACAACAGTTTCGTCAGTCTTATCGGAATTCCCCAGCTGAAGTCGCACTAAAGGTATTATAGAAGATCCTTTATATCTTTCGTGGAGGGTATGTGTCTTTGCAGATGTTGGGATTGTGATTGTAACATTGTTTGTGAATGAATGTACAAAGAAACCCTGCATTGGAGGAATGAATCTTCCATCTCCCAGGGTCCCCG
>JBBIIS010000009.1:0-1409 GCA_037446375.1 Bacteroidota bacterium | reverse complement strand
GCCCCATTTCTTCTGAAATAGATTGCAATATCGGCCTGAGAAGGGAAAACAGAACTATTGGCTGAGAGAACATTATCCCAGTTTATCCCGCATGTAAAAGGGTTTCCGATAAGATTATAACCCTGTTGTGTAAGGTTTGCAGTTCCTCCTATACTATTATAGTTAAGAGTTGCATTTGTATTTCCGGTATTTATTGCGCCAGACATCGTTATAGTGGCACTGGTTGTTGAATTGTTATAGTTATATCCCTTCCCCGCAACCAGATTTGCCCAGGAGCTGCCCTCAAGTACCCAGCTTGAAGAGGTTGTATTATAATGATAACCTTCATAGTTTTCCCAGCCGTTATTCATATCAGTTGTTATCCAGTTTTCATAATAGCTGGTAACGCTTCTGGTTCCAAATGTTGTGGCTGCCACACTTGCAACAGGTGGCGATACATAATGCCAAATATTACTTGCCCCACCAGTCAGATAAAGTTGGATCTGGGTATTTCCTGAACCTGAATAATTATTTGTCTGAAGTGAGAATATACCTGAACTCGTAGAGTTGAGGTTAAGAGTTCCGTTATTTGTAAGTGTCGTTACAGTTGCCTGTCCTGTTGGATCAATTGTCAGAATACCGGCATTTGTCAGAGTTGATGAGGTAAGAAGTTGCCCTGCAGCTACTTCTAATGTACCTGATGCTGTTGTGGTCAGACTTCCATTAACCGTTACGTTTCCAGCAAGTGTATTTATACCGCTTGTATTATCAAGTTTAAGATTATTGAAGGTCAATGCAGAGATAACCTGAGCACCGGCGAGAGCTGTATATTCAACGGTTAATCCTGTTAATGTTTTAGTAGAAATGAGATATTGTGATGAAAATTCAGCAACTGAGGCTGTTCTGTTTACCTGAACTGTTCCGGAACCTATAAGTGTACCAGTACCTCCTATTGTCTGGGTGGCGGACCCTGGGATCAAAGTTCCATTTACTGTAAGCGATCCCGGACTGTTTAAACTGAATGAATTTGAAGTTGTAACTGTAGCCCCATTTGCTATCGTAACATTTCCGGTAATAGTTGTAGGGAGTCCGCTGCCCGTTGTCTGAGCCCCGGAGCCGTTATAGGTATAATTTGAACCCGGGCTGAAAGTGCGCGAACCTGTAACCTGGATATTTCCTGTCGTTCCGGAGGATGTTATGCCATCCGGTGATGTTATTCCCAGAGTAGCACCTGCTAGAATAGTAAATGTACCGGTACTTCCATTGCTTATTATTGAAGGGCTTGCCCCTGTTCCCATCTGAAGAGTAGGCAAGTTAGATCCGCTGCCAACTATAAAACTTATCGGGCCTGAAAGTGTTCCTCCTGATGTATACAATTGTGTGCCGGTGCCATTGAATACTATGGTGCTTGCTGTAACGGCTGAAATTGT
>JBBIIS010000008.1:28228-41443 GCA_037446375.1 Bacteroidota bacterium | reverse complement strand
GCCGCCACCGCCGCCAGGCCGGGGCTCCCACTTGATCTCGAATGGGGTGCCGAGCAGTTCCTTGTAGCTGGTCTTCTGCTCGTCGGTCAGCTTCGATTCGATCTTGGAGAGGGTCTCCTTGCGGTGCTCGGCGATCTTTGCACGCGTCCCCTCGGGATCACTCTGCATGTTGGCGAACAGGCCCCTCATCTCCGTGTTCGACGTCTCGATGATGCCATGGATATCGGTCTTCTGAGCGTCGGTCAGCTTGAGGTGATTCTGCACGTATTCGTCGGCAAAGGCCTGGGCGCCCTGGACCTGGTGCTGGATCTGATGCAGCCTTTTCATCATGCGATCTCAGTGGTGGTCTCATACCGTTTTAATATCCTTCAAAATAAAAAGTGCAAATATAACAACCGGTTTGACCTTTTTGTTTAATTGTTTAAAAAAATATTAACATTTATTATTAATTTACTGATAAAGTAACTTTCCGTCGAAACCAAAGAATCGAATGAGTATTATATCTTTATATTTTGAGTCTCATTATAATGATCTTTCATCCTTCAATCCTGTACCAAAACGATATCCATTATGATTAACAAGAAAATACTATTTCCAATTCAGGTCTTAATCATGCTCTGTTTAGTAACCACAGTTCAGGGACAGTTAAAGATTGACCGCCAGTGGCCCTCTTACAGAGGTTATAAATCCTCCGGAGTGCTTGATAATGCGAATCTTCCTGATTCATTCGATCTGGCATCGATGAAGAACATAAAATGGAAAGCAGATGTGCCGGGTCTTGGCCTCTCAAGTCCTGTGATCTGGGATAACAAACTGTTTATAACAACGGCGGTAAGCAAAGCTGATAAGTCGGGACTCAAGCCAGGGATATATGGAGATGTGACACCTGTAAACGACTCATCTGTACACGACTGGAAAGTTCTGTGCTACGACAAGAATAATGGAAAACTGCTCTGGGAAAGAACCTCATGCACTGGTGTTCCTGCTATAAAGCGCCATCCAAAATCAACGCACGCGAACACCTCTGTTGCTACAGATGGGAAATATGTAGTTGCCTTCTTCGGGTCTGAAGGAATGTTTTGTTATGATATGAACGGGAATTTACAATGGAAGAAGAGCTTCGGTATCCTGAAATCGGTCTTTTTCATGATGCCGGGAGCAGAGTGGGAATATGCAAGCTCACCTATAATGTACAATGGTAAGATGGTACTACTGGCAAGGAATTGTGGAAGACAACACGCGATGACTATCCCGGATGGTGCACACCGAATGTTTATGTAAGGGAGGGGAAGGATATCGTTGTGCTGAACGGATACAGGCATATGGGCGGGTACGATCTTGAAAGCGGGAAGGAGATATGGAGGATGTCTGGGGGCGGGGATATTCCGATTCCGACACCGGTTCTTGGAAATGATATGATATTTATGAACAGTGCACACGGCAATGCATCGCCGGTTTTCGCAATAAGTACTGATGCTGCCGGTGATATTACCCTTGAAAAGGATGAAACAAAAAGCCATTTTGTAATTTGGAAAAAGCCTAGGGGCGGATCATATATGCACACACTTCTCCTATACCACGATCATCTTTATAATATTGGCTGGAATGGAAGCGTATCATGTCTCGATCCCATGACAGGCGTTGAGATCTATAATGGCAAGCTAGGAAAGGCAAAGAGCTTTGTAGCCTCGCCGGTAGCTTCGGATGGAAAGATCTATATTGTTGATGAGGAGGGAACCGTTTATATCATTCAGGACGGTACGGCATTTAAACAGTTAGCCGAGATACCTCTTGGTGATAAATGCATGTCGGCTCCGTCAATTACCGATGGAATGATCTTCTTCAGGACTCAGGGCTCTCTTATTGCCGTGGGTGCAAAATAGCTCTATTCTTTTCTGAGTTCACTCACGAGCGATTCCTTTTCAATTCCTCCAATTGAGACTAAGAGTGAAATTGACCCTGCAGCCGCTATTGAACCTGTTATTATGAGAAGTGACAGCCACGGTATCTCAGCCAGGTTATTCACTGATGAGGATGATGAAACGAGGCCTGAGAATACCCCTGTGAAAATTCCTGCAATCAGTGTCATAAATTGCTCTTCCAGTATCACTCTCCTGATATCTGCGGTGCGGTAGCCCGATGATATCATGAGAGCAAATTCCCTTCTTCTTGAGGTATAGTTTCTGATGAGAACAAAGCCCAGTCCGGCCACACCCAGAAGCATTCCAAAGAATCCCAGTATTGTAAATACGGAAAGATATGTATTTGTAACAGTGAAGAATGAGGCAAGCCTGTCCGATGCTTTACTTATTGTAATGCCATAGTTTTCAAACCGGTCGGAGAGAATCGACGGAATTGTATCCGCCTTTTTACCTTTTTCTCTTGCAAGAATGACTGTGTAACCTCCGACAGACGGCCAAAAGCGGTTCAGATTCTCTTCGCTTATAAGAAGATAGCCCTGGAAGATTGACGGCTTAAGGCCTCCCGCAATTATAACATTTATCTGCTCCCCCGATTCGGAGCTAAACCTTAGTGTGTCACCGGCTCTTTTCTTCAAACCCCATTCAAGAACTGTCTGATCTGCAAGTCCATAGATCGTCTTCCCAGCTGGTTTTTCATTTATTATGCTCCATGGATCTTTAACAGGGACTACCGCTGAAAGTGATGCAAATGAAAATGCCTTGTTTCTCCTGAAATCAGTAGGATCTATCCCAAGCAGGGGAGGTGCCGCTATAAAATTGAGATTGAGACAGCTGGCATCATCACCTGTAACTCTTTTACCCATAATGAATGTCGCTTCTTTCGCTGACAGATCTTCAAGGCCATGAATTTTCCTCCCGCTTCTGCTGTTAAGCTCTTCCCTTATAGGAACAGATGTCTCAGCCCAGAGCGCATATCCTCCTGTTCCACCCTCATTTGAGAGACTCTGAGCGTTTATCCTCTGCCTGTTAATGCCAGTGATCACAATCGCAAAGAGTCCCGCTGCGATTAACAAAACAGGCATTATTGCCTTATCGGGATGGAATGAGTAAAAACTCCCGGAAAGGATTCGCCTGCGTGATATTCTGTTTCTCGACGAATTCAATTCTCCGCTTACAATTATTCTCCAGATAATAATAAGTGTGACAAAAAGAATGGAACCCGAAATAAATGAAATATATACAGCCTTCGAATGGGATGTGAAATTAATTATGAGAAGAACCACAGATATAAGTGTCATTGCGGCAGCAACATACTTATTCAAAAGCTTAGAAGCTGATGATCTCAGGGAATCAGTTTCCTTAATATGTTTCTTCAGGAACCCGGTCAGTTTGAAATAGAGAATCGTAAGGGAAAGGAAGAATGTAACACAGAACCCTGTAACAATCGGCCCTATACCGCTATAAGCGCTTAAACTGTTTGTCTGGACGGCACCCTGCCAGACAGAGTTGAGAGAGCCGATCAGTATCCGGTTGAACAGAATCGCCACTATGCCACCGGCCGCAGCTCCGGCAAAAGCTATTAATCCTGTTTCGGCAAAAAGGAGTTTTTTTACCAGTTTGTCCCTCAGGCCAAGTGAGCGGTATGCTGAGACCTGTTTCTCCCTCGAATCGAACCACGATGTTATAGCAAGGATGAGTATGACGATACAGGAAATAATGACAAAAAATCCAAGCCCGATAAAGAGTGTGCCGAAATCGACCCCATTGTCAGCTGCTTTTATCATTTCATTATAAATATCCCTTATCGTAAAACCTGCAGAGAGGGGGTATATCCGGCCAGAGATAAGACTGTCAACCTGAGCGATACTCATAGGAGAACTGAACCTTATTGCAGTTGCAGGTCCGAAATTATTTCCCCAGATCTTCTTACCGGTGTTGTAACTGATGAAAGCCTTAGGAGTTCCCCTGTAACGGTCCCAGTAGGCTTCGTCCTTCTTCCTTATTCTGTCCATTTTTATATCGACTCCTGCGTCCCACGAAGTGCAGGATTTGCTCCCGGCAATCCCTGGAAATTCAGGCATAAGAAGCGAGTCGGCCCAAACACCTTTTGCAGCCGCTATACCAGCGACTTTGAACTTTTCGCTTTTCTCGGCAAGGTCACCCTTTCTCACAGGGGCATACCAGGTAACTGTCACCGAGTCGTTTTGCCTGACATCCAGATCCTTTGCAAGCCATTTATTTATAATCAGCTTATTACCTTCAGGTACATCATTATTGCCAATGGCGGCAATGAATGAATAGGGTGTTGACCTGTCGAGATACGATATGCTGTTAGCGAGATAAGTTATAACAGGATAGGCGCCGTGTATAACAGACCTCAGGTTATCTGTGATCTTCTGATCGATAAAGATCCTTGAGGAGATTATTTCATATTCACCTGTTCTGGTTACCTTTCTGGCTTTTAGTCCGATATCCTCAGGCGATAATATTTTCTGCAGATTACCCGTGATTTTTTCTGTAATCTCCTTCCGGCTTTCAATAAGAAGCATATTTGCCTTTCCCCTGAAAATAGGATCATTGATGTTCATGAAAAGATTATCGGGAGTTATCTGGCTTATCCCGGTCGCGAAATTACCTCCTTCATTTGCGGCGGCAATACGTATAACCTTGACTACTACTGATGTGCCTTTAGCTGCTGAAGATGCAAAAGGCGATCCGGCGGGTATATCATCCGGGGGAGTTAAGGTGATAATAATATCATCTCCAGCTTTAATTCCCAGTTTGGAAGCAAGGTTGGAATTGAGCACAACTTCACCCTGTCCGGGTGTTTCTGCCTTTATGCCATGGAATGAAAAGAAGTCTCTGTTAATGCCGTAGATTTTTGTCTTACAGGTTCTCAGACCCGATGCAAAATCCTGAGCAAAACCGTCAGTATTTAGCAGAGGGGTATTATTGAGCCCGGATTCCTTTCCAAATTTTTCGGATAAGTCCGGGTCAAAATACCTTAATCCCGAGCTTATTATAAACCCCGTTTTCCCAAGCTTTTCTCCAATAGAGTTTCTGAGGCTCTCCCTTACGGAATATCCTGTTAAAAGCGATCCGGTAATTACTGACGCGAGAAGTGCAATTATTATAAATTGCTGGAATACAGACTTTCTGTAGTAGAACAGCGATTTTAATGCAATATTTATAAATCCTGGTTTCATTTGGTTTCCGCTCCGCTATGTTGTAAGAGAGCCATTTTCAAGCCTGAATCTTCGTTTCATTCTTCCAGCGAGCGCCATTGAATGGGTGGCTGTAATAATTGATATACCATGGTCGGAATTCATCTTTATAAGAAGGTCGGCAAGAAGAGATGCATTTGCTGAATCAAGGGAGCCGGTAGGTTCATCAGCAAGAATTATCCCGGGTCTGTTGATCAGCGCCCTTACAAGCGAGGCGCGCTGGGCTTCACCTCCTGATACCTGAAAGGGATATTTGTCTTTAAGATCGGGGATGCCGACCTCCTCCATAAGTCCAAGACAGTACAGCTCTTCTCTCTTCAGGTCAGATGGTTTTAAGCTTCTTGCCATCAGTGGAAGCATAATATTCTCACATATTGTAAGATGCGGCATCAAAAGGTGATCCTGGAAGACAAAACCGATATTCCTGTTCCTGTAATCAGCTGCCTGATTGTTGCTGAAAGCAAGTATGGATATATTATTAAAAAAGATATCTCCTGAATCGGGACGGTCAAGAAGCCCTATAAGGTTTAGAAGTGTTGTTTTACCGGAGCCGGATGGCCCTGTGACTGCTATGGTATCACCATCATTTGTTTCAAGTTCAAGTTTATCAAGAACTGCACCTCTCTGGGGGTATGACTTTGATAATTGAGTTATTTTAAGCATGCCGGATTAATATTGGACGTTTTGTTCAACTTGTCAGATTTTTATAGACTGAATGCATACCGGCTGCCATTGTTTCATGGGTCAGAAGAGATGAAACCATCTTCCTTCCTTCATTTCCAAGTGCTTTGGCTTTTGCCTTATCCCTGAGCAGCATCCTGAGATTTTCGCTTAGAGTTTCTATATCGTCCGGTCTATATAAAATTCCTCCGCGGGTCATCTCAAGTATTTCAGGAAATGCCCCAGTAGCGGGTTGCACAACCGGTATTCCTGCTGCATTAGCCTCAAGGATATATAAACCGTATCCGTCATATTTTCTAACGGGAACACTCATTATGTCGATGGAATTGAGAAATTCCTGTTTCCCCTTTCCCTGGAAGCCGGGATAGATGCTTACGGAGCTCTTAAAGCCATTTTTCCTGAACTTTCCGATCTGTTCAGCTATGAATGTCTTGTCATCTGCTGTGAATCCGCCGCATACATGTAATGTCAGATCGCTGAACTCTTTTTCGCTTTTCAGCCTGATAAACGCATTGGCAAGCTTGTCGAATCCGTTGTGGTAGCTTACACGTGAGAAAAATCCGATTGCGGGCGCTCCCTCAGTCCGAACAGATTCACCAACGTCGGAAAGGTCGATCCCGGAGGGAACGACGAATACTTTATCGCCGGGTAATCCTGCCTTTCCGGCAAAAAAGTCCTTATAATAAACACTCGGCGAAATGAAAGCGTCAATATTCCCCGATTCCTCAGCGATCATCTTCCAGGCCTTCGACTGGTAAGGCTCTGCCATATCGTTCAGCCAGTCATCTTCATTCTGAAGCGAGCAGACTATCCTGACATCCATGATCTGTTTTATCTGTCTTGCAAGTCCGATTATAAGGGCATTTGAAAGATGTATAACATCAGGCTTTCCGTTCTTTGTGAGATATTTAACAAGCCTACTTACCTCTTTTTCGCGTGAAGAGTTATTGCTTCCGATCATATTGAGGGTAAGGTCCTCAAGACCCTCAGTTCTGGTCGTTCCTGCCTGTTTTGCCGCCAGTTTGAGAAGGGGTGCGGAATCAAGAATCTTATCAATAAAGGAAGGCATATTACTAAGGAAGGGCACCTTCTCGCGGATGTAAAGGGATATGGCCCCGAAGAATACATTTGTATCGAAGCCGCTTTCGAGGTAAATCTTTTCAGGGGGAAGATAGAGAGGAACGGCAATTGCCTCCATTCCCGGCACCATTCTCACTGCCCTGAAATAAAGCATGTCGCGGTAGCAGTTGCTGCAGTAGAACGATCCGCCGGATCCTGTGACTAAGAAAGCTATTTTCATATTTTTAAACTCTGTAGTCCTCTGTGCCTTCTCTGTGCTTCACTGTGAAATTAAAAAAACTGATACAGTGTGACACATAGGTCCGCTGAGGGACACAGAGGTTTTGTTTATTTTATTCCGAATGCAAGTAACCTGCCATCATTTGTAAGGATGTAAAATCTGTCGCGTGTTACAGCCGGTGAGGATGAAATAGCCGCACCAGCCTTAAAGCTCCATTTCTTTAGTCCGTCCTTTAAGCCGACAATATAAATATATCCGTCGTCACTTCCGAAGAGCACCCTGTCGCCCGAAATGACTGCAGATCCCTTTATGCTTCCGTTGGTTCTGAATTTCCACTTCAGATTCCCGTCGGCTGAGTTGTAACAATAAATATACTTGTTGTCATTGCCAATCACAACCATGCCATTACCTACCGCCGGAACCGACAGGATCGACCCTCCATCATCACCGGGGGCTATTTTCCATACGATCCTGCTTGTTGCAATGTTCAGGCAATAAAATGAACCGTCATAATCGCCGAACCATGCCATCGATCCTGAAATGGCAGGAGAGGAGGCAATATATACTCCGATCTCCGTTGAGTCTTTTTGTTTCCCGGTCAAAGGATCCACAACTCTCAGAAGTCCGTCGCAGCCGCCGAATATAATTTTGTTTCCGGCAACAGCAGGAGTCCCGTTTATAAAGTTTTCAGTCTCTGCTTTCCAGAGACTCCTGCCTGTAACAGGGTCCGCGCAATGCAGGTAATAGTCGTAGCTGCCAACAATGACACCCGATCTGGATCCTGAGGTCCAGATATTGGCTGATCCTGCAATCTGATTATCAGTCTTGTACGACCATACAGCCTTGCCGCTGAACTTATCTGCCGCATAAAGCATGCCCTCGGATGTGCTGTATATCACATTGTCGCCCGCAACCAGGGGAGGCGCCTCTATGGGACTTCCTGCATCCTTTTTCCATGCAAGCTTGCCATCCGAGCTGCAGGCAATGAGAGCCCCCTTGTCTGTTCCAAAATAGATCATCCCATTACTGATAACAGGTGATGACTTTGTTGTCGATCCTGAACTCCAGCTCCATAGGAGCTTTGGCCCGGAAGGCAGGGGCCATTCTGTAAATCCCGTAAGATCAGATTTGCCCCGGAATAATGGCCAATCGGTATTCTGGGAAAAAACACTGCCTGTCGCAGCCAGTACCATGAATAATATATTAGCTATCAGCTTCATCTGCGGGATCAGTTTTAAACCATGAAAGAGCACCGGTAGGGCAGATCTCTATGCACTCCTTAGTTTTGTCCCTCAGTACATCTTCGAATCCGTTTGTGATAGGCTCAGACAAGATTGTTATAAATCCCCTGTTCAGGAAACATAATGCCGGCTTCTCCGTATTATCCTCGCAAACTCTTATGCAGAGTCCGCACTTAATGCACTTTGCATTTTCGAATATCAGATTTGTTTTTCTGTTGATCTTTTTAACAGCTTCTCCATTTACAAGTTTACCTGATGGGTTCTTAAGAGCAAATTCATCACCCAGATCACGCAGTTTGCAATCCCTTGTTGCCCTGCAGTCGCAGTGCATGCACGATAAAGCCTCTTCTGATGCTGAAGACATGTCATTTATAAGGCTGAATCTATGTACATTATCTGTGCTCTCCTTAAGCCATTCTTTAAGTTCGTTATCAGTAGTCTTTCCTGTAACAGATGTGAATCGTCTCTTTCTTTTTTCAGGCTTAAGGGCAGCAGTTTTTTCTCCTGTTTCAGATTGTTGAGATTCTTCTATGGAAGGGTTATTTTTTTTATGGACAAATATCTGAAGATTTTTAATCGAGACCTGAATATCGATCTTTTTTCTCTTGCAGGCATTCTCGCAATAGCCTGGGCAATGAAAGCACCAGAGCCCTTCCGGACCTTTCTGACCAGATGAGACAGCCTCGGCTTTTTCAATCTTACCCTCTGAAAGAAGCCTGTTCAGGAGTGGAATATTATAGCCGGCAGGGCAGACATTACGGCAAGGGGCCTCGCAATCGGCTCTGTGCTCCGAGAGCAGCAACTCAACAGATCTTCTTCTCAGATCAATAACATCATTGCTGCTTGCGTCAATATCCATCCCATCCTGGACCCTTGCCGAGCATGACGGGATGTATTTGCCTGATCTTTTTTCCCTTACAAGGCATACCATGCAGGATGTGTAATGTTCCAGCGTGTCGCTGTGACATAAGGTTGGAATGCTTATGCCTTCGCTCCGTGCGGCTTCGAGGATGGTCATCCTTTCATCGGCAATGATATCTTTATTATCTATTTTAAGTGAGGCCATTGATGTTTATTATTTCTACTGCGCCCTCGGGACAGACTATCCTGCAATTGTCACATTTTGTGCAGAGATCCAGGTTTATTTCGTGACGCTCGTATGGTTTGAAGGCGATCGCATTTACCGGACAGTCCTGCGAGCACTTTGTGCATCCGGTGCATTTATCTGATATGCTGTATCTTATTAGTCCCTGACATCGTTTTGCCCTGCAGATCCCCCTTGTATGTTCCTCATATTCCTCACGGAAATACCTAAGGCCCGTGATAACAGGATTGGGAGCCGATTTACCCAATCCGCACAGGCTGCCGCTTGATACTGAGATACAAAGTTCTTCAAGTTCAGCAAGCTCAGCCAGTGCAGCTTTGCCTTCCGAGAGTCTCTCAAGAATATCAAGCATCTTCCTTGTCCCGATCCTGCAGAAGGTGCATTTACCGCACGATTGCTGATGTGTGAAAGTCAGGAAATACTTTGCCATATCCACCATGCAATCGGCATCGTCGAGAACTACAAGTCCGCCTGATCCCATCATAGCTCCGAGGTTTGTCAGCTCCTCGTAATCGATAGGAGTGTCTGACAAAAACTCAGGAATGCAACCTCCCGAAGGACCTCCGATCTGGACCGCCTTGAATTTTCTTCCCGGGGCAACGCCGTTTCCGATATTTTCTACAATATCCCGTATTGTAGTTCCCATTGGCACTTCTATCAGCCCTCCTCTTGCGACCTTGCCTGCAAGGGCGAAAACCTTCGTTCCCTTGCTTTTCTGAGTGCCAATTGAGCTGAAGGCCACTGCACCATTTTTAATGATCCATTGGACAAGAGACAAGGTTTCAACATTGTTTACCAGGGTTGGACATCCCTTAAAGCCATTTTCAACAGGGTATGGCGGACGGATATTCGGAGTACCGCGCCTGCCTTCCATTGAGGCAATAAGAGCCGTCTCCTCTCCGCAGACAAAGGCGCCGGCACCCTCAAAAATATTTATATTGAAAGAAAAGCCGGATCCCTTTATGTTATTGCCCAGCAAACCTGCTGCGTGGCAGAGTTTAAGTGCATTCCTTACTCTGAATACCGCCAGGGGATATTCAGCCCTTATATAAAAGATTCCTTCTGTAGCGCCAGTTGCAAGAGCGGCGATCATCATTCCTTCAATTACACGGAAGGGAAACGATTCAAGGAGCATCCTGTCCATGAATGCACCCGGATCGCCCTCATCGCCATTGCACACAACATATTTAGGGCTGCCCGATGATGACCTGAACAGTTCCCACTTTCTTCCTGTCGGAAATCCGGCCCCTCCACGACCCCTGAGTCCACTTTCTTTGATGATATCGATGATGCTTTCTTTGTTATTGTATGTAAGGCATTTATCAAATGTCTTAAAGCCCTCAAAGAGCAGATATTCATCAAGAGATACCGGTGAAATTATCCCGCTTTTTTCGGTTGCCAGGTGAAGCTGTTTCTTAAGAAAATTATCGAGTACCTTTTCCCTCATTACACCCGTGAGCTGTGCCGGGCTATATACTTTTGTATCGTTCACAAAAGTATCAACGATATCATTTATCCTGAATTTTATTTTTTTGTCAAGCCTGCGGGGCTTAATATGTTTCAGTATTATATCCTCAACCTGTTCCTGCTTTACATTTGTATATCTTGATGTCTTCCCTTTATCTGAAACTATCTCCATAAGAGGGGTCTGATTACAGACACCAACGCAGCCAACAGGCTTCAGAGAAACTTCAAGACCATACTTTTCCCTGATTCCAATGATCTCCGAGAGTATTTCCCTGCTTCCGCCTGCAACGCAGCAGGAACCCAGACCGATCCTTATTTCAGATCCCTGATGTTCACTGTTTATCAATTCAGCTTCTTTTTTATGAGTTGAAGCTTGATGAAGGAAATCGGAGATTATATTATCGACCTCAGCAGGGCTGACATGTCCATACGTTTTATCATCAATCTGCACAACAGGTGCCAGAGTGCAACACCCCAGGCATGCCACCTCCTCAACGGAAAACAGTTTATCCGGGGTGGTGACATCGGTCTCTCCGAGTTTAAGCTCCCTCCTGAATGCATCAGATATAAGATTTGCACCCTTTACATGGCACGCCGTTCCCTGGCATATCTTTATAGTATGTCTGCCCGCGGGTACATGCCTGAACTGCGAATAGAAAGTTGATACGCCTGAGATCTGACCAGGGGTGATATCAGTAATTTTGCAGACATGCTTAATTGCCTCAGAGGGAATATAATTCATCCTCTTCTGCAGTTCCTGCAAAAGTGGAATGACCTTATCCTTCTCATGGCCTATAAGCAATACAGCTTCCTCTACCATCTGAATTATGTGCGGCAGATTATCTTCACTGCAGCTGCAGTCCTCCCTGTTATCTTCCCCTGTGCTTTTCAATTTTTTGAAATACAATAAAGGTTATTTTTTCCCCTGATATATATCCTGCCGTCGGAGAAGGCAGGCGAACTGTCGGCAGGCTCTCCGAGCGGTGATTCAGCGATAAGCTTGAATTTTGCTCCCGCTTCGGCTATGTGCATAATACCCTTGCGGTCAAGCATCCACACTTTGTCATCTCCAATTATGGGTGAAGCATAGAATGGTTCATTGAACATGTGTGTCCAGGCGGTATCGCCCTTCACTGCGTTATAGCAGGCAGCATCGCCATTTCCTGTTGTCAGGAACAGATATTGTTCATTTGCCACCGGGCTTGAAACATCTGGTGTATAGGCATTATCGTCCCAGGCTTTTGAACCGGTTTTCCCGGGTATCAGGGCAACAAGCCTTGAGTAATCCGTCACGGCATAAACCAGCTTGCTGTTTACAGCTGCGGAGGGTGCAACGTCGCCATTCACTCCGGGAAGGCTCCAGAGCTCAGCCCCTGAGCTGGCGTCATATCCTGATACATTCGGGTTTCCGTTTATTATCACCTGTGTCTTTCCATCAAAGTGAGCAAGAACTGGCGATGACCAGACAGGTCTGCCGGGTCTTGGCGTCTCCCATTTAGGATCTCCTGTTGCGATGTCAAATCCCTTAAGTGCAATTTTTGCATCGCTGTCGTACTGAATGATCAGTGTATTTTCGTGCATAAGGAGTGATGCAGAATAGCCGTATGTGCTTTTTGGCACTCCGATATTCCTTCCCCATATTCTTTTTCCGTTCATGTCGAAGCAGACAAGGTTCCCGTTACCAAAGATCGCACATACGTACTCTCCGTTTACTGCAGCTGTAGGAACCGCCATTCCGGCCTCAGCATCACTCTGGGGTATCTCTTGTGAAGCTCCGGGAAAATCAGAGGCAGAGCCTGTCCATATGATCTCGCCTTTGTTTTTATCAATGCCATAGACCTCGAGGTTATTATCGCGTATACCTGTAATAAACAGTTTATCACCCCAGATTACAGGTGAGTTCTTTCCTTTTCCGGGAATGGGAGTTTTCCATTTTATATTTTTGCCTTCATTTCCGTTCCACTCTACGGGATATCCTGTTCCGCCAGCTATTCCGCGGCTGCCTTCACCCCTGAAAAAGGGATAGTTTTTCCCTGCTGATACAGCGACAGGAACAGACTCAGTCTTTGTTTCATCTGCTGCAAGGGTGCCCGCTGTCTCTTTTCCGGGTGTTGGAAGTGATGCTCTGAGAATGAAGGATGATACGATTGCAGCTGCTGTTATAACCGATGCTGCAATTAAAAGATTCTTGCGGTACTTCTGTTTCTGGGATACAATGTCAGGCTTTTCTGACGGAAAAGCCGGCCCTGGTTTTTCATTGCCGGCCAGTATTCTT
>JBBIIS010000008.1:12611-28218 GCA_037446375.1 Bacteroidota bacterium | reverse complement strand
AAGATAAAAGCGCCGGCAATAAGCAGATAAGAGCCCGTTTCGACCTGCCACCTTGAAGTAAAATAGGCACGCCGGGCCATAAGGTCCATTGCACGCACCTCCTCTGCCTTTTCCCTGTTGGCAGGATCCTTGTCGTATTGCTCCTTTACAGAAAGGAGTGAGGGGCTGTCGAGTGGCTTGACTGCCTTAAGCTGAACAAGGCCGAATACCATTGTGAGGCCGACCATCAGAGTAAATATTGCTGACACCTGGCTTACACCGTTTAATATCTTAGTATCTTTTTCAGACAGTTTCATTTTATAAATTTTGGCTCAACAGGGCAATATTCAAAGCATTTGCCGCAGCTGAAGCATTTTCCTTTATGAGGTTTATATTCCGTTCTTTTTTGACTTATCGTGAGGTTGAATAGGCCCGCGCCAAGGGACAGTCCCAGGAATATACCAACCCAGGGAGCCCCTTTCCTGAACCTGTCTGTAATTAGAGCTTCTTCCTGAAAAAGCTGTGCTTCAGTCTTGCCGGCTTCCTTGAAGGCCACGGCAGCTTTTGAAAGAGCAATGACGCCTTTTTCCTTTTCAAGCCTTATCTCCCTGGCAAGCCTGACAGTGCTGTTTGCTGCCGTAAGGACAGGTGAGATATTGTAAAGTAAGAGTCCTCCTGCAACGGCCATTACAGGTATCAGCGTGAAATAAAGCATGAATCTTTTTCTTGATGTGCCCCTTGGCTCATCTTTCTTTACATCATCTGCAGGAAGAATGGCGTCGTATGGACAGCATTCCTCGCAAAGCCTGCATTTTGTACATTCGGCCGGGGTTATAGTTAGATGCCTCCCTGAAAATCGCGAAAAGATATTCTGGAGAACGCCGTAAGGACAGAGATATCTGCAATATGGTCGGTTGACAAAGATGCCAACCAGAAGAAGAAGTGCCCCGAAGATTATCATTGTAAATGGCGCATCGAGTCTGAATATCCCTACAAAAGGGTCGTAGCGGCAGATTATAAACTGGCTTTTTGTTGCAGCAAAAAGTATGGCAAGTCCCAGATATATAAATGGTATTGAGGCAAGGACAGCTTCAACGCTTTTATGAATTCTTACCGGCCTGAAGCCAGTCAATTCCTGGATGGCCCCGAGCGGACAGACTCCGGCACAGAATACCCTTCCGAAAAGCAATGCAAATACCAGCGGAATAATAAAGAACAGGAGTGCCGGGAGTGGGACGGCATAATCATTGTTAAAGAGCGCAAGGGATATGTTCTGGACAGATCCTACGGAGCATATGCAGCCCTGCCTGTAGAAACCGAAGTACGCCAGGGAGAATACCGACATCCAGAGCAGGCCCTGCCTGGATCTCTTTTTAAGAGCGAGCCAGGAAGTCATGCATAGTGCAGCTATAAGCACAGCCACATCGAAGTATTCCCACATCGGGCCCCGCTGGTTCAGCAACTGGTGTGTCGGAGTCTGATATCCTGATTCAAACTCGGGCCTTGGAAAGCGCTGCTGCTGAACACGTTCCTGCGCGAAAATTACCGTATGCCAAACAAGCAGCAGTACAAGTATCAAATATGGAAGATATTTTTTCAACATTTCAACATTTTCAAATTTTCAACTCTTCCTGATATAGGCCTGATCGGCCGGTACCCTTATTATTGCATTTGACGGGCATGTGCGTGCAATTGAGCATTCATTACAGTTTACGCATATATCGTGCCTTATCTGCATATATAACGATCCATTGCCAAAGTCGCCGCATCCCTTAACGCATTTTGCGCATCCGTCGCAGAGCTTCTCATCGATTGTATACTCAAAATATGGTTCTTCGATAAACCTTCTTTTAATGGCTCCCGTCGGACACAGCTGATTTTCTGCACCGGTGCTTATTGTTTTGACACCCTGGCGCAGATATCCCCCGCACAAATCGCAATACCCGCACATCTTGAAGGCATGGGTGCTTTTTGATGCTGAAGGTGTAAGAACACAGTTTGTCTTGCACTGGCCGCATGTTGTGCACTTGTATGGATCGATCTGCCAGACATATCCTTTAACGGATGTTTTCTTAGCGAGAAGAACCGGCAGTGCAACGAGAGGAGAGGCAACAATGATCATTCCCGCTGTCTTTACAAAATTACGCCGCGACTGATATTTATTCTTATTGCTTTCCATTTTTTACAGGTAAAAATTTCTCACAATCGGTTTTGCCCGAGCAGATCCCCTTTCCGGGACAGGAAGAGCAGTCGGACGCCAGGGCGGCCTTGCTTCCGGCGAAGATGGCAATAAAACCAAGCAGGCCGAAGAGCAGGTATCTGAAGAGTGTCTTAAGAAAATCAGTTCTGTTCATGATTTAAAAACATTTATCGCAAAGTTGCATACCATTTTAAGCTTGAGAATTCTGGTTCCAAAAATTTTCATTTCAAATCGTGCTTACTCCCTTTTCATTTTCCCCCAAAGGAGAGCGAAGGAGCCAGATTGCAGGGCAGCCTCAGCGGCAGTCTGGCCTGGTTGCAAAAATTTTCCACCGGGCAATTTCATTTCGCTCCAGCCGGGAGATGGCGGGGATGTTGGTCTTAAATTAATTTTCTTGTAAATTTGTAAACTCTGGAATCGGCCGGATTTGCTGCGTAGACTATCTTTCCGTTAAATGTTGCAACGGCTAGCGGAACGGAGGGAACATAATCATTGACGGATGATATGAACTCAACAAATTCTCCTTTATCGTTAAGTATCTTGATCCTGTTTATTCCTTTTTCAGCAGTAACAAATCCGCCAGGGACCAGTGTAAAATGAGCGGGGTTGCAACAGCCGCAGAACGAATCGGGCGCAGTGCCTGCCTCACCAAAGGAGTAAAGTATCTTTCCCGAAAGATTTCTCTTCTCGATCCTGTGTTTGCCTGTATTTGCCGTATAAATGTTATTGTCAGCATCGATTGCAACTTCGAAGTATGGGCTCGGGATCACAAAGGGCTCCCCATTTTTGCCTATAATGTATTTCAGATCTCCTTTTTTATTAAGTACGACAGCTTCCCTGTTCGCTGCATACGACGAAAGATCTGTTTGCTGAAACGGATGTAATCATGGCGCTATCCTCAAACGGGCCCCATTCAGAGATTAATGCTCCATCCTGGCTATATTTTAGTATTGTTTCGGCTGTTGACGCAAAAAGGGTATCCCCTGATACCGTTATTGAGGTTATGGGCTTATCTGTCTTTTTATTCCACATAAGCCTGTTTTCAGCATCATAGCAAACTATGAATGATTTGCCTCCGATAATCAGGTCGCCGTTCGCCATTACAGTAACGGCCTCTACCTTTCCCGATGCGGGGTCAATTATTCCTCTGACAGCCCATTTGTCCTGATTTTCAGACGAAACGGCAGTTTTGGCCTTCGGCTCAGCTTTGTCACTGTTGAACGCGACATCATAAAATATGTATCCGATGAATACAAGGATTATAAGTACAATAAGTGCTGTGGCGAGTTTCTTGTTCATATCAGTTTGTTTTATTTCCTATATCAAGGCATAATAAATTTCTGGCATCTCTCATAATTAGATATTTACCTGCAATTGCCATTGGCCCCCAGGCCTCCACGCCGTTAAGTATCTTATGGGAAGATATAAGTTCAGCAGAACTTTTCTCCAGTTTGAAAAGATAAAGCATTCCGTCATCATCGAGAAGGTAAAGCTTATTTCCGCTCATTATATAAGGGCCAAGACCGCGTCCATACCTGTTCTCCTTGCCGCTGCTCCAGACAGGTTTCAGTAATGAGGATGTGCTGTAACAGACAAGCTGTTTCTTGAGAGCCCCTGCATTTTCGGGCATAACACTCCAGATGAATCCATCCTTGAGTATCGGGGTTTGCTGATCGCTTGCCAGACCATCAGTTGCTTTATGCTCCTCTGAAATCGTTGCTTCGAAACCATTTCCGCCTGAGTTGATCCTGAGTCTGGCACCACCAGCACCATAGCTCCCAAAAACAGCTATCTCATTGTTCCCGATCGGAACAGGAGAAGCGGCAACTGTTGCCGGGCTCCATTCAAGCGTTCTCCACAATATTTTTCCCTTGTCTTCATTTTCCGCAGATACCCCGCAAACGCCTCCCACAGCATTATAAACATACATCTTCTTTCCGTAGATTGTCATAGGCATTATAGAAGTATGCGACATCCTGAGCGAGTCAGGATTCGGAGTCTTCCAGATTACCTTTCCGGTCTTGCAGTCAACGCCGATCATAAGTGCCTTTCCGCCTGGTGCAATCACCGCAACATCATTGTCAATCAGAGGACATTGCCCGGTATAGAAGTCAGGTGTTATCCTGCCATAAGCAGATCCGGGGATTCCGAATTCCTTTTCAAGATCGTGTTTCCAGAGCAGCTTCCCGGTTATGGCATCGACGCACATTACATGGCTTCTCGGGCCTATCGTAACAACATATTTATCAGTCACAGACGGGATTGTCCTCGAATAGCCGTGGTTACGTTTCATTTCGACCCTGTACCACCTGTGCCATATCTCTGTTCCCGAAGAGAGTGAGAAGCATCTGAGCATATCGGCTTTTCTTTTTTCATTGTAATCCAGAATATAAACCCGCCCATTGAGTACGACTGGCCCTGAATAGCCTTCACCAAGGGTGGTCTTCCATACGATCGGCGGTCCAGCTGTGTCCCAAGATTCTGCCAGCGGGGTCTGGTCCTTGCTTATATTGTCAAAGTCGGGTCCCCTGAAGTGAGGCCAGTTTCCCGGAAGAACATTATCCATCTGCCCCAGTGAATCGAAATTCTGACCTATAATAACTGAATCAGACACTGGCTTTATAGGCGGACGGTTATCCATTCCCGGAATCCTTTCAGTGGTACTGTACGAAGGAGCAGCCAATAGCCACCACGAGAACAGCAGTGCAAACAGCACCGCAGATATAGCTATTATTATAGTACTCCTTCTCATAAGTTGCGACAAAATAGTCCGATCACAAATATACCTATTATACCTCTGTTTTGATTTTACTCCACATATGCTATTTATTGTAATCTTTGATTAATCGGGTTTTTGTTAAAATTTCCAGCTGAGCTTTGTGCCGAACATTCCCGGGACGCCTGGGATCTGCGTCGGATCTCCAAACAGGCTGCCGGTATTACCTGCGCTCACTATATACCTCACGCTTAACAGGTTATTCCCCCAAAAAGCAAGCGTAATCTTCCTGTATCCGATCCCGGCCCTGAGGTTTAACAGACCGTAGCCAGCCTGGTCAATGCCGGGTGTGTTTGCGTCCTCAAAAAATATTTTTGTCTTATAGTAATAGGAGGGGACAGCAAACAGGAACAAATCTTTTGTAAGATTAGTTCTTGCATTAAGGCCGAACGTAAAACTGTGCTCCGGAGTCAGCCTGAACATGTTACCGGCATACTCCTGCTTGGCACCGGTCGCATCATATCTGGCGAAACGGGCATGGATATATGAGTAATTACCAAAAAATTGCAGCCATCTGGAGACCCCATATCTCACATTTGTTTCTGCACCATAACCGGAGGCTTTTCCCCCGTCCCTGACTAAGTAATTAAAATTGCCTGTATTCGGATCAGCTATCCAGGCAGATGTTTGAAAATTCATATAGCTGTAGTAAAACAGCCCCAGATCAAACCATAAACGCTGGTTTATTGCAGTTTTAAAACCCATATCAATACTGTTGACAGTTTCCGCATTAAGGACCTGCTTTTCACCTGTTGAGGTAAACTGGAGAACTTTTGGCCTATGCCCTTTGGAATAGTTGGCAAATAGTGAGGAGGTTTCATTGATGGAATATTTTAATCCTCCGCGATAGGTCACAGCAAGATTGCTTGTACTGATCTGCTGTCCACTGCCGGGTTTAAAAAAGAGGTTGGGATAATTTCCGGTAATAAATCCAAGTGTTGAGGGGCTGCCTCCCGTCATCTGTGCGTTGTTTGTCAGTTTTATCCAGTCGTTTGTAACACGAAAGCCAGCCGTTAAGCTTAATTTGTCAGTCAGCTGGTAATTCGCGTCGGCAAAGCCGTCAAGCGCCTGGTTTACAGCATGGTTATTGTTTTCCTCCTGATGGTTAGTAGCAAGCGGAAGCCCGGCTAAAGGTCCCAGTTGCGGATCATTCGGAAGATTGGTGACAGGATTCGGCTGTCCGTCGGGGGTTACAAGGAAGCCGGTATTGAAGAGCAGGTGAAACATATTCTGTTCATTGGGAGAGAACCAGTAATTCTGGCTTGATCTGTCGTACCAGAAGCTTGAACCTATGCTTCCTGTCAGCTTATTGTTTACGGAGTAGTTATACCTGACCTCCTGGTAGAACTGTCCCGATCCGTCATCTTCGCTCATATCAATAGCTGCTGCGGCAGTTCCGTCGCCATCCCAGCGGCTGTATGAAGATAATTTGCGATAAGAACTGAGCGAGGTCAGGAAATTATTCTCATTAAAGGAATGTTTGAAAGTTAATAAGGCATCATAAATATCCCTTTTGTTTTTCAGATTCTTTCCCTGCTCAAGTGATGTTGTATAAGTGAATGGATCTTTACTGCCGTTTGTATTTGGGTAGCTCATGCTCATAAATCCGAGTCCGGGATCATTGTCTTTCTGATAGTTCATTACAAGATCGATCTTATTGCTTGCTGATGGGAGGTAAGTGGCTGAAAACCTTCCCGCTATTGTGTTTCTCCCGTTTAGGCTTCCTCCAAAAGTGTTTTTAATATAGCCATCCTGGTAATCATATATTCCTGCAGCACGGACAAATAGCTTGTTTTTGATAACCGGAATATTTATACTGCCGCTGACTTCTTTCTGGCCATAAGTTCCAAATCCTGCGTCAACAGAACCGCTGAAATTGTTTGTGGGTTTATTGCTGAGGTAGTTTACAGCGCCAATTTCGGCTCCTCTTCCAAAGAGAGTTCCCTGCGGCCCTTTCAGCACTTCTACCTGCTGCATATCAAACAATTCGACGGCGGCTCCGTTTGCACGGCTTATTGGGACATTATTATAAAATACCGAGATCCTTGGTTGTGCGGCAGGACTCACTTCGTCGCTTGTGAGACCACGGATAACAAAGCTTGGACGGTCAACGCCCTGCATCCTGATAAGCAATCCCGGAACATATTCAGATAGCTTATCGAGTTCGGTAATATTGTTATCCTCAATGAATTTAGAATTTATGACACTCATTGTGATCGGAACATCAAGTATTTGCTGCTCACGTTTCTGTGATGTCACTGTTACGCCTTCAAGCTTTACATCCTCGCTTTCCATTTTAATGTCGAGGTTATTCCTGCCTGGCTGGACATCAAAATCAGCTGTTACGGATTTAAAACCGACAAATGAAGCCTGGATCTTTAATTTGCCTGCAGGGATCTGATCCAACAGATATTCACCCTCCTCGTTTGCATTCACCCCGTATTTAGTACCGGTCATTGTTATTGTTGCTCCGGGAAGTGGTTTATTATCAGCATCGACGATCTTTCCATGCAGGCTGTTTCTCTGTCCCTGAGCATTTGAAAGGCATATACAAATTGAAAAGATGAAAAGCGAAAAAATATATTTCATATAATCACTATTAATAAAACTTCAATTTTATTCAGAATATACAAGTACGAAAATAGGAGAAGCAGGCTTTAATCAGAGTCCGCCATTCGTGATAAAGAAAAAACCATATTTGAACGCGAAAATATTCAGGATCCGTCTGATTTCAGTGGTGCTGATTTATGAAAATTACTATAATAACGACTTAACTTAATCTTCGTATCCAACCCGCAAACAGATATCATAAGTTATGGTCTTTGCTGAACCGGTCTGAAAAACACTCTTTGCCTGCCTTTATATTTTTTTCTCCCAGCAGGTTATATCCCCGGAATGCCAGTGCCACTTTCATGTATTCAATGCCGGCTCTGAGGTTAATCAGTCCGTATCCTGACTGTTCAATTCCGGTAGGGTTTGCATCCTCAAAAAAGGACTCCATTTTCGATAGTATATATCTTATCGGCGAATTCTTCGGGTATATTTCCATGAGTCGCAATGATTATTGTAACCTCCTTATTCTTTTTATAATCATTAAGATGGCCTAAGATCTCATGGGCAGTTTCACTGTCTACAGAGCCTGTTGGCTCATCAGCAAAGATCAGGGACGGCTTCTTGATCAATGTTCTGATTATGGCCACTTTTTGCTGCTGGCCTACACTTAGTTCTGACGGCAATAAACGGGCTTTGTCTTTTAAGCTGAACATCTCAAGGTAAGCCATAATGTTCTTTGTAGTCAGGCTATACTTCAATCCTTTGTGAACAACTGCGATCTCAATGTTTTCAAATACAGTATATGTCGGCAAAAGATTAAAGCTCTGAAAGATGATACCAACCTTGTCAGAAAGAAGGTTACTTAACTCATCATGAGAGAAATCATTGAGGCAGCTGTTGTCGATTATTACTTTGCCGCTTGTCGGTTTTATTAGCCCGCACATAATGTTCAGGAGTGTTGATTTCCCAGCTCCCGAGCGGCCTTTGATCAGGACTGTTTCATTTTTTCTGATCTGAAGGTTTATATTGTTCAATGCCTGTATATTCTGGCTTTTATTCAGATATAGCTTGCTTAATGAAATACATTCAATTTTATATTCAGCCATAATCTTATTGAAAAATCATTACATATAATTATTGATCATATCTCCCGCTTTAGTGCGATAAACCTTTATTATAGGGAGAATGGCTGCAATCAGGCCACCTAAAAGGGAAAGAGCGATCAGTACAGGGATAACTCTTATTCTTAGATTAAACTCGGCCAGATTGAAAAAATTTATCTGATTACTTTTCATCAAAAGGATTATCAGGAGTCCGGTTAGGATCCCTGTAATTGCTCCGGCAAGAGCCTGGATCAGCGATAATAGTAAGATCTGATTGCTGAGCCGTGTATTTGACCATCCCAGTGATTTCAGAATTCCTATTTCCCTCGACCGTTCCATCAGGGAGGTCAATTGTGTTTTTGCAGAAAAGATCAGTAAAAAGATAAAGATCAAAATTGTAAACAGTGCGGATCCTTTTTCAATTATTGCCATTACCTGGCTGGCAGGCTGATAGCAATTATAGCTGGAGATTGAAAAGTCTTTCATTCTCTCCTTTAGCTTTATCATTACCTGGCTTTGAATCCTAGAGTCTGAAACTTCCACAAGGATAATATTCATATCGAAACCGGGTGATATGCATTTCAGATCTTCTTTGAGAATTCTCCTGACATTCCCGATTGGCGCGTATAGATCAGCTTTACCTGGTTTTATACCCGAGTTAATTATACCAGCCATTACAAACTTGCCCCCGAAAGCTTTCAGGGTGTCTCCAACAGCCAGGTTGTGAGCCATTGCAAATGATTCTTCAGCCACAAGTTCCCCAGGTTTATCTGAGAGGAATTTCCCTGCAACCAGATTTGTTTTTGCGCAGACATTGTTGGTCGTAGCTATGCTGTTGGTGTCAATTCCGCCCAGGGTTATGTCTGCTTCATATTTCGGTTCATGCAATTTATAGAGAAGGTAGGGGGCAGCATCCCGCACTCCTTTTATTTTTCTTACTGAATCGATAAGATCACTTGTGAGCATAATGGTATTTACTCCCTCCGCGACGAGAGAGCCTCTGGAGTCCTCGCTGTTGCAATTGACACAACAGGTAGCATTTGAAGGAATATACACGATGAAATGGGTGCCTGTTCCCCTCAGTATCCCGAATGAACTTTTTTCATTAGTCAGCGTAACAGACAGCATAAGCAGGATAAAAAGTGTTGAGATGGTATAGCCGCTTATGCTTGCAACAGTCCTCCCGTAATGCCGGCGGAGTTCTTTTATCAGGTATTTCATTTTTTCAGTTTATAGCCTGTATACGATCCTGTTTACCTTTATCACTGAGATGGGATTGAAGAGTCGCCTAAAAATACGGAATCAATCAATAAAAAGGACTATCGGGTGCGCGAAAAGGAAGAAACATTGATTTGTAACGAATCAGGCCGGACTGATCTTTCAATTTTTACGTATGAGTTTTGAGAAATATTTTACTTCAGTCTAATCCGGTGAAAATCAATCATATTTATCCTGACATCTGCAGAATCAGACTTTTCCCCGGCACCCGGAGGGGGTGGAGGCGGTCCGAAGCCACTAATTATTGAACTGAGGCTTTGACTTTATTTCAGTAGATCAGTATATCATTAAATATCATTCACAATCCATGCCTTAAATTCAGCAGCTTTGTTCTTGCTGATATAGATACGTTCCGGGGTTTCGGTATCAAGAGAGACAAGCAGGCGGCTGTCGAACCAGATTGTAATATTCTTCACACTGCTTCTTGAAACGATATACTGTTTGTTCGCCCGAATAAAATCAGCTGGGTTTAACATCATCTCAACCTGCTCAAGTGTTTTTGAATAAGGATAGGAGCGGCCGTTTTTAAGATAGATGGCAGTACATTTATTTGTAGTATAGAAACAGGAGATCTCTTTTATATCCACTGGCTGGAGCTGATCTTTCACAGGTATAAGCAACTTATCCTTGTATTTTGGTGAAGCTGACAGATTTGTCAGCTGAGAGAGATAATTAGTAATATCCTGACGGGTCAGTTTTTTGAACTTTTCGAGCGCCCTTTTCATCTCCTCAACCTTTATTGGCTTAAGAAGATAATCTATGCTATTGACCTTAAAGGCATCTATCGCATATTCATCATAAGCAGTCGTAAATACTATAGGTACGTCCAGCCTGATTTTGTCGAATATCGAAAATGCTGAACCATCGGAAAGATGGATATCCATCAAAACAAGGTCAGGGTTCGGATTTGCCTGCAGCCAGTTAATTGTCTGACTGATACTTTCGGTATTCCCTGCGATTTCTATCTGTGGATCCAGTTCAGCAAGTATTTCAACAAGGTTTTCATAGGCAGCCGTTTCGTCCTCAACTATCAGTATTTTCATTTTTCTCTTTTTTAAGCGGAAGATATACTGTGAATCTCTCGCCATCGTTCTTAATCCTGATTTGCTGGTTCATCAGCATCTGGAACCTGTTCTCCAGATTCTTAAGACCAGTGCCGTTAGTCTCGGTTGAAGTAAGCTTGGGATAGATCGGATTTGAGACGGAAAGTTCATCCTGAGGATTCAGGCATATGACTATTTCCATTTTGTGTTCGCTGTCGATAGTGTTGTGGATAACCACATTATCTATAAGAGGCAACAGGGAAAGGACCGGCAATTTCAGAGTTCTTTTATCACAAGCTACATTAATATTGAAAACAAGCTTATTTGCAAACCGGATCTCCATCATATAAAAAAAAGCCTGAACAAAATCCAGCTCTTCCCTGAGAGTCACAAGTCCTTTTTTGTCACTCTGAAGTATATAACGGAAGACATCGGACATTTTATTGACGTACTCCAGGGCATTTTCCTCATTTTTCTTTCGGATAAGAGAAGTAAGTCCATTTAGTGAATTAAAGAAAAAATGAGGATTGATCTGATTGGTGAGAGCATCGTACCTGCTTTGCAGATTCTCGATCTTTAACTGCTCGATCTCCTGTTCTTTTCTCAACTGTTCCGAATTAAGGAAAGATACATGGCCGATAAATGCACAAATTATAAAAACCACAAAAAACTGGAAGAGTAATATTCCCGTGAAACAGTCACCCTTGTAATCAAACAGAAATGAAGAAGCAACATAAATAAGGTAGGCCGTTGTGGTTATCAACAGGTTATGCAGTATTCTCTTCTTAAAAACAAAGGCCTCAATGCTCTGCAGGTTATATTTTACTAATATCCAAATCAGAGCTGAAAAGAACAGGTACCTGAAAATAAAGTACAATAAATATGAAGTATGAACCGATTTATCCAGAAAACTCAATTCCCATCTTGCATAGGCGAGATTTGGATATATAATGAAAATTGCACTGATCAGACTTATCAGTACGAGTTTGTATGGAGTGGTAATTCTTCCAAGAAAGTTCATGGATATTTCAGTTCATTCAGTCTAAATCAATACTACCTGGTTACTTTGACACAAAACAGCCGGCTCTGATCTCTGATAAGAAGTTTTCCGTCAGAAAGGGCAAGTGGTGCCCAGTTCTGAATTCCGAATCTGTTATCTCCGCCACCTGCCGGGCCTTCCAGCAGCTCTGCAGAGGCTATGGGAGTAAAGGCTGCCGGATCGGGCTGAATAAGATAGAGCTTTTTGCTGCCATCAGTGCAGAGAAGCAAGCCATCTGCAATTATCATTCCGCCCTTATCAAATAGAGGAGTCCTTGAAGTTTTCCATTTTACCTTTCCGTCGAGGCTCATGCAAACAAGGCCGTCTTTTCTTTCATTTGTTGTATATTCCGCATAAAAATAGCCGTTGTAGAATATTGGTGACTGAGTATGTGATCCGAAATCCGGATTTTTGTAAAGCTCCTTAACGCTGTAGCTTCCATCTGTCTTCTTTTCTACCTTGATCATTGCTGAGCCGGCCTGGTACCCGCCTGTAATAAGAATTCTGCCTTCGCCGGCATCAACTGCTGCAGGGATAGGAATTCCGCATTGCCAGTTTGTATATTCCCATAATGTTTTTCCACTGAGAGGATCAATACCGACCACCTTTCCTCCGCTGGCACTCTCTCCTCGTCCTTGCGCTGCCGTTATCATCACAACATGATTCTCAGCGCCGATCTTTACTATTGCAGGGCTTACATACCCTACCGGTCCGAGAGATGGGGTCGACCATTTGACATTACCGGTAAGCTTATCGTAGGCAACAACCCCCGCTTTTGGCGCCTGTGAAGCAATAATAAGAAGATTGCCGTAGATCAGAGGGCACTGTGAAATGGCCCATTTGGGAATTTCACCACCACCGAAATCACTCCAGACGTTTTTGTTCCATACAGGTTTATGGGTATTGATATCGATGCAATAAAGGTTACCGTAGGGTCCGCACGAATATACCATATTACCGTCAATAGCCGGCACGCTGCGTGAACCGGGGAACATAACTGTTCCTGGGGCAGGATAGGCAAAATTCCATAGTTCCTTTCCGGTAGAAAGATCAAAACACCTAAGGTTATCACCAACTTTATCATCTCTGTCTAGCAGATATGCTTTTCCGTTTTTGATCACCGGTCCGCCATATCCGATCCCCACATTTGCAGTCCACAGAACCTCAGGACCTCTTTCAGGCCATGTACGCAGAATATTTTTTTGTGTTGAGATACCATTCCTGGTCGGACCGAAATACTGGGGCCAGTCCTGTGCTTTTATATCTGTTATACATACAAGCAATACGATCATTGCACCAAACAATCTACTCTGTTTCATTATATTCAGTTTTTTATAAGTTTCAATTGATTCCTCTCAATTTTGCAACAAAAATTGCAAAAAAATCCAATAGAATTACAATGACCGGGTTTCAAAACGAAAAACCCGGTCATTATCACGAATGTCTTTCTGTCTGACTTTTTTAAGAATTATGGATTAACGGTCTTTACACAGGGATAATTTCATTTAAACATTTAATTGCGTTCAAAGTTCCTGGATATCCAACTCTGATTCATGTCCGGCCTCTTTTGCACCTGAATTGAACTGGTCGCAAAGCAGATCCGAATTGCCTCCTTTTCTCGGACTGGATGAGAAGGCAAGAATTTTTTTTGCCGTAGTGAATTTTTGTCAGCGATTAATAAGTTTTGCACTTCCGCCAGAATATCTGTCACCATGTACCGGAATCTCTGATGAAGCTTTGTTTAATTCCAGAAGCTCTGCGTCAGTGAGTCCAACATCCACTGCTCCCAGATTCTCTTCAAGTCGATGCATCTTTGTTGTTCCCGGTATTGGAACGATCCATGGCTTTTGAGCAAGGATCCAGGCAAGAGCGACCTGTGCGGATGTTGCATCCTTCTGCTTTGCGATCTTCGCAACAAGATCAACAAATGCCATGTTGGCCTTGAGATTCTCAGGTGATAACCTTGGAACGGTGCTGCGAAAATCCTTGCTGTCGAAAGTTGTGTTCTGGTCCATTTTTCCGGTAAGGAAGCCTTTTCCAAGAGGGCTGAATGGTACAAAGCCAATGCCAAGCTCTTCAAGAGCTGGCATAATTGCTGCTTCCGGCTCACGCCACCATAGAGAATACTCACTCTGAAGCGCAGTTACAGGCTGAACGTCATGTGCACGGCGGATTACCTGAACGCCTGCTTCGGAGAGGCCGAAGTGCTTAACTTTTCCCTCTTTAATAAGATCCTTCACTGCGCCTGCTACATCCTCAATGGGGACATTGGGATCAACACGGTGCTGGTAGAAAAGATCGATCGTTTCTACCCTCAGTCTTTTCAGTGAAGCTTCAGCTACCTGTTTAATATGTTCAGGGCGGCTGTCGAGTGCGGATTTGCCTGTTGTGTCAAATCCGAATTTTGTGGCTATTACAACCTTACCTTTAAAAGGAGCAAGAGCTTCGCCAACGAGTTCCTCATTTATAAAAGGTCCATAAACCTCAGCCGTATCAAAGAAGGTAACACCATCTTCTACTGCCTTATGAATAAGAGTGATCATTTCCTTTTTATCGGCAATCGTTCCGTAGCCGAAGCTCATTCCCATGCAGCCTAGTCCCACTGAAGAGACTTCCAGTCCGCTTTTGCCAAGTATCCGCTTATCCATTTTATTTTAGAATTGATTATACTGCAAAGATAAGTTCAGAACAATCCACGAAAAAACTAAATTAAAACAAGAACTTACGAAAATCAAATAATTATTGTCTGAAATCCGGGTACCTAATACCTGAAACCTAAAACCAAATACCTGGTTCCTGGCACCCATTAACCAAAGTCAGGATAAGTCAGAAATTCAAACAGTATTATTTTATAGAATATACCGCCAGGTAGCTTCCATGCCTGATAAACAACCTGCCTTTATCGATCACAGGGTGTGCCCAGTAAGGACCTTCACCCTTGGTGACCCTGAAGGAGCTTACAATATCAAGTTTCTGACTGTCAGGTCTGACAAGAGCTACATTGCCCGACTTCTCCTCCATCATATAGATCATCCCGTCGGCTGAAATTATTGGTCCTTTATTGTTCCATAGTGTCATCCACATTGTCTTGCCTGTTGTCCAGTCAACGCAGATCCATCTTCCTTTTGAATTTGAATCATGTGTGGAACTGTACACATAGTTGCCAAGAAGGATCATTCCACCGATATGTGGATTTATATCAGGGTTTTTCCAATCGGTTGTCGGAGTTGAAGCATCTGGATTTAGTTTAATACGTACTCCGACCTGCCCGTAGCCGTTTGCAGCAAGAACATAGCCGTCGCGGTAAAGTGGAGTATTGCAATGAAGCCTGTCACCCGTAGGATTAGGATTTGCGTTTTCATAATCATATTTCCAGACAAGCTTTCCATCTGCAGGGCTGACACCTATAATATATCCGGCGGTGATTGTAACAATCAGCTTGATTCCCTTATCGTCAACCAGTATCGGATTGACGTACATCGTCTCCTGACCAACGGATGGGGCCTCCCATACAACCTTTCCGCTTGTGCAATCAAATGCCACCATCGATGTTTTTGGTCCCCCCGGCGTTCCGATAACCAGATTGCCGACAACGAGCGGAGCTCGGAGTACGTGGTCTCCACCGCTCGCCTCAAC
>JBBIIS010000008.1:0-12601 GCA_037446375.1 Bacteroidota bacterium | reverse complement strand
ATCGTATTTCCGGAAGTAGTTTAGTGTCCAGATTATCTTTCCCTCTTTGCTTACACAGACCATATCGCCCTGTCCGCTCACGAGAAAGATCTTTCCGTTCGCTACTGTCGGGGTGCATCTTGAATCAGGATAGTTGCTCATCGAAGATAAGCCGTATTCAACATCCCATTTTTTCTTTCCATCCTGGGTATAGGCTGTCAGATAGTCGCTGTTACCTTTTCGTCCGGTAATATACACTGCATCTTCTGTTACAGTGACACTCGAATAGCCGGTTCCGTTGCCTGTTGATTCCCAGAGAAGTGCCGGACCGGATGCCGGCCAGTTCTTAAGAAGGCCGGTTTCATTATAAACACCTGTTCTGCCAGGTCCCCTCCATCCGAACTGCTGGGCATGAATAAAGGTTATAGCCGTGACTAATAAAATATTCAGAGAAACTGTTTTCTTGAGATTAATAAACATAAGATCTTTGTTTTTGGTTAAAGCCTGCAATTTAAAGAATAGTATGTTTCAGAAAGGTTAAAAAATGCAAATAGATATTTTAAAAATGATAATGAACAATTCAGACGGTAATGATGTTCTGTTTTTTTCACAACCACCCTCAGAACTTTCCGATTTGACGAAACAATACCACGTACTGAAATAGAATCAAATTATTAATACAGAAATATAAATTATAACAGAAAGGAATAATAGCTGACGATTTTAAATTATTGAGTTCACAAACCATAACATCTAAAGTTGATAGAATTCATTAGTAAATATGTTGATTTTTCTGACTAAATTTGTAAAAATGTCTCTGATCCAATGAAAAAACTAGTTATTGTATTTATTTCGCAGATGCTTCTTTTGCCTCTGTTCTCTCAAATCTCAGTCAAAGGGAAAGTCACGGATGAAAAGAATTTGCCTACTCCCGGTGTAACGGTTCAGGTAAAAAACACTTTGAGAGGGACTGTATGCGATATTGGCGGCGCATTTTCTATTACAGCTTCACCAAATGACACACTCGTGTTCTCAATGGTAGGAATGGGGACACAGACAATACCTGTAAATGGCAGAACAACCATTGATGTTCAGATGCTGGAGGTATCACAGGCATTAGGCGAAGTTGTTGTGATCGGATACGGGACCGTTAAGAAAAGCGATCTGACAGGATCTGTCGCTACCATAAAATCGGAGGATCTGACAAAAATCACCTCCTTAAATCCGGAGCAGGGATTACAGGGAAAAGTTACCGGCGTTCAGGTGACCAGTACTTCAGGGGCCCCCGGAGCCATACCGGTACTTCGGGTCCGGGGTGTGGGTACCTTTAATAACAGTTCGCCCATATTTGTGGTCGATGGTATGATTATGGATGACATTTCCTTTCTGAGCTCCCAGGATATTGCCTCCATGAGTATCCTCAAGGATGCTTCAGCTACAGCTATTTATGGTTCCCGGGGAGCAAACGGAGTCATTTTGGTAACCACAAAGACCGGACAGAAAGGAACCGGGAAAACTGTTTTCAGTTATTCCGGTGAATACAGCATGCAGATCTTGGAGAAGAAAATTGCTTTGCTCTCCGGACGTGATTATGCCACAGTAGTTAACGAAATAACACCGACCTATAACAATGTGGATCTGGTCCCAAATACCGACTGGCAGTCTCTTATCTTTCATCCGGCTTCCATTCAGAACCATCAGCTATCGGCTTCCGGCGCTTCGGAATCCACACAATATTATGTGAGTGTCGGTTATTTCAAACAAGACGGTATAGTGGATAAATCGAACTACGAAAGGATTACGTTCAAATTGAATAATACCTATTCCTTAACGAAAAATATCAAGCTGGGCAATTTTATCTCTGTTACTCCATACAAACAGCAAAATGCACCAAATGTCACCTATTCAGCATACCGGGCCAGACCTGACCTGCTTCCTTATAATCCCGATGGAAGTTTTGCTCAGGTGTTTAATGTTGGTAATCCCCTTGCGGACCTGGCATATTCCAATAATTATAACAAAGGTGTTCGCGGGGTAGGCAATTTATTTGCAGAAGCAACAATCCTGAAGAATTTTAAATTTAAAACAAGTTACGGAATTGATGGCTCCTATAATGAGGCTATAAGCTTTACACCAGCATATTTTGTATCTCCGCAGCAGCAAAACCTTCTCAACACTCTCAATAAGGGAAATGGCTTCAATATTACATGGCTCTGGGAAAATACACTTTCATTCAATAAACAAATTGGAGTTCATTTCATTGATATCGTAGCAGGTTATACAATGCAGAAAGCAACTTCGGAGAGCTTCTCGATGACCGGAAAAAATATAGTTCGTACTTCTCCTGATTTCTGGTATTTCGATCCAAATTATATATATGATCCTACAAACGGGGTCAATACCCTCAGCAGCATCTCCAACGGAGTGAACCCGGATCAAAACTATTCGATGATCTCGTACCTTTTCAGAGCAAACTATACATATAATTCAAAATATATTCTCACCGCCACTTTCCGTCGTGACGGATCCTCCAAATTCAGTGCCGGCAACAGATACAGCAATTTCCCTTCTCTGGCTGCAGGCTGGGTTGTTTCTAAAGAGACCTTTATGGAAAACCTGACTTTCATCTCGAACTTAAAATTGAGGGGTAGCCTGGGAATCATCGGGAATGATAAGATCCCTTATGATAAGCGATATTCACTTACCGAAAGCATGGTAACGGTTCTGGGGATACCCCCTACGGCAAATTCAGCAATGTCATATTCTGTCTCAGGTAACCCGAACCTGAAATGGGAAAGCACCACTCAGGGGGATATTGGTCTGGAAGTTGGCCTGTTAAATAACAAATTGTCCGGAGAATTCGATTATTATAACAGGGTTACAAATGATATTCTGATCCCACTGGCTACACCAGATTACCTTGGAAATGGTCAGGGTGCTTTAGAATATTTCAATGCTGCTTCTGTGAAGAATACCGGTTTTGAGAGCAAAATTACATGGAGGGACAAGGTTGGAAAAGTGAATTATACCATTAATATTCTGGGATCTACAATAAAGAATAAAGTTTTAAAAGTAGGGGGAAGCAGTGGAATCGATTCAGTAATATATGGCGGATACCTCGCAAACGGGATCCCGGTAACCCAAAGCCGCGTGGGACTGCCGATCGGAGCTTTTTTCGGATACAAGACCAATGGTGTATTTCAGAGCATGGACGAATTGAATGCCTATCCCCATCTGTCCACTGCTGTTCCGGGTGACCTGCGATTTGTTGATGTGAATAAAGACGGAAAAATCGATGGAAATGACCGGACGTACATCGGATCGCCCATACCTAAATTCATTCTGGGATTTAATTTTGAAGCTGATTATAATGGATTCGATTTCTCTTTTGATATCCAGGGAGTTTATGGAAATAAGATATTCAATGCACAGGAAGTTGTCAGACCTGATCCCTATAACTGGGAAAAACACGTTCTGTATTCCTGGACAGGTCCAGGAACAAGCAATACAGAACCCAGGGCCACATACGGCGGGAACAATTACCTGCCTTCTGATAAATTCATCCAGGATGGGTCATTTACAAGACTACGAAATATAACGATTGGATATACTCTGCCATCATCACTTTCAAAAAAAATCGCAATCAGTCAACTGCGGGTCTATATTAAAGGCTCAAACATTTTTACAATGGCCAAATTTACAGGATACACACCTGAAATCGGAAGCTCCACTGTTGTTTCCAATTCAATTGATTTTGGAACTTATCCGGTCCCTTCGGTTTATTCTTTTGGTATTAATTTAACATTCTGATTGTCATGAGATTAAAAAATAAAATATTGCCTTATCTTCTCATCCTGATTGGAGGATGTACCAATTTCTTACAGACAGATCCCCAGGGACAATTGTTAAACACTTCCTTTCCTGTCTCTTCCACTGACGCTTTGCTTGCAACAAATGCCGTATATGCAGCTGTCAGGAACTGGTATTATAACTCGGGAGGTTACCCTATTCTTGACATAATGTCGGATGATGCCTATAAAGGGAGCAATAAAAACGACCAGCTTTCAACCGTAGGGGCATTCGATAATTTCACATTCAATACTACTGCTGATGGACTTGACCGCTGGTGGGCCACATTGTATCAGGGAGTTAAATGGGCAAATGTCGTCATAGAGAAGGTGTCAGCTATACAGATGGATACCACATTGAGGAACAGGTATGTAGGTGAAGCAAGATTTCTCCGCGGACTCTTCTATTTCGACATGGTGCGTGCCTGGGGAGGCGTACCGATAGTAACAACAGTAAACCCACCCCTGCACCTGACAAGAAGCACTGCCCAGGAAACATATAATCTGATAATATCGGACCTCAAATATGCAGAAACTCATTTGACAAAGAGAAGCGAGCTCAATTCCGCGGAAAAGGGAAGGGCGACAATTGGTGCCGCTGAAGCATTGCTCGCCAGGGTGTACCTTTTTCAGGGCGATTTCCCAAATGCCGAGCTTTATGCAACAAAGGTAATTCAATCGGCGGAATACTCCCTGGAGCCCAATTTTATTGACGCTAACGGCGTGAACGGGAACAACGGTGTCGAATCTATTTTCGAAGTAGGGGCACTGGGAGTAGAAGATTATGAAGGGGGAGGAGCACAGTATGCAAACACCCAGGGAGTAAGGGGTTTACCAAACAGGGGATGGGGATTCAACAGGCCTTCGGTTGATCTTAGAAGGTCCTTCGAACCGGGAGATCCCCGTCTCAAGGGAACAATAATCGATCTTGGCGACACACTTGATGGAATACGCATTGTCGGGGATCCTGATCCGGCAAACGATCCTGTTGTAACTGTCAATGGAAATGGCGATACCATAAATATTCAATGTTATAACAGAAAAGTATGGACCCCCGGAAACGACACCCCAACCCAATGGGGGCATCACAGAAGGCTGATAAGATATGCAGATGTTCTGCTGATGGCAGCTGAAGCCCTGAATGAGGATAATAAGCCTGCTGATGCCCTGATTTACCTTAATCAGGTAAGAAAAAGAGCAAGGGGAGAAAACAATTCTGTACTTCCGGACGTTACTACAACCGATAAGGCTTTACTCAGGAATAAAATTATGCTTGAACGACGGCATGAACTGGCACTTGAAGGGGAAAGGTTCTGGGATCTGGTCAGGACCGGTAATGCTGCAACAGTGCTTGGACCCTTGGGATTCGTTGCTGGCAAGAATGAAGTTTTGCCAATTCACCAGAGTGAAATTGATATATCACAGGGAGCCCTGGCACAAAACCCAAACTATTAATACACTTTATTACCATTCTATATGTTTAATTAACAATTTGTATTATGAAAAAAAAGATTTTGACTTTTGGTATTTTAATCATGACAGCAGCTTTCCTTTTTCTCGGGAGTTGCAAGAAAAACCCCACACCCCTTTCTCTGGGTGGGATCAAAATTGGCAGTATTGATCTTAATGGGGCAACAGCTCCGTCAAACGTACCTGTCAACCCGGTTATTACAGCTACATTCAACATAGCCGTTGATCCAACAACCGCTACGGCAGCAAATATAACCCTTACACAGGATTATAACTCTGCAGATATTCCCCTTACCTTCTCGGTTTCGGGTGCAGTTGTAACAATTACTCCCACTCCAGTTCTGGCAAACGGTGCACTTTACAAGCTCGATATAACTACGGGGTTAAAAGGTACCAATGGTGAACCGATCTCATCACTTAACCGTTCATTTACCACACTTGGTTCATTCCTTCCTGCAGGGGCAGTTGCCGTATGGACATTTAACGGAAACTCCAACGACCAGATGGGAACATATAATCCTATTGCCAATGGTGTTATAGATGTAACATACGTTACGGGCCGTAATGCAAATGCCGGACAGGCTGCAAGCTTTAACGGAACAACTTCCCTTATAGAGATTCCGAATGGTGATGTACTCGAGAACTCAAGTGACTTTTCCATTAGCTTCTGGATGAAAGCAGACACAACTGCTAAACGTGATCAGTTCGTTCTTGGATTAGCCGGATGGAATGGTTTTCAGTTCGAATACAACAGCAACGTATACGGCACCGGCGACAGAGCACAGATAGGCCAATGCAAGCTAGCTGCCCAGTATAGCCTTAGCAATGCAACTTCAGCCTCACAGGATCTGTGGCTTGATGGCGTGGGCGATACAAAAGACAATGGTGGATGGATGGGATGGACCTATAGCAAAAACCTTGTTGCAGGAGGTGGAACAGGCGTTAATGGTCTGTTGGCTCAGCAGTGGGCTCAGATCGTTTGCACTTATGATCATGCTACCAAGATTGCAACCATGTATATCAATGGTGTGAAGATGAAAGAACAGGATTATAACCTGTATATAGCACCTAATGTCATGTATATGGCAACCGGACTGAAATATGCAGGCCTTGCAGCCAATAACAACCTGGCCTTTGGTTTTATCCAGGACAAGAATAGTCCCACAATAACTGACAGCTGGGCAGATTATACTCTACCCGCCAATGGTCATTTCAAGGGACTTCTTGATGACGTGGCCATCTATCATACGGTGCTTACACAGGCTCTTGTAACACAGATGTACAATTCAGGGAAATAATCTGCCTGAAAATATGATGAAAAGGGAGGGCAGGAAAGCCCTTCCTTTTCTTTTTATTATTACCTTTATACAATGAAAATCAATATATTCAGTTTCTTTTTTCTATTATCTGCATGCCTGATATCATGCAAAAAAACTGTCCCTCCCCCGGGAATGATCCAGATAATAAGCGTAAAGATCGGAACAACAACACTGGTTCCCGGCAGCACAATAACGACAGTACCAGCTGATATGCCGCTTGCAGTTTCTTTCTCTGCGGCAGTGGATACAAATTCCATTAAAAATATTATAACAATTAAAAATTCTGGAGGAACCATCGTTGCCTGTACTTTCACATCGCAAAATAATTCTGCGCTCCTGACACTAATGCCGAACCCTGCCTTCGCGTTCTCTGAGGATTATACATTGGCAATCTCCTCATCCCTTATTGGGAGCGGCGGGGAAACTTTTCCCGGCGCGGTATATCATTTTACACTTCTGGCTGGTTCAATGACCATTGATTCGATAAGCCTTAACGGAAAGCCTATGACCGCAACTCCACTTCAGAATATTGATCCTAAGAATATCAATATTAAAGTTACTTTTTCCAAGCCACTCAGTCCGGCAAATTTCACATCATCATTTTCCTTCACCGGTGGCGCATTATCATACTCATTATCCGGTGATGGCAGAACAGTTCAGGCAAACAATACAAGCAAGGCAAAAGGTCTTGCCGGATATTCATTTTCGATCTCTTCCTCTCTGACTTCGGCCGACGGGCATACATTTTCAGGCTCAACATATAGTTTTTTTACAAGAGTTGATTCCACTTATCTGTACACGCTCATAACTGATGATGACCTTTTGACGCTTATCGAGAGCCAGACTTTTAAATATTTCTGGGATTTCGGCCATCCTTCATGTGGCATGGCCCGTGAGCGGAACAGTTCGGGTGATGTAGTTACTACTGGTGGATCGGGTTTTGGCATTATGGCGATGGTTGCAGCTATGGAGCGGGGATTTATATCCAGGGCCGACGGAATTGCCAGACTTGTCAAAATACTTGGCTTTCTGGAGACTTGCGACAGGTTTCATGGCGCCTGGCCTCATTGGCTGAACGGAGTTACCGGAAAAATAGTACCCTTTAGTGCTCACGACGACGGAGGAGATCTTGTTGAGACATCATACATGCTGCAGGGTCTACTTTGTATGAGACAATATCTCGATTCGACAGTTACTGCAGAGAAGACTGAAATAGACAGGATAAATACTTTGTACAGGGCTGTAGAATTTGACTGGTATACCAATGGACAAAATATGCTATACTGGGCATGGTCGCCCAATTATGGATATAACCTGCGGATAGAGGGATATAATGAGACACTTATAACATACGTTGTTGCAGCTTCTTCTCCAACGCATACCATAGCAGCCAATGCCTATACAAACGGATATGCAAATAACGGAGGGATAAAAAACGGAAGTACATACTACGGCTATCCTCTTCCGCTTGGGCAGGATTACGGCGGTCCCTTGTTTTTTACACAATATTCATTTCTTGGACTCGATCCCCGGAATCTGAGGGATCAATATGCATATTACTGGGAACAAAATGTAAATCAATCTCTTATTAACTGGTCATATTGTAATTCCAATCCCTTGAAGTATCCTGGCTATGGAGGCGCCATCTGGGGGCTCACCGCCTCGGACAATCCCTGGGGTTATAATGCCCAATCCCCGACCAATGATCTTGGAGTTATAACCCCTACAGCCGCTCTCTCATCAATTGCTTATACTCCTGTACAGTCACTTAATGCGGCAAGAACATATTATTACTTTCTTGGTGACCGCTTATGGGGCAATTATGGCTTTTATGATGCGTTTGACGTAAAAGCAGGATGGTGGGCAAATTCAACGCTTGCCATTGATCAGGGGCCTATAATCTGTATGATCGAAAACTACAGGACGGGACTGCTCTGGAATTTATTTATGTCGGCACCCGAAGTAAAAAGCGGGCTTACAAAGCTGGGCTTCACATATTAAGATAGAAATTATAAAGTCTGCAACTTTTTGTCGGTTAATATCGTTTAATGATCTGTTGGATTAGTGACATTCGTCACTTAAAATTGAAAACTGGTCATAAATTAGATATTACTCGTCAAAATGAGATTTTACTTCATTTTTATTTTCTGCCTGATAATCTCACCAAAATTTTATGGTCAGGATTGCACAATATTGTCGAAAGCCAATAACATGCTTCCCGATAAGCTTTGCTCGCCTGTATCTGTCAGCTGGCAGGTCAGTTACACCGGTGTAAATAACGCCGGAAAACCTGTTCAGATACTCTATGAATGGGATGATGGATCGTCATTGACCGTTGCGGCAGCAAATACCGCCCCTGGAGTTTTTCAGGCTACGGCAAAACATTCCTATACATCAGCAGGGAATAAGTGCAATTACGGACCAAAGGCAACGCTGATTGTAAACGGCGTTTTATGCTCTTCTTCAACCCAGCAGCAAATAGTTACTGTATGGGATAATGATGATCATAACGGTGGGCAAATGCATATATCGCCCACCGTCTACCCTGTCTGCTTTGGCAGCGGTGCAAATGTCAGGTTTCAGGATCTTACGCAGTTTAACTGTGTTCCACCGCAGGAGAATGACGTGCCCAACCTGTATACCCGCTGGGTCCAGTGGATATATGGAACTGATAATACTATGACAGGCACTCCTGTTACCATTAATGGGACACTACATGTCTTTCCTTATTCTGGTCCGGTCATTACACTCCCCGGTCCTGTTACAGGATCGGGTGTCTGGTCGGATATTATAAATGTGGCAAGCGATAAGCTTATAGGCCAGTATTTTCAGGTTACGCTGCGAAACTGGAATTATTGCAATCCTTATGATGATCCGAACATACCAGGGCCACCCGCTGACCCTGTAAACGGTGATAACCCGCCAGTAATAACTACTGCAATAATACTTATTGTTCCTTTTCCTGACGCCACGATCACTCCTGTTGACACCCTTTGTCAGGAAGGTGATCCTGTTAAATTGCAAGCTCACGATGCAGGTGGAACATGGTCGGGGAACGGTGTGATCAATAATAGCTTTGATCCGGCTCTTGCTGGCGCCGGGAACCATTTAATAAAGTATAACATTACAGACGCAAATGGCTGTTCAGGCTCGGATCAGATAACCATAACGGTAATGCCCTCTCCGGTTGTCAGTATAAATCCCGTAAATACCCTTTATCTGTCGGATCCTGCCGTACCGCTGACAGCATCTCCTTTAAACGGCACATGGTCTGGTTCGGGGATTACGGGAAATTCATTTGACCCATCACTTGCGGGTGTTGGAGCACATGTTGTAAGTTACCTGACCCAGCCAGATCCGTCGGGATGCACCGCGACCGATACAATTCATATAAATGTTATAATGCCTCCGCTCCCCGTAGCAGCCTTTCAACCTGATACGGCTAAAGGATGCACACCGCTTGTTGTAAAGTATACCAATAACAGCACTAATGCAGTTTCGTACCTGTGGGATTTCGGCGATAAAACCTACTCCTCTGAAAAGAATCCAGCTCATACTTATTATACTCCTGGAAGTTATATAGCTACACTGACAGCCACAAATATTTCCGGTCAGGCAAGCTGTAAAGGGGCAATAACAGTCTACCAGAATCCTACAGCAATTTTTTCTGTTTTTCCGACAGATGTGATAAACAACACCCAGATCGTCGTTTTCAATGATTATTCATTTTATGCGGTATCGTGGTTCTGGCGAGTATTCAATAGAAGAAAATCCATGGCATAAATATGAATCTGAAGGAACATATAATGTCACGCTCATTGTAAAATCAAAGGATGAATGCATTGATTCACTTGTCTATACAACACCGGTGAATGTCGAATTCATAAATGGAAAAATCTCTTTCCCGAACGCTTTCAAGTGGAATGGGACGGGACCGAATGGTGGCTATTGGGGAGAAAATCTGACCGATGATCATGTTTTCAGGCCGTTCTTCACAAACGTAATTAGTTATAAATTGCAGATATTCAACAGGTGGGGAGTCTTAATATATGAAAGTTCTGACCTGCATAAAGGCTGGGACGGATATTTCAATTCAAATGATCTTGCAAAACAGGATGTTTATGTCTGGAAAGCAAAAGGGCAGTATGCCGACGGAACATATTTTGACAAGGTGGGAGATGTGACATTTTTGCACTGAAACGTAAGAGGGATATCCATGCTAACCCTCGGGATGAAGAAGGGTTAAGATACAGAGAGAGTGAAGTGCAGCGGAACGAGGGGCCGGGTACTTCTTTATCAGGATGAGATCACCGAAGCTAATCTCCAGACATACATATCTTGTTTACCATACTATGATAATTGGAACCTATTGTGTCAGCATATCGTATAATTTTTAACTTTATCACTTAAATAAACAGAGTTTATTCATGTCAGCAATTAAAAAGGGGCCTGAAAAAGTCTTTAATCCCATACGCCTGCTTTCCATCCTTATGGTCTCGATTATTGTAACGGACGTAATTGTCAGGTTATTTATTCTCTCATTACCAAAGCTAACGCAATACCAGGAATCATTACTCGATTCAATACTTATTGCGATAATTCTATTCCCGGTTCTCTATTTCACTGTTTTCAGGTCTCTTTCGAGAAGCATTACTGAACGCAAACTTGCAGATGAAGCGTTTATAAAGGAAAAATATCTGATGGAAGCAATGATGAATAACCTTCCCGATCACATATATTTCAAGGATTCAGATAGCAGGTTCATAAGAAACAGCAAGTCGCATGTCAGATCCTTCGGATTAATTGATCCGTCAGAGCTTACAGGTAAATCGGATTTTGACTTTTTCGCAGAGGAGGCTGCGAGGCAGGCTTTTGACGATGAACAGGAAATTATCCGGACAGGTACCCCGGTTATAAAAGAAGAGAGACTTATAAGGAAGGATGGCACTGTCGCCTGGTTTTCTGCAATGAAACTTGCACTGAAAGATGAGTCTGGTAAACCGGTCGGTACTTTTGGAATTTCAAGGGATATAACCGAAAAGAAAAAGGCGCAGGAAGCCCTTATCCAGAGTGAGGAAAGATTCAGATCTGTAGCGATGTCGGCAAACGATGCTATTGTGACGATTGACAATATTGAGAAGATAGTTGACTGGAACCGCAGTGCGGAGAGGATCTTCGGGTATACTGCAGAAGAGATTAAAGGACGGACTTTAAATGAAATTATTCCTGAAAGCTATAGGAAATGGCAGTCAAAAATGATCCAGGTAATGAAACACGGAGGGGAGAATCACCTGGCAGGTAAAAACGTCGAGCTGGAGGGTATAAAAAAAGATGGAAAGGTATTCCCGGTTGAATTATCTTTTTCGGAATGGAAAACATCCGAAGGCCAGTTTTTTACAGGTATTATTCGCGATATAACCGCCAGAAAGCGGACCGAACTGGAAAACAGCATAATCTATGAGATTACCCGGGGAATCAATACCACTTCAAACCTCGATGAGCTGCTTAAGCTTATTCATAATGAACTGGGCAAAGCTGTTTATGCTGAAAACTGCTTTGTGGCGCTTAATGACGTTAAAACCGGATTCTTCAGCTTCCCATATTTTATTGATAAATTTGATCCGGCACCCGAGCCAATGCTGATGGGTAAAAGCTGTACCGCTTTTGTCTTCCGCAATAACAGACCTTTCCTGTTCAGCCAGGATGATTTTGACAGGCTTGTTGAGAAGAATGAAGTTGAACTGGTCGGCACATCCTCACCCTCCTGGATAGGAATACCTCTCCGTACACCTTCAAGAGTAATTGGCGTTCTGGTACTGCAACATTATGAGAGTGCAGATATTTATAATGAGAATGATCTGAGATTCCTCGAATCCATTGGTAGCCAGATTGCTGTCTCAATTGAACGAAAACAGGTAGAAGCAGCATTGATTGAGAGTGAAAGGGCCCTTGCAGAATCTCAGAAAATTGCCGGACTAGGAAGCT
>JBBIIS010000007.1:37831-42964 GCA_037446375.1 Bacteroidota bacterium | reverse complement strand
TAAATAATCCCAACGCATCATCGCCATTGAAATTTATGGCAGCATTTGCGATTGTTGTGGCATTAGACAGGACAGCTATTTTCGCTTTAGGAAAGAACATATTCCGGAGCGAAATGCTGTCGTCAATTATGGATGCAAAATCGGGATGTAGGGTTGGTTCTCCGTTACCGGCAAATGTAATTACATCGGGAGTTTCATTTCTGACTTTCATCTCCTGCAATCTTGATCCAAGAAGTTCCGAAACCTCTTCACGACGAGGCAGATAGCCACCGTTTTTTTCAACAGGCTGAGACCAGCCGCATTCACAGTAAATACAATTGAAGTTGCATACCTTTTTCCCTCCCGGTAGCAGGTTGATCCCCAGTGAAACGCCTAGCCTCCTGCTACTGACAGGGCCAAAAATTATTTTATCGAACAGAAATGTACCCATTTTCTCTTTTCCTGCACAAATTTAACCAAATATTGAATACATCTTTATCAAATCAGGCGAACTGATTTTGAGGAGGGAAGCAGTCTCATGCCTTCAAGATCTGCATCCCTGATAAGAACAAGTCCGGGTTTCTTGCCAGGCTCAATGCTTCCTGTCGTTTCTGTGGCGCCAAGCGCTTCCGCTCCGGTAAGTGTTGCCATTTCTATAAGATCGGTAAGTTTTGTCTCCGGAAACTCTTCCTGCAATATTCTTAGTTCATTCAGCATGCTGAGCTTATTGTTAGAGGAGAGGCTGTCAGTTCCAATTGTAATCTTACATCCTTCTGAAGCCAGCATATCAAGAGGCGGAATGCCTCCGGATATATACCTGTTCGAGCCAGGGCACAGGCAGTAAAAGATCCCCGGCCTTTTTTTCAGACTCCTTACCAGATCCTGCCCGATCGCAGTATTATGGACAAGCATCAGGTTTCCCGATTGAGTGATCTCATCAAGCACGGCCGAAAGATGGTCAGCTACAGGCATTATAGCAACCGATTGAGACAGTATCATCCTGTAGGCATCCATCAGTGGCCCCGACTTATCCGAGAGAAGCCTGACCTCGTCTTCCGACTCGAGGAAATGCACTGAAGTGATTGTGTTGGATCCCGTTTTCTCCTTCAGCATCCTGAAAAGTGGAAGTGAGACGGAGTAAACCGAATGAGGAACGAGATACCATTCAAGGCTGTCAGCTATGGCAGCTTCTGCAACTTTCATTATTTCAGCTACCCGCTTTTCAGCAGATGCAGGGTCTATTCCGAATGCCTCAAGAAGGTTTATATATCTTATCCTGCTCCTTTTCTTTACAGAAAATGTGGATGGGGAGTTACAGATATCAGCACAGAGAACAACGCCTTCATCAGCCATTGACCTGTCTGCTGATGATATTGCCATTTCATTTTCATCATTTCCGGCATTTCTTATGCCTGTGAGCGTTGAAAGAAATCCACCCAGTCCGGTTTGCTCAGGGATCAAATTTTTCATCCACGAAAGCTCAAGGTGGCAATGGCAATTGACAAATCCCGGAACAATGATGCCGTTATAGAATTCTACCGAATGTCTTTCGGGCAATATTCCTCCGGTATCCTCCACGGTTAATATTGTTCCGGCATCGTCTGTTGTGATGATACCTCTTTTTAGCGGAGGGCCATTATTTGTAAAGATGTACTGTGCTGAGAAATGTTTCATTCAGGCACTCCCTTGACAAGTTTTATATCAGTTAATTTTGCATGCCTGATGAATCTTTCTTTCCTGGGATCACAGTCAAAAAGAAATCCGCTGATATGCTTGAACTGAGGGTCGGTGTTCCTGCCGATAATGGAGTAGTTGTGCAGGAGTCCGTCCCTTAAAAGATCTGTCTTGTTCCACATCTTCTTGATCTGGGTGCCTGTGCTGTCCGTTTTATAGAAAAAAACGGTGATCCGGGGATAAAGGCTCTGGTCATCAGTATAGAGAGTCGCTGACAGAGATATCGAGTAGGTGCCGGTATCCGTCACAGGAAGATTGAAATAGATGGAATTGGTTGAACCATCCTCAGGGATAGAAATTGTTGTCTTATCATTCCAGAGATTATTATTCCCGGGTGCTTTCTTATCAGCTTCGTTACGCGACTGTAGCTCGCTGAGATTTTCAAGTACCAGGTCGTATATCTTCTGGAGCTTTTTGGGATCGCCAAGGAAATAGTAATGCAGGGTGTTATCTAACTGTTCTTTCGTATAGCCATGCTTCTTAATTACATCGATGTAGCTTGATATTGTATCCTTTTGCAGGAATTTGTTCCTTATTAAAGGGTACTGGAGCAGTCCGTCGGCAATATAAATATCAGTCAGCAATGGGACGAGCTCTTTCTGGGGAATAAGATCCCTCTTTTTTATTTTGCTTTTATTGTGGATGCACGAGAATGAAAAGACTATTAAAATGGTCAGCAATATTTTAGCTACAGTTCGGGTATTCATTTTTTATTGCTTTATCTTGTTTTCAGGAGATATTTCTTTGTAAGAAACCTTACGGGATACCAGGCAGCCCAGTAGCCAATGAGAAGCATAGTTGCGGGAACTACAAGGAAATCCTTCAGCTTGAGCACTACCGGATAGGACTGCATCATAAGTGTTTCACTGTTAAGCTTCAGGAGTCCGTAATGTTGCTGTATCCAGCAGATTACAAATCCCAGGACAATGCCTGTAAATGCTCCTGTAATTGAGATAAGCCATCCCTCAAAAATGAAGATCTTTCTGATAAGTGTATTGTCGGCACCAAGGCTTCGGAGGATTTCAATATCACGCTCTTTTTCAATTATAAGCATTGTAAGCGATCCGATTATATTAAAGGAAGCTATCAGGAGTATAAGTGAAAGGATTATGAAGATAGCAAGCCTTTCAGAACGCATGACCTTATAGAATATCTCCTGCTGTTCGAATCTGTTCTTTACAACGTAATCGGGGCCGAATATTTTTTTTACCTCCTCCTTTAGCTTCTCAATCCTTACCTTCCCGGTGGTTTTTATCTCAATGGAGCTTGCCTGCCTGTCATATTCAAGAAGCTCCCTTTCAAACCCGAGGGGAATATAGACATACCTTGAATCGTATTCATGCTCGACCCTGTAAATGCCAGAGGGGCTTATAAACCGCTTGATAAATGCATCTTCAGGATTCAGGTTTACACTTCCTGTACGTTTCGGCACCCATATCTGAAGCTGCGCAATGAAATTTGTGTTCAGTCCAAGTGTGTTGGCAACACCGACGCCAACAACTGCCTGGGGCCTCATACCCTTGCTCCAGAGGCTGAATTTGTCATTGTCTGTCATAGCGCTGTCAATACCCGTCACCTTCGAATAATTTTCATCGACACCTTTTATTGTGCCAATGAACTGTTTCTTCTCATACATAAGAAGTGCATTCTCCTCAAGTGTAGCCGACCATGCCTCTATGCCTTTCAGATCTGTCAGCCTATGGAGTTTCAGGGAATCGGTTTCGAAGACCTTCCCATGGAGGGCAGTAATTTTCAGCTCCGGATCGAATGTATTGAAAATATGGTTTACCATATCCTCGAGTCCGTTAAAGACCGAGAGCACAATTATGAGAGCCATTGTTCCCACTGCCACTCCGGCAACCGATACAGCTGAAATTATATTGATGGCATTTCTCGATTTCTTTGCCAGCAGGTATCTTTTTGCTATGTAAACCGATAGTCTCACATTATTTTTTCTCAGCGGTTACAAGAATGCCGGTTCCGGATAGATTTTCGGACCTTACATCAACAATATTAAGAAGGTACGCCACCGGGAATACCAGCAGGTAGTAAAAAGGGAGAATTATATAGAAGAGATAAGAAACATTAAGAAGCCTGACGGGATATTTCATTGAGAGGCGCCACGATATCGTACCCGCCTTTCCGTAGGTATATGAGACCTTTATGTTCGAAAAGCCGGCTCTCCCGAGCTTTGATGTTATCTCCTCCATTCCGTATCCGTCTCTTACATGTTCATCAATAAATGAAGCATCGTCATGTTCATGTACATCCGAGCCGCCTTTATCGGAAGGTGTAGATATAATGAGCATGCCTCCCTTTTTAAGTGCATTGGAAAAATTTGCGAAGACCTTCTCATCCTCTGTAATATGCTCCATCACATCAACAGTGATTATGAGGTCATAGCAGTTTTTCTCATCAAGGGCGGTGAGGTCTCCCTGGAGGAAAGATACCCGTCCTGACCTTCCTGTTCTGCGAAAGAAATCGTTGCATTCGGCTATCTCTTTGCTGTTTATATCAATGCCGCTTATCTTCCATCCGCTATGTTTGCTGCTCATGCGCCAGGTATACTGACCAAAGCCCGACCCCGCATCAAGGACTGAAGAATCGGCGGGGAGAAAAGGGCCGATTTTTTTCAGAGCCTTCCTTACATGCCAGCTTCTGAGCAGGAGAAGATCAAGCAGGATATAAAGCAGCTTCTTCAGTATGACTGATCTCCGGAAAAAAGTGCCAAGTGATTTTTTGATCGGTTCGTATCGCATAATATTACGATTTGAGAAGCTTGTCGATGTTGTCAATATAATCGAGGCTATCATCCTTGAAAAAAGCAATTTCAGGAACAATGCGGAGTTGATTCCTGACTTTCTGACCAAGTTCAAACCTGATCTTCGGTGCAAGCTCTTTTATTGTTTCAATTATTTCTTCCTGTCCGGCACCGGGGAAAATGCTTAGGAACACTTTAGCAAATGAGAGATCGGGGCTCACCCTTACTATTGTTACCGAAACCAGTTTCCCAGGTGCAATTTCATTGTTCTTCCGTATGAAATATTCTGCCAGTTCCTTCTGGATCAGCCTCGATACTTTTTTCTGCCGTGTCGATTCCATCTGTGTTTTATATTAACGGCCCTAAGGTACAAAAAAGGCACAAAGCCTCAAAGGCGCAAAGGTACAAAGGCAAAAAGAATGATGCACACCTGGGCGGTTGTGCCATAAAGCCGTTTAGCCGTTTTGCCGGTGCGCCATGGCTCCATTGCACCGTTGGGCCTTTTTTTGTAGATTTGCGTCGGATTTTTATAGTTGTAATTAAATGGAAACAGTAGTAAGCGGAATACGACCAACAGGGAACCTTCACCTTGGCAATTACTTTGGAGCAGTAAAGAACTTTCTGAAAATGCAGAATGAGAACAGGTGCTTTTTCTTTAT
>JBBIIS010000007.1:0-37821 GCA_037446375.1 Bacteroidota bacterium | reverse complement strand
CGCGGATTATCATTCGCTCACAACACATCCAAAACCCGAGGACCTGCAAGGCAATATTAAACAGATACTTGCGGAATACCTTGCCTGCGGTATCGATCCTGAAACAGCTACTGTTTTCATACAGAGCGACGTTCCTGAGGTTACGGAATTGTACCTGCTTCTCAATATGAATGCCTATGTAGGAGAGCTTGAGAGAACAAGCTCATTCAAGGAGACCATACGTAAGCAGCCCGATAATATAAATGCTGGCCTTCTTACATACCCTGTACTTATGGCAGCAGACATAATGATACACAGGGCCAGTAAGGTGCCGGTAGGCAAGGATCAGGAGCAGCATCTTGAGATGACAAGGAAGTTCGCAAGGAGATTCAATACTATGTACGGGGTCGAATATTTCCCGGTGCCCGATGCATATAATTTTGGCAGGCAGCTTTTAAAGATACCCGGACTTGACGGAACGGGGAAGATGGGGAAAAGCGAAGGGAACGGAATATTCCTTGCAGACAAACCTGAGGATATAAGGAAGAAAGTAATGAGGGCTGTTACTGATTCAGGCCCAACAGCACCAGGCCAGGAGATGTCAGAACCATTGAAGAATCTTTTTACAATTATGGAGGTTGTTTCAAAACCGGCCGCAATACAGTTTTTCAGAGATAAGTATGCCACAGGCGAGATCAGATACGGCGACCTTAAAAAACAGCTTGGTGAAGATATTGTGAGGTTCACAGATCCAATAAGGGAGAGAATAAAAGAGATACTTGCAGACAACGCTTACCTGTCTAAAGTAGTGGAGCAGGGGGCTGATAAAGCAAGGGAGAGCGCTACAAAGACAATTAAAGAGGTAAGAGAAATTATAGGATACCGCGAATTCAGATGAAAAAATGCCAGTCTTTTGACCTGGCTGCCCTGATGAATCAGATATATGACGGAGATTGCCTACAGGGCAATTTCTTGTCGCTCCAACCGGTGAAAGGCTGGGAAGGAGGTAAGTTCCTGCTTTAAAAATGATAATGGGATAATTTTTAAACCTGTTATTTATACCTGAAATCATTCTGCAGCAATCCTGCAATATTTCTTAATTTTACAATTGTTCTAATCACTTCTAATTTTGGCAAAAAGAGGCTCTGTTATTCTGCTCGTCATTCTGTTATCAGGGCTGATAGCACTCATCTGGTTTGTTCAGAACAATGGTAAAAGCCTGAATACAGATCCTTTCACGGTAATACCCACAGACGCTTATTTTGTTATCGAGTCTGTTGACCTTGGCGAATTTTTAAATACAGTTACGGAAGGGAACCGGTTGTTCGGGGCCCTTGAGAAAATAAAAGGTGCAGATCGCTTCTGCGCAAGGATGAAGAATGTAAGGAACTTTATAAATGCCAAAGGTATAAGAGAGCTTTTCGAAAAAAACAGGACAATTATTTCATTTCATCCTTCAGACAGAAAAATTATCGCTCCGCTAATATCGATGAACCTTCTGCAGCGATCGAGGTACCGGCAGCTTCTTGAAACAATAAGATCATCGGGAGGAATAATTTTAAGCGAAAAACGCGAATCGGGTGTCAGTATTGCCTCTGTTGAACTTAAGACAGGAGAGAGCCGCGATACTGTTTATTTTGCATTCAGATCAGGCCTGGTTCTCTGCAGCACCTCCGGTGTTCTTCTTCGTAAGGCAGTTTCACATGGGGGTAGTGGCTCGGATCTGAGAAAATTCCCCGGATTTACAAAGGTAATGGTTACAGCCGGCAGGAATGATAACAAGATTTATATCATTTTCAAAAATTCGGCTGAGCTTTTACGATCGGTCACCGGAAGAAAGGCCCCATATATTGCCGACAGGTTTGCAAAGCTTGCCGGGTGTGCAGAGGCCGATATACATTTCAGCGAGAACAGCCTTATACTAAGCGGATATAATGAAAGCGGCGATTCTACTGAATTCATGTTCCGATACAGGTCGGGAGAGACAGGAAAGCTATCATCCTATGAGATCCTTCCTTCTGATGTTCTTCTCTTCGAGACCATGCTTCTGAAAGATAATCTGGTCGATTCAAAAGCAATTGCAGGTATTGATGAAAAGAGCGGCGCTTTTGCCACAGCACTCTCTCCCTTCATGGGGAATGAGATCACAAGGGCCATTCTCGACCAGGGCAATGAACAGGGGGGGGCCGGTGTTGTTATATATAAACTATCAAACAGGCAAATGGCGGAACAGGTCCTGATAGAAAAGAGTGATTCATGGGCTAAGGAACAGAATATTAAAGAGGCTGATCATATAAAATATTTTGAGCCGGACGACCAGACAAAGATCCCGGTCTATATAACACCATTCAAAAATCTTGCCTCTGCATTTCTGCCAGGGTTTGTGCCGGAAGAGGGAGATTCGCTCTACGCCTTTGCCGATAACTATCTCGTCGCAGGGAATACATTCTCCTCTGTTTCAAAGGTTTTATACGATAATATTCTTAACAAGACACTTTCCAACGATCTTCCTTACCGCGATTTTGAGAGCACGCTGCCAAGCAGAGCAGGGTACTATTTCTACTGCCAGCCCTCCGGAATTGTAAAATATCTCTCCTCATTTGTTAATGATACAATTGCTGCCCTTCTTGAAGAAAATATATCTTTCTTACAAAAAATTCAGAGTACAGGATATCAGTTCGCTGCCAGCAATGAGATGATATATAATACATTGTCAGTGAAATTCGGGGATACATCAAGAACCGCATCCGGTGCTGAATGGGAGACTCTTCTCGATACATCTGCCGCCATAAAGCCATTTTTCTTTACAAACCATAATACTGGCTCACGTGAAATTTTTATCCAGGATTATAAGAACAATGTGTACCTTATCAACTCAGCTGGCAGAGTTCTCTGGAAAATCTCTCCCGGTGAAAGGATACTGGGGAATATATATATGATAGATTATTTCGGGAATGGGAAGTATCAGCTTCTCTTCTCCGGGAGGAACAACCTCTATCTCATCGACAGAAATGGAAACTATGTAGAAAGGTTTCCTGTCAGGCTCAGATCACCTGCATCAGGGCCTCCGGCTCTCTTTGACTATGATGGCACAGGCGAATTCAGGATACTTATTCCCGGAGAAGACAGGCTGATATATGCCTATGATAAATCGGGCAATGTAGTAAAAGGCTGGAAACCATTTAAAACAGGAGGATTGGTTAAGACTGAGCTTAGATTCTTCAGGGTCTCGGGAAAGGATTACCTGATCGCAGCAGATGACAAAACAATATACTTCCTCGACCGGACAGGAAACCAGAGGCTAAGACTTAAAGATCCTGCTGTCAGAGCAGGAGGTTCGGAGATAAGGCTTGACAATAATGGATATCCCGGTCTCGTTTTTACTTCACCGGATGGTATAATAAACAAGGTGGCATTTGACGGAACTGTGACAAAGAGCAATGTCGGGAAGTTTTCTGCTGGCCATTCATTCGATTTTTTTGACGTAGATGGTGATGGATTTGGTGAATATATTTTTATTGACAGCGGGGTAATGTATCTTTATGACAACGACAGATCAGAGCTTTTTAAAAGAGATTTCGGATCAGCTGATCTTGAGGGTCCGGTATTTTTCATCTTTTCAGCCTCCGACAGGAAAATAGGCGTTACGGATGTCCCGAGGAAGCTAATATATCTGGTTGATAAAAAGGGAAGAAGCATGAAAGGATTTCCTCTCAAAGGTGCTTCGGTATTTTCAATAGGGAAATTATCTGAAAAGGGTGATTTCCGGCTTATTGTTGGGGGAGAGGATAATTACCTCTACAACTACAGGATTGATACTGGTAACTGATGTTACCAACAACTTTAATACAATATAAGACCGTAAAGATTATGAGAAGGAAATTGTTATCAGCCGTTACAGGACTTTTGATCGTAGTATCATCAGGGTTGAAAGCCCAGGTAAGCAATGTTGCTTATTTTATGAATATACCCCAGGCGCATTTTCTCAATCCGGCATTGAAACCTCAGACGAGGTTTTACATCGGCCTTCCCGTTATTTCAGGAGTGAGCACAGGCGAGCAGAGTAACTTCCTTACGACGTCTACTCTCTTTACTCCAGGAATTAAGGCTGATTCGATCTTTTCCTTTCAGAACCCCAACTTTGATCTTAAAAAGATTGCAGCTAAGCTTCAAAAAAGAAACATGCTGGAGTTTGATGCAAATGTCCAGCTTCTGGGGATAGGCTTTCCAGTCGGGAAGAATTTTTCCGTAATGATCGATGTAAACGACAGATTTACTGCAAAGGCCGTCATACCTAAGGAGTTGCTTAACGTTTACATACAAGGCGGAGCGGCATTCATGAATCAAACTATGAATCTCTCCAATATTAATGTAAAAGGACAGCTTTTCAGGGAGTACGGCCTTGGCTTTTCAGGAGAAATAATTCATAATCTGAGGATAGGGGCTAAGGTAAAGCTTATCTCAGGAATAGGCTCCCTGTCGTTTGACGATAGCAGGTTTGATCTAAAGGTGAACAGCGACCTGAGCCAGACGGTAACCGCTGACGCCACACTTGAAAATGCCGGGCAGGAAGAATTAAAAAAGCTTACCAGTTCAGGAGGCGGATCACAGATCATACACAATTATCTTGGACTACCTCTTAGAAATCCAGGTTTCGGTATAGATTTCGGAGCAATATATAATTTAGGCAGCATGTTCTCCTTCTCATTCAGCGTTAAGGATCTGGGATTCATTAAATGGAAGGATGACCTGCAGGCATGGACTGCCCGGGGATCATTCAATCTTCCGGGGATCACACTTGCAGATGTTCATAACCAGACATTTTCTCTTGACAAGATGTACAGCTCTCTCAGCGACAGCATTAAGAGCAATTTCAAGCCTGTAGTCTCAACTAAGGCTTTTACAACTGCTCTCCCGACTGATATTATAGCAGGAGCAAGCATAACACCTTTAAAATTCATCACTTTAGGGATTCTTTCAGTTTCGAGAGTCTATGCAGGGAGTGTAAGCGAACAGCTTACTATGTCGGCAAACGCACATGTTGGAAGGGTATTATCTGCCAGCCTTGCCTATACCATGGCAAACAATAGTTATAACAATCTTGGTGCCGGACTTGCTATAACCGCCGGCGTTGCACAGATCTATCTTATAGCTGACAAGATCCCCATGGTTTGGCAGAAGATATATGTTCCGAAAGGTTCTGGCAACTATTCAGCAGTTCCGCTACCGGAGAATTTCAATACTCTGAGTTTTCAGCTTGGAGTGAATATAGTTTTCGGAAAGCCTGTAACGCAGAAGACCGATAAGCCTATGCTTCAGTCAAAAGATGATATTAAACAGTAAGAGTTGTACATGATTAGGCTTGTATTAATATTTCTTATAGTTTTTCTGGTGGTCAGGATTTTTATCCTGGCGGGGAGTACAAGGGTGGAAGATAGAAGCGGGGGAGAAGAGGGCAAAGGCAATGGAACCAGGAAAAAAGGTGTGCCGAAGGAGATAGGCGAGTATGTGGATTACGAGGAGATCAAAAGGAAGGGTTAAATTATCGGCTCTCCTTCAGTTTGCTGTTCTTTTTCAGTTTTTTGGCAAGCGAAGTGGCAAATACAAAATCGTTCAGCTTTTCGTTGTCTGAATCAAATATCTGTTCTTTATTTCCCTCCCAGATCTTAACACCTTCGCTTATAAAGAGGATCTTCTCACCTATTTCCATCACCGAGTTCATATCATGAGTATTGATGATCGTTGTCATCTGGTATTCTCCGGTAATTTCATGAATAAGCTCATCAATAAGAATAGCGGTCTTTGGATCCAGCCCCGAATTAGGTTCATCGCAAAAGAGATATTTAGGATTTAGTGAGATAGCCCTTGCAATAGCTACTCTTTTGCGCATACCGCCGGATAGCTCTGCAGGGAAAAGATTATTGGAGTTCAAAATATTTACCCTGTTAAGGCAAAAATTGACCCTTTCAGTTTTCTCTTCCAGGGTCTTGTCTGTGAACATATCGAGAGGAAACCTTACATTCTGTTCAACGGTAAGGGAGTCAAAAAGGGCGCTTCCCTGGAAAAGCATCCCGATCTCCTTTCGTATCTCTTTTTTACCTCTGAAATCGAGCTTATTGAAAAGAATATCCTCAAACCAAACCTCACCCTGATCTAATTCAAGAAGACCGATTATACATTTTAGCAGTACAGTCTTCCCCGACCCGCTCTGCCCTATTATCAGGTTAGTTATCCCAGGCTCGAAATTAACGCAGATATCACTAAGCACTTCTCTGTCGCTGAATGATTTATACAGATTTTTAATACTTATCATTTCCTGAGCAGAAGCTGAGTTAAAATTACATTGAAAAGCAGTATCAGCAGACAGCTGAAGACTACGGCTTTGGTACTTGCCCTGCCGACTTCAAGCGAACCGCCCGAAACATAATAACCCTGGTATGCGGAAACAGACGTAATAATGAAGGCAAAAAAGAGAGTCTTAATCAGAGAGTAGGTAATATAGAATGGAATAAATCCATATTGTAATCCATATATGAAATCTTCGGAAGTAATACCGCCAAGCTGGGTACATGCAAGGTATCCTCCGCCAATTCCTACGAATATGCTGAGCAGTGTAAGAAAAGGGTTAAATATTATTGCTGCTGTAATTTTAGGAAGTATGAGGTATGATGCAGAGTTGACACCCATCATCTCGAGGGCATCAATTTGTTCAGTCACTCTCATTGTGCCTATCTCCGATGCAATGCTTGATCCCACCTTACCTGCAAGGATAAGGGCCGCTACTGATGAAGAAAACTCAAGGATCATAGAATCACGTGTTCCCAGTCCGATAAGATATTTGGGATACATCGGGTTTTCGGTATTATATGCTGTCTGAAGGCCAACGGCTGCTCCCATAAAGAATGAGATAATCGCAATTATAGCAACCGAGTTAATACCCACCAGTATAAATTCCCTCATTGTCTGCCTGTAATAAAGCGAGAATTTATCCGGTTTGGAAAAAACTTTGCCAAGCAGGATAAAATAATTGCCAAGTTCGCCAAAGAGATACTTTAACATACCTTTTTATCAAGCCATAAAATTACAAATATTTACCGTATTTCCGCCCTGTGGGTTTTTAAAACCCGAAAAGATAAATAATTATATCTTTGCAAAAGTTTTCTTAAAGTAACGAAAAGCTTATGAATAACAGATATGTCCTTATTATGGCAGGAGGGGTCGGAAGCAGATTCTGGCCGCTTAGCAGGAAGGAGAGACCCAAACAGTTCCTGGACATTCTGGGAAAGGGTGAAACACTCATACAGCAGACATTCAGGCGCTTTAAGGCTGTATGCCCTGAAAAGAACATATTTGTTGTAACGAGTGCGGAGCATAAGCATCTTGTTATAGCTCAGCTTGGCATTGACCCTGACAAAGTTCTTGCAGAACCTCTGAGAAGGAATACCGCTCCATGTATTGCATATGGTATTTTCAGGATTAAAAGCGAAAACCCAAATGCCGTTGTCACGGTGACGCCGTCAGATCATCTTATTGAGAAGGAGGATGTATTCGGGGAGGTTATAAATGCCGCCTTTGAATTCTGCGGTTCGAATAAGGCTCTTCTAACCCTTGGCATAACTCCCGACAGGCCTGAAACAGGATATGGCTACATTCAGGCAAATAAGAAGATAGCGGCACCGGGGAATGAGAAGCTGCTGAAAGTCAAGACATTTACGGAAAAGCCGGATATAGATCTTGCAAAAGTATTTCTTGCAAGCGGCGATTTCTTCTGGAACTCCGGCATATTTATCTGGAACATTGAATCAATAATGGAGGCTTTTGAAAAGTATCTTCCAGATATATATGCGTCATTTGAGGATAGTCAAAAGGCGTTCGGCACTAAAAAGGAGGCTGAATCTATTGCTCAGACATATACATCCTGCAGAAGCATCTCGATTGATTACGGAATAATGGAAAAGGCAGATAATGTATATGTGCTTTGTGCAGATGTAGGTTGGTCGGACCTTGGCACCTGGAGTACCATGTATGAGCATTCAACTGCCGATAAAAGTGGCAACTCCGTTGTAAGGGGAAATGTATTCTCGTACGATATCAGTGGAAATGTAATAAATATTACCAATGGCAAGGTTGCTGTTATTGAGGGTTTGAAAGATTATATAGTTGTTGATGAAGATGATGTCCTTCTTATTGTAAGGAAGGATCATGAGCAGAATATAAAATATTATCTCGAGGATGTAAAGAAAAAGACAGGTGACGACTACCTGTAATCTTATTTCTTAATCTTACTTTCTTTGTCTTGAAACAAAGAAAGTAAGCAAAGAAAATTCAAGGCTGCAGAACATTTTGGTGCTCATGTTTTGAAGTTTGCCCACGCAACACAACTCGCCCCGTCCGACTGCGCTCACGGGGCTCAGACAGTGTTGCTTGTAAAACTCCTTCCCGCTGCAAACTTCAAAATATTCGCTTTAACCCAAAATGTTCTGAGGCCGTCTGAAATCCCTTTATTTATAATATTCTAAGAAAAAAAGAAACTAAATATACCCACTAAAGACTCTAAGCGCGGTGGCAAAACGGAAACGGCGCGAAGTTTGGCCCGGAGCGTAGCGCCAACAAGGCATGTGTAGCGAGCGTAGCGGAGGGCCAAACTTATCGTTTCCGGCCTCCTTTTCTTTGGTTCATTTCTTTTGGAGGGGCAAAAGAAATGAACATCTTAGTCTTTGGACGAACAAAGAAAGAACAAGGGAAAGAAATAGAATAAATGAAATATTTTATTGGCACGGATTGCAACCGAGCGGATTCCAAGAGATGGCACAGATTTCAAATCCGCGCCAGCATAAGTTCGGCGAGCTCGGCGAAGCCAAATCCGCGCCAGCATCAATACCGCAAGACAAAGAAAGTAAGAGTTCTTAAGTTTAAATAAAGGAGCCGTCCTTTTGAGACGGCTCCTTTTATATTGTATAATAGAATATTAATATTCCCAGAGGTCGTGTTCCCAGTCTCCTATCTCCTTCTTGATACGCTCCGCTTCAAACAGACCGTCTTTACCAACAGAATACTCACTGATAAACCTGTCGTTGTAAACGTTTGATTCGCCGATAATATAGCTGCTGAATCTTCTCTGCATAAAGAGATCATCAAAGGTAAGCCTCTGTGCATCATTCTTCGGATTGAATGCCTCCTTCTTGGCGAGGATGTCCCTGATGTCGTCATAGCGTACCCAGAAAAGCCTGTTCCTGATAACCCTTTTCGTCGTTTTGTCGAGGCCGACATATATCGGACAAATGCCAATTATCCTGACATTAAGGGTAGATAGTTTCTTATCAAAATACCACTCTTCGTACACCATAAGCTGTTTTACATCCTGTGGAGATGCAGGATTGTAATACATAGTATCCTTCATCTGCTGGGTGTTTATATCCTGAGTCTGTCCAGGAGTAAGTCCGGCGCCCATTTGTTTCTCAATATCCTTGTATGTTGTGGGGGCGACAAGTGTGTCGGCTGATTCACTCTTGCCGTCATAAACGTTTAGGGTACCCTTTTTGATCTCATTAAGAAGGATTGTCACCAGGCTCTTTCTACCGTCACCCACTGAATTGATAGGATAATAGAGTGGCTGATTTTCCTTCTCACGGAGATCTATGAGCCTGTAAATCCTTTTTGACCACGGAACATCTGCTTCTCTCAGGTACGGGTACTGTATCTTCTGGTTATCAGTAAATGATTTCTGATAGATATCCTTGAAAGTCTGACCGTTCAAAATTCCGGCCAGTGAGGCCCCAATTACAACAAGTAAAATCTTTCTGTTCATTTTAAAGATATTTTGTTCTAGTTAACTCTTATAATGACCGGGTTCAGTAAGCGTTCCTTTTTATCCGGTCCGACTGCTTTTACTTTTTCAACAAAGAGCTTCTTCCCTTTGGTAAGCCTGTCAAGCATAGCTTTCTGGGCAGGTGTGATCCTGTTGCTGTTACTTGTTTCGCTTACGTTGAATCCTTTGTCATCGTATGAAAGTGTAAATTCAGTAACAGTGAATCTCAGGTCGAAGTCGAAATCCTTTAATGTTGCAAAGCAGGCCTGCTGTGAAGTAAGTACTGTCTTTGTCTGTTCACCCTCGCCCGATATGGTAGCGAATGTTGTCAAAGGATCGGGAACCTTCCGTACTCTGAAGTTCATAAGTCCGGCCTGTTGCATTTTCCCGTTTATCTCAGCGCTGACAACGATCTGAGCTGTTGTGTTTTCAACAGTAGGGGTTGCTACCCAGCTTCCCGGGAATATTTCTCCCTTATAATTCTTAACCTGGCCCTTGCCAATGGTTCCGTTTGTCATGACCGCTCTGATCTTGTCGGCACCGACACCAGGCACTGATATATCTATCGGGTTCTCAATTCCAAGATAGAGTACGTTCATAGCTGTTGCTGATACAACAACGCTGTTTGCTCCGACTCCATACTCTTCCTTGAAAGGTATTGTAAGCACTTCGCCGCTTGGAGCCTTGATTGAAATAAGGCCGCCCCATGTTTGCGGGCCGATACTGGTGGCGCGCACCTTATAATTACCGCGACCGTTCTCGTCGGGTGTAAGTGTCTGGTAATTGTTGCCTACCATTTCGTATTTCTTTGTACCATCAGCGTTTGTAGATGTTGTAAATGCTCCGATTCTAATGTCAGGCGCCATTGTTGTATCGGCAGCTGAGAGGAAAACCTCGGCCTGGTACTCATTACCAACCATTACATAAGTAGAGGTAGGTTTAACGATAGGAATAATTTTATTGAATTTAAATGAACGGGCATCGATCTGTTCGTAAAGGAAAGTAATAACATCTGTTTCAGCGTTGCGTACGTCGACCTGCATTTTCGAGAGCAGGGTGATAACAGCAACAAGTGGGAGAGCCTGGAAATTCAATGTTTCCCATCTTTCCTTTTCGTCATCGGTATTGAAAATACTTCTCAGTGATTCTTCGATCGAGGGGGCTTTGCCGCCGAGCATTTCGCGAAGGTCATCGCGGTATGAAGCCAGCAGTGTTTTCAGGGCAAAAGCTTTACCATTGAAATTGGCACCGATAAGGATCTGGGAAGGAATATTGTTATCGTCTATCCTTTTGACCTCTTCTATTTCAATCTCCTTACCTTTAACTGCCAGGTTCTTTGGTCCCTCTGCAGTATTTATTATTTCGATCTTTATATCCTGAATATAGTTGAACAGCTCATCGGCTCTCTGTTTGACCTGTATTGCTTTATCCTTGGCAGGTCCGGCCTTAGTAGGGTTCTGTGCAGCCGCCTTTTCGAAAGCATCGTAGATCATGCTGTTCTTTATGACATAGTTTGCAATAGTCTTTGTAAGACCTTTATCAACTTTTTTGAATGCTTCCACGGCCTCCTTGGATACGTTGAGGGCAAGCATGGCGGTAAGTACCAGGTACATCATACCGATCATCTTTTGCCGCGGAGATAGCCTTTCGTGAGCCATTTTTCAGTTAGTTTAGTTAGTTATAGAAAATGATGTCACGTCTATTTAACGTTCATGGCAGCAAGCATATTTCCGTAAACGTTGTTCAATGCTGTTAAGTTCTCATTGAGTTTACTTACCTGTTCGCGGTATTTTTTTGTATCGCCTGCAGAATCAGCAAGATCCTTCATAAGGGTCTGGACTCCTTTGTAGAGAGCTTCAGATTCCTTATTATGTTCTCCTGCACCCTTGACCTGAAGTTCATATGCGGCGTTCAGTGCTGAAAGGTTCTTGTTAAGCGATTCGAGCTGCTGCTGGTATGATTTTCCACCTACCTCTATAACTGAAAGTGAGTCAGCAATATTTTTATAGTTTGATCCGGTTTCGTTAATAACCTTGGCTGTTGACTGATATGAATCAGAAAGTTTGCCGAGGGAATCGTCAGCGGATTTAATTGTATTCATGTATTTTGTTGAGGCTGCAGAGACGTCGCCCATTGCATTCATGTTTGCCGTGGCTTCGCTAAGCTTCTTCATTCCGACGCCCAGTTTCTGGAAGAGGTCGGGAGTGATCTCTGCTTTTTCAAGCATCTCGTCAAATTTAGCAAGAGCTGCAGAACCGGCACCACCGCCTACATAACCGCCGCCACTTACGCCGCCGCCGCCACGATGTTTGCCGTGAGCCGGTAATTCGCCTTCTTCCTCTGGAACTCCAGCGAGTTCAGGATACACAAGTGTCCAGTCCACTTCTTCGTGTAACGGTTCGAATGCTGAGAAAAAGAAGATGATTGCCTCAGTGCAAAGACCTACTGTAAGCATGGTCCCTGCAAATGGCCAGTGCTGTATTTTGAACAGTGCACCGATAATAACGACGGAAGCTCCTAAACCATAAAGTTTGGCGATGAAGTTCTTCCAACCACTGCTTTGAACTAATTCTGCTAGGCTCATATAACTGATTGTTTTAGGGTTATTTAATTTACACCGATATAAGATCTGACATTACGGAAACCGACATATGATTTTGTTGAATCCTGATATTCAAAATCTCTTGAACTTGTCTGAAGATAATATGCAATATCTTTCCATGAACCGCCTCTTATAACCTTACGTTTCATAATAGAAGGATCCTGTGGCTTTGCGTTATATTCGTAATTCGGGTTCAGGTCGTGGGTGAAGATATAAGCTGAAGGCTGATATGCAGTTGAGGTCCATTCTGCAACGTTGCCTGCCATATCATACAATCCGTATTCGTTGGGTTCGTATGATCCAACTTTCTGTGCGTAAACAGATCCGTCGTCAACATAGTTTCCGCGAAGCGGTTTGAAGTTTGCAAGGAAGCAGCCTTTGTAGTTCCTTGTATAAGGGCCTCCCCAGGGATACATTGAAAGATCGAGGCCACCTCTTGCTGCATATTCCCATTCTGTTTCAGTCGGAAGTCTGTAGGCCTGCACGTCGGGAATTCCGTCTTTCCTGAGATAGGTGTTCATATAATCAGTTCTCCAGATACTGAATGCCCTTGCCTGTACCCAGGAAACGCCAACAACCGGATAATCGTCGAATGAAGGATGCCAGAAATAAATTGATGCCTGGGGATCGTTGAAAGAGTATGTGAAGTCCCTGATCCAGCAAAGTGTATCGGGATAAACATTAATGATATCGTGCTGAATAAAAGCCGAGCGGTTAGAAACTTTTGCGCGAACGCCTTCAAGGTTGGTAGCCTGTCCGTTATAGGCACCTGAACCGGCTTTATAATCCTGCTTGTAGGGAACTGCAGCAGCCTGTTTGTAATCAACCCAGAAATACGAATAGTTCAGTCTTCTGGAGTCAATCTCTTTCTTGCCGTTGAACCTCTCTTCGGGAGGATAATACATTGAATCGATAACTGCCTTTGTGTTATCTTCTTCAGGATCGATCTTCTCATCCCAGTTTATAACATTCGGTGTAACAACGTTACCGTCTTTATCTACAACGAAATAGTTACGGTCAGGAACATTTCCTGCACGGCCGAGCTTTGTTCTCAGAATGGAGTCGCGAACGTAATATACAAACTGACGATATTTGTTATTTGAAATCTCAGTCTGATCCATCCAGAAAGCTTCTACAGTAACTGTCTTTGAAACAGAATTCTGTGCAAAGAATGCATCCTGATCGCTTGGACCCATCACGAAACTTCCGGCAGGTATGAATGCCATCTGGAATGGTTCGGGCTCAAAAAACTTCTTTCTGCCCATAACACCCGTAAGCTCCCCGTTGTTTGAGGAACCACAACCACTTAACAGGACAATCGTGACAAGACCAATAAGAATCACCTTTTTCATAATGCGTTAGGATTTATATTGCAAGTAAGTTATTTTTTTTTAAATATTCATAAAAATCTGATACTTTTATATCTCATCGGGCTTTTGCCCGCGCCAAAATCAAAGCAATAGCTAACCATAAATTCATGCGATCCGGTTGAGCTTTTTCTGATATCGCTGAGCGTAAAATCATACGAGTAACCAATCCTGATACCGTTATAAAGTTCTATGCCGAAAATCCCTATAAGTGCATCCCCGGCCCTGTAGGAAACGCCACCCCATACTTTTTTATTGTACCTGACAAGTGCATTTACAGACATTTGCAGAATCTTCCCATCACTGTACGCAAAGAAAGAAGGCAGAAGTTCAAGAGCAGGATTAGGAAGCTGTAAAGTATAGCCTGTTGTAAAATAATAATGCCTGCTGAAATAGGGGGTTCCTTTAGTAAATTTAATTTTAGGCTGATTTAAATGCGTAACAGAAAGTGCCGCATAATATTTGTCTGAGAGGTAATAGGCGCCCAGCCCCATATCGAAGGCAACATAACTCTCTTTAACTTCGGGTATAAGAGGATCGCCGGAAGCCGGTGTATGAGAATCTCCGCTGGGTATCAGCCAGGTGGGAGTAAGTGTTGTATTAAGCATCCCGACATTCAATCCAAGGCCAAGTTTCCCCTGTCCGAGATCCATCAGGTATGAGTAGGTTCCCGAAAGAATAATATCTTTTTCAAAACCAAGCTTGTCGCTTTCAACATTCAGCCCGACTCCGCTTTTAATATGGAAGGGTGAAACCGGGGCACTGATATTGAAAACAGTTGTAGTGGGGGCCCCGTTGAATCCCACCCATTGCTGCCTTGTATCCGCCGTAGCGCAAAACATGCCGGTTATGCCCGAATAGCCTGGATTATAGGCAAGTGCATTGAACATGTACTGGCTGAAAGTAGGATCCTGCTGACCGAAAGAATCGGCAGCAATTATAATTAAAAAAAGAAATGTAATTTTTAGCTTTTTCATTTCTTCACCTACCTGAGCCAACCGCATTTGATGAACCAGTAAAATAAATAAAAATATAAAAGGCAAACAAATTTATAAATATTTATTTAACTATAAGATCCGCTCTTTTGATGAGCTTATCCTTATAACGAGACAAACGAAAAAATGTTATAGATAAAGGGGGTAAAATTATGGTTTGATCCTCTCAGATGCGTTGATCCATCTGTCAGGAACTTCATTCCTGTTTGCCCTGAGATAATCTTCTTGAGAGCAGGCAACATACCTTGAGGTTCCGTTCCCGGTGCCGATCTCGATCCACCACCTGTCGGTTAGATTGCTTTTTACAAAAATCAGGTCATCCTCAAGGTCCGTAACCCTTACGTGATATTTTATGAAACGGCCTGATCTTGAATCATCTGAAGCAGGAGATTCATACTGCTTCTGCGCAAATCCCTCAAGAAAGAACCATATGATCTGCGCGGCAAGACCGGTCGTCTGGTTCCTGGTATCGAAGCCGGGATCAGCTTCGAAAAGTCCGAATACCTTCAGGTTGTCCGATATCCCGGCATACCTTGCGAGAAGACAAATTTCTTCGCCATAAAATCCATTTGGAGACGGAGATGAGGTACCCGGCGCATCAGACTGCCTCACGGCCGAAATATCAAAAACGGCAACATCGGAATCCCTCAGCAGAGGTTCGGTCAGGTGGATTGCCTGACGTACATCGCCTATCCTTACAAGCTCTGCCCTTCGCTTCAGAAGTCTGTTAATTGTCTGCTGATCATTCAGATAGGTCTGATATCCAATATTGATGAAGTGCTCAAGCGTACTTTTACTGTTGTAAATTATATGGTTAAGATAGTTCGATGAATCAGCCTCTTTCCGCTCATGCTGAAAATCTATCCTGGAATCAACAGTAGCCATTGTATAAGGAGTCTTTGTTGAGGAAAAACTCCTGTCGACAGCAGTTATGAGTGCACTGCTTCCCCCGATCAGTAATGGAAAGACATTCTCCTGCCTGAGAGACGTCAGAATATCCGCGAGTCCGGCAAGTGTGTCGCTGAATGTGACACCCTTCTTCATATTACCAAGGTCGATTATCCTTGATTTTCCGGGTATGCGTGAAAGCTGGTAGAGACAATCCCTTATCGAGTCGGGCCCCCCTGAGGAGCTTTCCGAAGGAGAATTTCTCCCATCAGGAACTCCGAGAATTGCTATCCTGAAGCGGCCTAAATCCCCGATTGGTGTATTCTCCGTATGAATGACAATATTATGTGAGAAGCATGCTGATCCGGTAAGATGGCCATGATTGTTTTTTTCAATACTGACAGGATCAATATAGTCATTCAGGTTCACCATCACGACTTTGTTTTAGTGTTATTTCCGATGATCTTCTCACAATCCTCCTTTTTAAGAGCTGCAGGATCAGTGCCTTTTGGTATTCTGAAGTTTTTACCGCCCGATGAAAGATATGGCCCGTATCTTCCGTTCAGAACCTTTATCTCGCCGAAGTCGTTTATCACTTTCTGTTTCTCGTTGTCATTCTTCTCCTGGATGATTTCAAGCGCTCTTTCAAGGGTTAAAGTATAAGGATCATCTACACCTTTCTTCAGTGAATAGAACTTGCTCTTATACCTTACATAGGGTCCGAACTTACCAATGCCGACAACCATCTCATCGCCATCATGTTCTCCGAGCGACCTCGGAAGACGGAAGAGCTGCAGGGCATCTTCGAGTGTGATTGTTTCTATAAGCTGGTTCTTAAGAAGACTTGCAAACTTTGGCTTATTATCATTTGTCGATTCACCTACCTGTACAACGGGTCCGTAACGGCCCATTTTTACCGAGATGGGCTCTCCGGTCTCAGGATGATTGCCAAGGATCCTTACACCTGTTTTCTTGTCCTTTTTCTCCAGGGCGTTCTCAACGGTTTTATGGAATGGGGTATAGAATTTCTTCAGCATTCCGGTCCATTTTATTTCACCGTCTGCCACCTTATCGAACTGCTCCTCAACATCGGCGGTAAAATTGAAGTCAACTATATCCCTGAAGTTCTCAGTAAGAAAGTCATTAACGATCATTCCGATATCTTTAGGGAAGAGCTTTGATTTTTCCTTGCCTGCAATTTCAGATTTTCCTGTCGACTCTATAGTTCCGGCGGAGAGGATCATTGAACGGATCTTCCTTTTTTCTCCCGGACGATCTTCCTTGGCTACATAGCCACGATTCTGAATGGTTGAAATGGTCGGGGCATATGTTGAAGGACGCCCTATCCCGAGCTCTTCAAGTTTCTTAACAAGGCTTGCTTCAGTGTAACGTGGCGGAGCAAGGGTAAATCTTTCGGTAGCCGTTATTTTGTCGTAGAAGAGCGTCATTCCGTTCTTAACCGGTGGAATGACATATCTTTCATCGTCAGTATTGTCTGAGTCGGCCGATTCAGAATATACCCTCAGGAATCCGTCGAAAACGATTACCTCGCCAGTTGCAGTAAAGCCGAACGGAGAGTTGCTCATCCCGATCGAAATGTTAGTCCTTTCAACTTTGGCATCAGCCATCTGCGATGCGATTGTCCTTTTCCATATGAGGTCATAAAGCATTTTTTCCTGCTTCGTGCCGCCCACATCCTCTTTATCAGGATATGCGGGTCGAATAGCTTCGTGTGCCTCCTGTGCCCCTTTCGACTTTGTCTTGAACTGCCTTGTCTTTGAATAGTTCTCGCCGTATTCGGCAACAATCACCTCCTTTGACTTGACGAGCGCAAGTTTCGAAAGATTTGTGGAGTCGGTACGCATATAGGTTATCTTTCCGGCCTCATAAAGCTTTTGTGCCACAGACATTGTCTGCGATACTGAGAAGCCCAGCTTGCGGTAAGCCTCCTGCTGAAGGGTTGATGTCGTAAAAGGGGGAGCCGGCGACCTGGTCCCGGGTTTTACAGATATCGAGTTTATTGTGTAATCTGCCCCGGCACAAAGCTCAAGGAACTTTCTGGCCTCCTCCTCGGTGGCAAATTTCTTGGCAGCCTCAGCTTTTACTATAGAATTTTCCTTGCCCTTCGAGGTAAGGAATATAGCTGTAACCCTGAATGATGATTCGGATCTGAAAGCTATTATCTCCCTCTCCCTTTCAACTATAAGCCTTACGGCAACAGATTGCACCCTGCCGGCAGAAAGAGAGGGCTGGACTTTTTTCCAGAGAACGGGGGAGATCTCAAATCCTACCAGCCTGTCGAGTATCCTTCTTGCCTGCTGTGAGTTGACCAGATTCATGTCAACTGTCCTCGGACTCTGAATGGCTTCAGAGATCGCCTCTTTTGTTATTTCGTGAAAAACAATTCTTTTAGTTGTAAGCGGATCAAGGTCAAGAACCATTATAAGGTGCCATGCAATTGCTTCTCCTTCACGGTCCTCATCAGATGCTATCCAGATTGTATTGGATTCTGCTGCTGCTTTTTTAAGCTCATTTACTACTTTGGCCTTTTCCTTCGGGACCTCATAGTCCGGGGTAAAATCCTTTTCAATATCTATACCCAGGTTCTTTTTTGAAAGGTCTCTGATATGTCCAAAACTCGAAACAACCCTGAAATCCTTTCCAAGGAACTTCTCGATCGTTTTTGCTTTTGCGGGCGACTCAACAATTACAAGATTCTCGATCATTTAAGCAAAAATTAGTTCGTAAAAAACGTGACAAAGTAAATCAATTAGGTACCAATCTTCAAAATAAACCGTTAAGATTCTTTATTATTTACTATTTTTGGCGCAAACCTGTGTGTCTATATGAAAGGTAATTCCGATAACAGAAAATATCTGATCTGGTTCTGGTCACTTTTCTCTCTCCCGATAGTTTTGATCATCGTCCTGTTCGTACTTATCTCGAAAGAGAAGCTGGGCCCCATGCCGACATTCGAAGAACTTGAAAACCCCGAGAACAACCTCGCAGCTGAAGTCTATTCAGAGGATGGCGTGCTTCTTGGGAAGTACTATTTTCAGAACAGGACCTGGACAGAATATAAGAATATTTCTCCTAATATAATAAATGCGCTTCTCGCGACCGAGGATATTAGATTCTACAGACATTCCGGCATTGATATCAGAGGACTTGGCAGGGCAATTGTGAGATCGGTCATTCTTGGACAGGAAGCAGGAGGAGGAAGTACCATCAGCCAGCAGCTTGCAAAAAACCTTTTTAAAACAAGGGAGGGAGACAGCATCCAGTACGGAAGGATAAGACAGAAACTGAATCTCGGAGTATCAAAATTCAAGGAATGGTACACAGCAGTAAAGCTTGAAAAGAATTATACAAAGGAGGAGATAATAACAATGTATCTTAACTCCTTTGATTTCGTCAACAAGGCAGTTGGCATTAAGTCGGCCGCACAGATATATTTCAATAAGGCCCCCGATTCACTGACCATAGAACAATCTGCCATGCTTGTCGGGATGCTAAAGAACTCTGCATACTTCAATCCTATAAAAAGGCCGGACCAGACTCTCAAGCGACGCAATGTCGTCCTTACACAGATGGTAAAATATGGATACCTCGATCCGGGTCAGGCCGATTCGCTCAGGAAACTTCCGCTTTCACTCGACTTCCAGGAGGAGGATCATAACCTTGGCCTTGCAACCTACCTCCGCGAGTTTATCCGCACAACAATGATAAAGTACGAACCCGACAGGCGGATGTTCGCTTACGATGATCAGTATAAGGATGCACTCTGGCAGTGGGAGAACAACCCGCTTTACGGATGGTGCAGGAAAAATAAAAAGCCTGACGGAACGAATTATAACCTTTACAGGGACGGGATAAAGATATATACGACAATAAACTCCAGGATGCAGAAATACGCTGAGGAGGCTCTGACAGAACATCTCTCGAAGGATATTCAGCCATCATTTTACAAGGTGGCAAAGAGACTGAAGAATCCTCCATATTCCGACGACCTAAATAAAAAGGAGATCGAGGATATCATTCAGCGGACCATAAAAACGACCGACAGGTACAGATCAATGATAAGGAGAAAGATGCCTGAAGATTCAATAACGCTTGCATTCAATACTCCTGTCAGGATGAAGATCTTTTCATGGAAAGGGGAGAGGGATACAGTTATGACTCCCCTTGATTCGATCAAATACTATAAATATATAATGCGTTCAGCATTCATGGTCGAGGATCCGCATAACGGGAATGTAAAAGCTTACGTAGGCGGACCCGATTTCAGATACTTCAAGTATGACGCCGTAACTGAGCAAAAGCGCCAGGTAGGAAGTACGATAAAACCTTTCCTTTATACCCTAGCCATGCAGGATGGATATTCCCCCTGCTATGAAGTTGAAAATATTCCAAGGACATTTGAAGTAAGGATTGACGGGAAGGATTCAACATATAAGCCAAGGAGCTCGGGGCCGAAAGCTTTCCATGGCAAATGGGTAACGCTGAAGTGGGGTCTTGCAAAATCGGAGAATTATATCTCTGCCTGGCTCATGACCCGGTTCACACCCCAGGCTGTTGTCGAACTGATGCACCGGATGGGAATAAGAAGCTTTATAGATCCGGTTATTTCAATATTCCTCGGGACCTCGGATATCTCACTCGAAGAGATGGTGGGGGCCTATGGCACGTTTGCAAACAAGGGGGTCTATACAAGACCAATGTATGTTACAAGAATTGAAGACCGGAACGGAAATCTTATATCGTCATTTACTCCAAAGGTCGAGGAGGTTATAAGCGAGGATCAGGCATACCTGATGCTCAACCTGCTTCAGGGAGTTGTAACCGAGGGTTCAGGAATCGGACTGAGATATACATATAAGCTTACAAACCAGATAGGAGGCAAGACGGGAACGACACAGAACCATGGGAATGGATGGTTTATGGGAGTCGTGCCAAACCTTGTTGCAGGGGTATGGAGCGGCTGGGAGGACCAGAGCATCCATTTTGAAACTCTTGATGAGGGGCAGGGTGCGGTTATTGCCCTTCCTATATACGGACTATTCCTCCAGAAGCTGTACGCCGATCCGCAGTTCAGCAACATGGAGTCAGATATATTTGAACGTCCTGCAGGATTCAATATGGAGCTCGACTGCGATAAGGTGAAGAAATCAACTTCACGCAGGGGAAATTACGTTGAAAGATACTAAGGTTTCAGGCGAAGAGCTGTTTGACTAGATGCTCAATCCTGCCAACCTGTACGACCCTGATGCCTGGTTCATTAATTGTCAGGTTTCGGTGAAACTGTGAAATAAAGATCCTTTTAAATCCCATTTTGGCAGATTCCCTGATCCTCTGCTCTATCCTTGAAACAGGCCTGATCTCTCCCGATAGTCCGGCCTCTCCGGCAAAGCAGGTATCCCTTGGGATAGGAATATCGAGGTTAGAGGAGAGCACCGATCCCAGAATAGCCATGTCGATCGCCGGGTCGCTCACCTTTATACCCCCTGCTATATTCAGAAATACATCCTTAACGCCTAGTCTGAATCCGGCTCTCTTCTCGAGTACAGCAAGAAGCATATTGAGCCTTCTCACATCGAACCCCGTACAGCTTCTCTGCGGCGTCCCGTAAACAGCACTGCTTACAAGGGCCTGTGCCTCGATGAGGAATGGCCTGATGCCATCAACTGTTGCAGCGATGGCAACACCGCTTAGCGCTTCATCGTGCTGATTAATGAACATCTCCGACGGATTATCAACTTCGCGCAGCCCCGATTCGAGCATCTCGAAGATCCCTATTTCGGAAGTTGATCCGAACCTGTTCTTCACCGACCGGAGTATCCTGAAAACATAATTATTATCTCCCTCAAAGTAAAGCACCACGTCAACAATATGCTCGAGCACCTTTGGTCCGGCCAGTGTGCCATCCTTTGTAATATGCCCGATAAGGAAAACCGGCACTCCCGTGATCTTTGAATACTTCAGGAGAAGCGCGGCGCATTCCCGCACCTGTGATACCGAGCCTGCCGACGATTCAAGCATTCCGGTATGTATAGTCTGGATAGAATCAATAATTATAATGTCGGGCTTCAGGTTTTCGGAATGGGAGAGGATGTTTTCAAGTTCGGTTTCGCTCAGGATATAGCATTCAGGATTTGATTTCTTAATCCTTTTTGCCCGGAGGCTTATCTGCTCTTCGCTCTCTTCTCCTGATACATAAAGTACTTTCCTGGTTTTCTGCGAGAGGGCAAGCTGCAGGGCGAGTGTCGATTTTCCAACGCCTGGCTCTCCTCCGAGAAGGATAAGCGATCCTCCTACCATTCCGCCTCCCAGTATCCTGTCGAGTTCCGATATTCCTGTCTTCTGTCTCGATTTTTCATCAGAGCTTATGCTGTCGAGGAGTTCGGGTTTCTTTTTCCCCCTGTCGCCGGCAAACGGCTGTGCAGCAGGGGATGAAGGAACAATTATCTCTTCGTGGTATGTATTCCACTCGCCGCATGAGGGGCACCGGCCGATCCATTTGGCTGATTCGGCGCCACAGTTATGGCATAAGTAAACAGTTTTGGATTTGGCCATTTTTTATTCTTGAATGAAATATTCTCTTTTCTTCCATTGAGAAACTTTGTATTGTACTTTAAGTCCTTTGTGGTAATAAGAAAAATCGACCGCTAAGGAATCAAAGGTTATCACAAAGGGACACTAAAGGACATTAGGGGATCTTTTCAATTAATCCTGTATCATCCAACGGTGTCAGTCCCGGGTCCTTCTTCAGGAGGGCATAAAATGAATAGATCCCGACGATTGCACCAAAGATCAGCTGCGACTCGTGAGCAAGAATGGCGTAAACGAGTCCGTCCTCGGTGCTTATGCCATAGATGACCAGAAGGGCCCTTGAAACAATAAAATGGAAGGCCCCAAGGCCGCTCTGAACCGGTGCCGTCATTGCAAGGCCGCCTACTACAAGAAGAAACAAGCCGTCAGCGACATCGAGATGTGAAGTGGCCTTTACGGCGAATACAACAACCCAGGTCATGAGGAAATAGTTTATCCAGATGAACACAGTATGGAAAGCAAACTCCCATCTGCGCTTTAGTTTCGCAATTGTCTTAAGCCCGTGAATGATACCTCTTCCGGCAAGGAAAAGCTTTGCAAAAAATCTGATTTTCACTAGCCTCTTGCGGAGCATATACACAATAAATAGTATCAGGAAAACTGCAAAGAGAATAAGGATCCAGAATATAATTGCCGATCCGAAAATGGCAACGACTCTGTGCTGGATAGGCGTGAAGATATTGTCGAGGAGGAAGGGGCCAAGTATCCCCTTTTCAACAAAGATCATAATTACCATAATTGTTGCAAGGGAGAAAAAGTCAATGGTCCTTTCCACAACAACAGTTCCGATAAGCTGATCGACAGGTATATTTTCCTTTCTTCCAAGGGCAACGCATTTTGATATTTCGCCTATGCGGGGGAGTGCCATGTTTGCCAGGTAGCCCGTCATCATGGCAAAAAAGGCATTCCTGAGTTTAGGATTGTAACCGAGAGGCTGTATCAGCAGCTTCCATCTTCGCGCCCGGCTCAAATATGCAAAAGTGGCAAATAGTATTGAAAGGATCAGCCAGATATATCTGGCCTCCTTCAGCCCGGTTGCAAGCTTGCTGAAATTGATGTTGCGGAAGGCAAGCCAAAGCAGAAGCAGTCCCAGGACAAGAAATGCAAAAAACTTAAGGAACTTGATTATATTCTTTTTCAAACTCAGAGAAGTTTATTCGTGTTGGTATCGGGAAAGACAATTCTGGGCCTGAATGATTTTGCCTCATCGGGTGTCATTGATGCGTAAGAGATTATTATAACGACATCTCCCACTGCAACCTTTCTTGCAGCAGCCCCGTTCAGGCAGATACTTCCGGAACCCCTGACACCTCTTATAACGTAAGTTTCGAGGCGCTCCCCGTTATTAATATTTACAACCTGAACCTTTTCATTCTCCAATATCGCGGAGGCATCCATCAGATCTTCATCTATTGTGATGCTTCCTATATAATTCAGATTTGCTTCGGTTACAGAGACATTATGAATTTTCGACTTTACTACTTCAATAAACATGATTCAGCAATTTACATTTGCAGCCAGATGCAAAGTTAAATAACCTTTTGATTCACACCAACGGAATTTCGACATTATCTATGAGCCTTATTTTACCTGCTCTTACCGCTATACAGGCATAGTATTTCCTGCCGGGTATGAGACCCGAGGCTGACAAGAGCGGTTTCAGCTCCGCGTCGTCGGCTATCTCAAAATATTCAAGAGCGAAACCCGGTGTGCTGTTTATAGCCACCCGGACCTCTCTTTTAAGAGTAGGAATATCAGTTTTAAGGAGCCTCTCAGCGGCAGAATTTATTGTTCTGAATATTATGCCTGCCTCTTTCCGGATTGCCGGTTCCAGCAGTATATTCCTGCTGCTCATGGCTAGGCCGTCTTTTTCCCTTACTATGGGGCAGCTTATAATATCTACACTGCTTTTTGTCATTCTTACAAGCTCCCTGATTATTGTCAGCTGCTGGAAATCCTTCTGCCCGAAGAATGCCATGTCGGGTCTAACAATATCAAAAAGTTTTGACACTACCTGCCCGACACCATTGAAATGACCGGGTCTGTGTTCCCCCTCCATCACTTTTTCAAGGTTGCCAAATGCAAACACCCTTTTGTCCGGTTCGGGATAAATCTCATTCACACCGGGGGTGAAGAGTATGTCGTTCTCCCTGAGAACGGTTGAGAGGAGATCAATATCAGCTTCAATATTCCTCGGGTAGTTTTTGAGATCTTCAGGATCGTTAAACTGGGTGGGGTTAACAAATATGCTTACAACAACCTGCGGACAGGCTTTGACAGCATTCTCTGCAAGCGATATATGCCCACTGTGCAGTGCGCCCATTGTGGGAACAAATCCAACGGGTCTCCTGCTGGCTGAAGCAAGAAGATCCTTTACCTCTTTTATTCTGTTTACCCTTTTCATTTTTGTCATATTATGCAAACCTTGTTTGATTTTTTTCATCAGCTGAAAGGCTGGCAATAAAAAGCTTGAAAGTACAAAAATATCTATATCTCAATATTATTTACTACCTTTGCAAGCTGAATGAAATGAATTATCCAGGCAGGTTAAATGGAAAGCAAAAAGGTATTGTTCATTTCCCAGGAGATCACTCCCTATCTTGCTGAAACAAAATTATCAAAAATAGGGAGATATCTGCCGCAGGGCATCCAGGAAAGGGGAAAAGAGATTCGCACATTTATGCCGCGGTATGGCTGTATCAATGAAAGGAGAAACCAGCTGCATGAGGTTATCCGGCTATCGGGTATGAACCTGATTATTGATGATACCGACCATCCGCTGATAATTAAGGTCGCATCTATCCAGAGTGCCCGGATGCAGGTCTATTTTATTGACAACGACGACTATTTTCAGAGAAAACATATTGTAACCGATTCATCAGGTAATGAATTCGAAGATAATGATGAACGTGCCCTTTTCTTTGCGAGAGGAGTGATAGAGACAGTCAAAAAGCTGAGATGGGCTCCCGACATTGTTCATTGTCATGGATGGATGACATCACTCGTTCCTGTTTACCTTAGGAATATTTACAATGATGATCCACTCTTCCATAATTTTAAAATAGTTTATTCGGTTTATAATAATGATTTCAAAAACCCGTTTAGAACTACGTTCGCGGATAAGCTCCGCTACGACGGGATAGACGGTGATAACCTGAAGCTGGTTAAGAAGCCTGATTTTGTAAACGTTTCAAAGCTGGCAATAAAAAATTCCGACGGTATCATTATCGGAAGCGAGAAGATAAATGCGGATCTGACTAAATATATTGAAACAACCGGCAAACCGATGCTGGAGTATAAGGATGAATCGGAGTATGTTGATGCCTATAATGATTTTTATGACAAGTTATTATCCTGAACTGAAAAAATTCAGCAGAAAGTCTGCCGCAAAATTTCTGAAATCCAATAGACTCTTACTTTTTCTGCTTCCGGTTTTATTGCTGATAAGCTCATGCACCGAGAATTCAACCCAGATCGGGGTGGATCTGCTGCCTGCCGGGGATTTTACAAAGCTGAAATCAGACACAGTTAATTTCAGTACATATAACATGTATCCCGACAGTGTCATTTCGTCGAGACTTACCTTGTCATTCCTGGGAGGCCTTCATGATCCCTATTATGGCAATACCTTCAGTGATTTTGTTGCACAGCTGCGACTTACCCAGGCCTGGCCCGGCGGAGTTCCTACAGTTGATTCAGTCAGATTGTATTTTGGGGTCTCAGGGGTAAAGGGCGATCTGACATATAAGCCGGTAATCGCACTTTATGAGGTAACCGAAATGCTATATCCCGATTCAATCTATTATTCTAAAAGAACCCCTAAAACGGGAATGTTCATTGGCAGCTTTGCCCTTGGTGCCGTTACAAAGGATACTATCCAGGATTTTTCAGCCGTCCTTCCCACATCATTCGGGGAATATCTTTTGAGAGACACCCTAAGGCTAAACCAGCTCGGGACCGACACCGACTTCAGAAATTTTTTCAAGGGGATCTATGTTACAGTAGGGGCGCTTGTAAAGTCAAATTCAAAAGGCGGCTATCCTTCAATTCCGCAGTTATTGGTATTCAACCCCTTGTCTGACCAGTTTTTTATAAGGGTCTTTTATCATACACAGGCTAAGGCTGGTCTCAATTACGACTTTGTCATAAACAACAACAGTGCACGCTATAACAGGTATTTTCACGATCCTTCTACTGCCGATCCTGACAAGAAGATAAACCATGTCAACGACAATGTAACGGATACAATCGCCTGTGCCCAGAGCTTATATGGAGACTATACACTTATTAAGCTGACAGGGCTTGATGGCCTCAAGACCCTGATGCCCATTTCAATTAATAAGGCCAGGATCACATTTACCACCTTTCTTGACGGGGTCACTTACAAATCAACAACCGTTCCTTCGAGGATCTATCTTAAATATAACTCAGGCGACACTGCGAAGTTCAATGTCCCTGATTATACCATTAGTGTCTCATTTTTCGACGGGTCATTCAATTCAACTACATCCACTTACTCGTTTAATATAGCCGCATTTGTTCAGCAGTACCTTGACGGAAAAATTGACAAGCCGGAAGTTGAAATATATCTTCCGATCGGTGAATACAACAACGCTATTTTGAAGTCTGTCGGCTCCAAATATCCGCCGAAATTTACCATTGTTTATACCCGGTTCTGATTTTAGTGAACCTTTTGTGGTCCAACTTTGTTACCTTTGCACATTATGTTAATAATATACTATTATGTGCGGAATTATTGGTTACATCGGTTCGAAATCTTCAAGAGAAATAATCATTACCGGACTAAAGCGACTTGAATATCGCGGATATGATTCTGCTGGTTTGGCTATTCTGAACGGTGAAGCCTCAGTTTTCAAATGCAAAGGCAGGGTTAAGGAGCTTGAAGATCTGGTAGGCTCCGCCGCTTTCGAAGGGTCCGTAGGAATTGGTCATACCCGCTGGGCAACGCATGGCGAACCAAACGAAGTAAATGCACATCCCCAGGTTTCCTACCAGGGCAATTTCATAGTTGTTCATAATGGGATAATTGAAAACTATTTAAGGCTGAAGAAGCACCTTGAAAACAGGGGCGTTGTTTTCAAGAGCCAAACCGATACAGAGGTTATTGCCAACCTGATGGAACATCTTTATCTTGAGGGAAACCTCTCCCCGGAACAGGCTATAATTACTGCACTCGGCAGCCTGGAAGGCGCGTACGGCCTCGCAATTCTTTGTCCCGTAGAAAAGGACAGGATCTACGCTGCAAAAAAAGGTAGTCCCCTTGTTATCGGGGTTGGTGACGGTGAGAATTTCATCGCATCAGATGCCACCCCCATTGTTGAATATACCCAGAAGGTTATCTACCTGAGAGATGATGACCTTGCTATAATCAAAAAAAATGAGATAACTATCAGGACTCTGAGGAGCCAGACGGTCCAGCCTGAGGTGAAAGAGGTCGATATCAAGATGGGTGAAGTGGACATGGAGGGATATGCCCATTTCATGCTGAAGGAGATCTTTGAACAGCCAAGAGCCATACAGGACACCTTCAGGGGAAGAATACTTCCCGATCATTCAGGCTTGAGACTTGGCGGGCTGCGCGATGTAATTGAGGATATGACAAAGGCGGAGAAAATAATAATTATCGCGTGCGGAACATCCTGGCATGCAGGCCTCCTTGGTGAATATGTCTTTGAAGAATTTACAAGAATACCTGTCGAGGTTGAATATGCCTCTGAATTCAGGTACAGGAATCCGGTGATTAATAAGGGCGATATTGTAATTGCAATAAGCCAGAGCGGAGAGACGGCCGATACGCTGGCAGCTATAAAACTGGCCCGCGAGAAGGGGGCAAGGGTTATAGGTATTTGTAATGTTGTCGGTTCGGGAATACCAAGAGAGACCGATGCCGGTGTCTACACTCATGCAGGTTCGGAGATAGGCGTTGCCTCAACGAAAGCATTCACAACTCAAATCATCGTACTCGCCATGATGGCATTCGATATCGGACACAGGAAAGGGATAGTATCGGATCAGGCATACCATGAGCTTATTGATGAGCTTGTGCTGATACCCTCCAAAATGGAAATGGCTCTGAAGGTAAATGACAAGGCTCTTGCACTGGCAGAGATGATAAAAAGTTCAAAAAACGCACTCTACCTTGGCCGGGGGTACCTTTTCCCTGTAGCCTTGGAGGGCGCCCTCAAGCTTAAAGAGATCTCATATATACATGCTGAAGGATACCCGGCCGCTGAAATGAAACATGGCCCCATCGCGCTCATTGATGAAAACATGCCTGTCGTTGTTGTTGCAACAAGGGATAGCACTTATGATAAAATTGCAAGCAATATCCAGGAGATAAAGGCAAGGAAGGGGAAGGTAATTGCAATAGTGTCGGAAGGAGATACCACAATAGCCAAAATTGCCGACTATGTCCTTGAAGTGCCGGTAACAATCCCTGCCTTTTCCGGACTACTGGCAGTCATACCTCTCCAGCTTCTGTCTTATCATATAGCGGTACTGAGAGGATGTGATGTTGACCAGCCGCGCAACCTCGCGAAGTCGGTAACCGTTGAATGATCAAAAAATAGTCCCGCGATGAGTAAAAAGTCACCCTACAGGGCGCTCTCTCAGGGCGAGATATCTGTCCTTGAGGCAGGCAACTGCATTTCCGGGAATTGGGACGATGTAATTGTAAAAGAAGGCTTTGATCCCAAAGGATGCCGGAATGTCAATTTTTCAGGAAGCATAAAGCTTGGTCTCTTCTCAGAAAACTTTATCGACGAATCGGGGGTCACAATTGAATCGGGAATCATAAATGCTCATCTGCACAACTGTACAATAGGGGATAATGTGTCGATATATAATGTAAGGGACTATATTGCTAATTATATTATTGAGGATGAGGTTGTTATCAGAAACTGCGGTAAGATCCATACGGAGAGTGTCACCTCTTTCGGAAACGGTACAAGCGTTGCCGTGCTTAATGAGACTGGCGCCAGGGCCGTTAAGATATGGGACAGGCTTACTGCCCACCAGGCGTATATTATAGCCCTGTACAGACACAGGATATCAGCAATAAGCAAGATCGATCAGTTGACAGATAAATATGTTGCGGGTGTGAGCTCAGGAACCGGAAGGATAGGCAGAAAGGCATCAATAATGAACTGCAGCCATATCAGAAATGTAAGTATCGGGCCTTCTGCGGTTATCGACGGGGCCGCAAGGCTTAACGACGGATCAATAAACAGCTGTGCAGCGGACCCTGTTTTCATTGGGCCGGGAGTCATAATGGACCATTTTATTGTTTGTTCGGGATCAACGGTCACCGATTCATCTATAATCGATAAATGTTTTATCGGTCAGGGTTGCATTATAGGAAAGCAATATTCGGCCGAGAACTCTTTGTTCTTTGCGAATTGCGGGGGATTTCACGGTGAAGCATGTTCAATTTTTGCAGGTCCGTATACTGTGACCCATCATAAATCGACTTTGCTGATAGCCGGAATATTTTCATTTATGAATGCCGGAAGCGGTTCGAACCAGAGCAACCATATGTACAAGCTGGGCCCCATACACCAGGGGATCGTTGAGAGAGGCTCGAAAACAACCAGCGATTCATATCTTCTATGGCCGGCCCGGATAGGACCATTCACCCTTGTAATGGGCAGACATTACAAGAACCTTGATACCACATCTCTTCCATTTTCGTACCTTATCGAAAGCAATGATGAGAGCATTCTTGTCCCGGCCGTCAACCTGCGCAGTGTCGGTACTATCAGGGACGCACAGAAGTGGCCGAAAAGGGACATAAGAAAAGATCCTTCAAAGATCGATCTTCTGAATTTCAACATGCTGAGCCCCTTTACCGTAAGGAAGATGATAGATGGAAGGGATCTGTTGAAGAATCTGCAGAAGAACTCGGGTCCCGGCTCCGACAATTTCTATTACAACAGCATGAAAATATCTAAGCATTCACTTGAAAAGGGAATCGGCCTTTACCAGAAAGGGATCGACAAGTTCCTTGGGAATTCCATTATAAAGAGACTTGAACTTACGGAATTCAAAAATAATGAGCAGATAAGAAAAAGACTGATGCCCGGTACTGAGTTCGGCACGGGCGAATGGATAGACCTGGCAGGCCTTATCGCTCCCAAAGGTGAAGTTGATGCAATGCTTGACAGTATTGAAAGCGGCTACCCTGGAACGTTAGATGAACTTTACGGAGCATTCCTGCGGATGCACGACTCCTATTATGAATGGGGATGGAAATGGGCTGCGGAACAGCTTGAACAAGAGACCGGAAAACCTTTGGATAAGTTCACTTCTGCCGATGTGATTCAGATAGTTGAGAGATGGAAGAATAGTGTTATTGAACTTGACAGGCTTCTCTATGAGGATGCCAGAAAGGAGTTTGCACTCTCCTCAATGACGGGTTTCGGGATGGATGGCGGCGACAGGGAGAAGATGCTCGATTTTGAAATTGTCAGAGGCGATTTTGAGTCAAATCCGGTTGTAAAGGCAATTAACGACCATATAAGGGTAAAATCAGCCCTCGGAGATGAGCTTATCGAGAGAATGAGAAAAGTGCTGAACAACTGATACTACCTTTTCAGATATTGATTTTCGTAGTAATTCCCGTAATCACCCGAAATAACATTATCGAGCCACTCCTGATTCGATAGATACCAATCGACAGTCAGTCCAAGTCCCTTTTCAAAAGTAAGTGACGGGGCCCAGCCAAGCTCTCTTGTCAGCTTTGATGAATCAATGGCGTACCGCATGTCATGTCCAGGTCTGTCCGTGACATAAGTTATCAGCTTCTCCGATGTCCCTTTTTTCCGGCCAAGCCTGTTGTCCATTATTCTGCAGAGGAGCCTGATAAGATCAATGTTCTTCCACTCATTATTTCCCCCGATGTTGTATGTTGAACCGGGTTTCCCGCGGTGGCAGATGATGTTTATTGCAGAGGCATGATCCTCAACAAATAACCAGTCGCGTATATTCTCTCCCTTTCCGTAAACAGGTATCGGCTTGTTGTTTTTTATATTGTTTATTGCAAGCGGGATAAGTTTTTCAGGAAACTGGTTCGGGCCATAATTGTTTGAACAGTTTGAGACAACTGCCGGTAATTTATAAGTGTTGCTGTAAGCTCTTACAAGGTGATCGGAGCTGGCTTTCGACGCTGAATAAGGTGACTGGGGATCGTATGGAGTTGTCTCTGTAAAAAAGCCATCCTGTCCGAGTGATCCGAACACCTCATCGGTTGAAATATGGTAAAACAGCTTTCCGGAGAAATCATTCTTCCACGATGCAAGGGCAGCATTAAGAAGGTTTACTGTGCCAACTATATTTGTGAAGACAAATTCATCGGGGCCTGTGATCGACCTGTCGACATGAGATTCGGCAGCAAGATGGATTACGGTATCAAAATGATATTTTTCAAAAAGCCTCATAACCTGTTCTTTACCTACTATATCGGTCTTTTCGAAGCGGTAGTTGCTGCTTTTTTCAATGTCGAGCAGGTTTGTCAGGTTGCCGGCATAGGTCAGCTTGTCGGCATTTACAACAAGGTAAGCGGGATAGCTTTTCACAAAAAGTCTTACAACATGTGAACCTATAAAGCCTGCGCCTCCCGTAATTAAGATAGTCTTTTCGTATATCATTTTTCGTTTTTTCTGAGACTCTTCTCCCATTCCCATGCAGATCTCATTGCATCATCGAGGGAGTAAACTGTTTTCCAGCCGAGTTCCTTGTTTGCAAGAGACGGATCGGCCCATATCTTTTCGATATCGCCCTCCCTGCGCCCGGTTATCCTGTAATTCAGCTTTACTCCCGATACCTTTTCAAATGAGCTGATGGCTTCAAGGACTGAAACGCCCTTTCCCATTCCAAGATTGAAAACCTCATATCTCCTCTTATTCTTTCCCAGAAGAAGTCTGTTTAATGCGGCAGAATGTGCTTTAGCGAGGTCACATACATGAAGATAATCTCTTATGCATGAACCGTCGGGTGTGTTGTAATCATTTCCGAACACCTGCAACTCTTTCCTCAGACCGATCGCAGTCTGAGTAATAAAAGGCACAAGATTCTCCGGAACTCCACGCGGCAGTTCACCTATAATGGCCGAAGGATGAGCTCCGATCGGATTGAAGTACCTTAAAGAAATTGCATTAATATTATTATTTGCTGCGGCAGCATCGCTTATTATCCTTTCACCTATCTGCTTAGAATTCCCATAAGGTGTAAGAGAGGGCATAAGAGGAGAGTCTTCCGTAACAGGCAGTCTCTCTGGCTGGCCGTATACAGTGCAGGATGATGAGAAGACGATATCAGGGATACTGTACCTCTTCATTGCATCGAGAAGGTTCATCAGCGAGAGGAGGTTGTTCCTGTAATATTCAAGGGGCTTTTTTACTGATTCACCGACAGCTTTATAAGCTGCGAAATGGATTATTGCCGCTATGCCGCTATTCTTACTGAAGAAATCATCAAGCAGCTGCTGATCGCACAGGTCGAAGATCTTTAGCTCAGGAGTCTGGCCGGTTATTTTCCCGATTTTCCCGGCAACGGCGGCTTCAGAATTGTAAAGATTATCTATTATTATCACCTCATAGCCCTGCCCTGTAAGCTCAACGGCTGTGTGCGAGCCGATATATCCTGTTCCGCCGGTTACTAGGATCTTTTTATTCATCAGAGGCTCCAGTAGGTATGATTTTTTATCTTTCCTCTAAGCACGCCTTTCACATCTACAACTATTCCCTCTTTATTAAGCAGGGAAGAGAAATATTCTTCGCCGAGGCTGGTATATTCGCGATGACTTACAGCGAGTATTACAGCATCATATTTTCCCGATGGCTCCCTGGTAAGCTCAATCCCGTATTCTTCCTTCACGTCGTGATGATCAGCGCCCGGATCAATTACGTCGACTTTTACACCGAATTCATTCAGTTCGCAAACAACGTCTGCCACCTTTGAGTTCCGGATATCTGTTACATCTTCCTTGAATGTTATTCCAAGAATCAGGACTCTTGCGTCTTTGGGACTTTTACCCGAGGCTATTATCTTTTTTACAGTCTGTATCCCGACATATCTGCCCATGCTGTCGTTTATGAACCTGCCAGAGTCGATCATTTGAGGATGGTATCCCAGTTCTTTTGCCTTGAAGGAGAGATAATAGGGGTCTACACCGATACAATGACCGCCTACAAGTCCGGGGAAGAATTTGAGAAAATTCCATTTTGTTCCTGCAGCTTCGAGAACCTCGAAGGTATTGATCCCCATCCTGTTGAAGATTATTGAGAGTTCGTTCATGAAAGCGATATTGATATCGCGCTGTGTATTTTCAATGATCTTTGCCGATTCGGCAACCTTTATCGAGCTTGCCCGGTAAACTCCGGCACTAATTATAAGCTCATATACTTTTGCGATCTCCCCGGCAGCTTCCTCATCACATCCGCTTGTTACCTTGACGATCTTTGTGAGTGTATGGTTCTTGTCGCCCGGATTGATCCTCTCGGGAGAAAACCCCACCTTGAAATCGGTACAATACTTCAATCCTGAAAATTTTTCAAGAACAGGAACACAATCTTCCTCTGTGCATCCCGGGTAAACTGTTGATTCATACACCACATAATCTCCTTTTTTAAGTATCCTTCCAACTGTTTCGGAAGCTTTAAGTACCGGGGTAAGATCGGGCAGGTTATGCCTGTCAGTGGGTGTTGGAACAGCAATTATGTGGAAAGAAGCTTTCTTCAGAACTTCAGGATCGGCTGTGAATTCAATATCTGTTCCGCTGAAGCTTTCGGCTGTAAGTTCATTGCTTGGATCGATGCCTTTCCGCATCAGCGCTACCCTTTCAGGTTTGATATCAAATCCGATTACCTTTATTTTCCTTGAAAATTCAAGGGCAATCGGAAGTCCGACATAGCCTAATCCGATAAGTGATAATCGCGTTTCACCCTTAATAAGTTTGTTATAGATCATATAAGTTATTTTTTCAGCAGTGGATGGTAATCTCCTGTAAGGCCTGCAGGCTTTGCATTTCTGATTGTATATACTGTTTCAATTGATCTTCGGGCGTCTTCAAGTCCGTAACCTTTTCCTTCAAGTATCTCCTTATATGTCATGGTGTGAAGTTCAGTAAAGCCTTCGCTGAATTCGAACTCCTCACCATCGACGGTTATTGACCTGAAGGTTCGTTTGCCTGATCGTCTGACGGCTTCGGGGAGATCGTGGTTGTCTATGCTCAGGAACCATCTTATCCTTGCCTTTTCAAGCTCAAGATAGCCAGCAGCGCGTTCGTGATCGGAGACATTGACAATATTTGTAACAGGCTTGCCGAATATCCATTCAAGCATATCGAAGAAATGAACTCCGATGTTTGTCGCAACGCCGCCCGATTTCTGAACATCTCCTTTCCATGAAATATTATACCAGTTACCGCGGCTTGTAATATATGTCAGGTCGATATCATAGATCTTGTCTTTAGGGCCGTTTTTTATCTTTTCCCTCAGTTCCAGTATCCTTGGATGAAGGCGAAGCTGAAGGATCGTATAAACGCGGCGGCCCGTCTCCCTTTCTATCTCCTGTAGCGCATCTATATTCCAGGGGTTAAGTACTATCGGCTTTTCACAAATGGCATCTGCCTGGTGGCGCAGTGCAAATCTAATATGGGAATCGTGAAGGTAGTTTGGCGAGCAGATGGTCACATAATCAATTTTGGTGCCTGTCCTTTTTAGCTTATCAAAATGCCTGTCGAATCTTTCAAATTCAACGAAAAAATCACTCTCAGGGAAGTAACTGTCGAGAATCCCCACGCAATCGAACTTATCGAGACTTGCAAGCAGATTATTCCCGGTATCCTTTATTGCACGCAGATGTCTTACAGCAATATACCCCGCAACGCCTATAAGTCCGAAATTCTTTTGAGAAGTATCCATTGTTTCGATTTTCAGGGGGATAAAACTAATAAATAATTTTAGAAACCGCTCCATTATCGAGCCTGTATCTCTCACCGCTTTCAGGGCATTTTGCAGTTCCGTCGGCACCGAAAGCAAGCTTGTGTCCGTATTCGCTCATCCATCCTGTCTGCCTTGCAGGATTACCGATAACAAGGGCAAAAGGTTTAACATCTTTTGTTACTACGGCTCCGGCCCCGATAAAGGCAAAGCGACCGATGGTGTGCCCGCAAATTATTGTTGAATTTGCACCGATCGAGGCACCTTTCTCAACAAGAGTTGTTACATAATGTTCCTTTCGGATAACAGCGCTTCGCGGATTAACGATGTTTGTAAAAACCATTGAAGGTCCAAGGAAAACATCATCCTCACATATAACGCCGGTATAAATTGATACATTATTCTGCACCTTTACATTCTTTCCAAGCTTTACTCCCGGAGAAATAACCACATTTTGCCCGATGTTGCAGTTTTCGCCAAGCTCACTTCCTGTCATTACATGGCTGAAATGCCAGATCTTCGTTCCTTTTCCTATACTGCAGCCTTCATCTATAACGGCTGTCTCGTGAGCAAAAAATTCCATTTTCATGCCTATCGGGTTTCAAAAAATTTCAGGATGCCTGATGTTATATGCAGGAGTTGTTCCCTGTCAAGCTCGGGATACATCGGAAGCGAAAGAACCGTTTCGCACAGTTTCTCCGTAACAGGGAAATCACCTTTTCCGTAACCTAAATATTTATAGGCATTCTGAAGGTGGAGTGGCGAAGGATAGTATATCATCGACGGGATCTTCCTCTCCTGAAGGAAATCCTTAAGACCCTTACGCATTTCCGCAGGAACCTTTATGGTATACTGGTGGAATATGTGAGTGGAGAATGACGATCTTTCAGGAACTCTTAACTGAGGACAGTTACTGAATGCCTTATCATAGAAACCGGCAACTGCCTGGCGCCCCTCATTGAAACGTTCAAGATATTTTAATTTTACCCTGAGAATGGCAGCCTGAATGGTATCAAGCCTTGAGTTGACTCCTATATCATCGTGGTAGTACCTCACCTTCATGCCGTGGTTCGTAATGCTCCTGAGCTTTGAGGCAAGATTATCGTCGTTTGTATACATCGCACCTCCATCGCCGTAGCAACCGAGGTTCTTTGAAGGGAAGAATGAAGTTGTTCCTATATGGCCCATCGTTCCGGCTTTCATTTTCCTTCCGTTGCTGAAAATGAAGTCAGCACCTGTGGCCTGCGCGGCATCTTCTATAACATAAAGGTTGTTATCGGCTGCCATTTTCATGATCTCTTCCATATTGGCACACTGTCCGAAAAGGTGAACAGGTACAATTGCCTTTGTCTTTGGGGTGATTGCCTTTCTGACCGCTTCGGCAGAGATATTGAATGTTCCTTCTTCGGGATCGACTATAACGAGCCTGAGTCCAAGCAGGGCGACAACCTCAACTGTTGCAATAAATGTGAAATTTGTTGTAATAACCTCATCTCCAGGCTGAAGGCCCAGGGCCATCATTGCTATCTGGAGGGCGTCGGTACCGTTCGCACAGGTAATGACATGCTTAACTCCTGTGAATTTCTGAAGCTCTTCCTCAAAAAGCTTTACATCTGGCCCTTTAATAAAGGCAGTAGAATCAATAACCGATTTGATCGCATGGTCGATCTCATTCCCGAGATGGCCGTACTGGGCCTTGAGATCAACCATTTGTATTTCTTTCATCTCTAAAAGTTTTTGGAGATACGAAGATAATACAATTCTGATTATTAACCCATATCACCATCCGATGTACCTGTGAAGAAAAGAAGAGTCAAATGAAGAGATTGCGGAGACTCTGCGCTGAGGACGAGTAGAAGAACCTGATTAAAATTACCTCTGCGTTCTTTGAGCCATCCTGATAATGGCGAAGGATCTCTGCGCACTCTGCGGTTAAAGAAAAAATTAAGCAGATAGTTTTATTACAGACAATTTTGCTTAAATTTGTAACTAATGAATAATACAATAACTTGGATATAACTCCCTTCATAAGAGAATTGCTGTTCGGTCACGATTGCGTGATAATCCCTGGTTTCGGAGGATTCATCGGCAACTACACCCCGGCCAGGATCGACAAGTCAACCGGCACTTTTAATCCTCCGCTGAAACAGATATCATTCAACAGGAATCTGAATCACAACGACGGGCTTCTGACTGGAAAGGTATCCGAAGCGCTTAAGCTTAATTACGGTGACGCAAGGAGTATTGTAGAGCAGTTCTCCGACGATGTGAAAGGGAAGCTTGCAAAAAGGGATAAGGTTATATTTGATCATATAGGAAGCTTTCTCAATAACAATGAAGGCAATGTTCAGTTTGAACCCGACAGGGATGCAAACTATAACCTAAATTCTTTCGGTCTGAGTTCATTCCAGGTTACACCGCTGGAGGAGTTTGATGTCAGAAAGCGGATATTGCCTCATGTTGAAGGCAGATCAGTAAGCCATAACAATTTCAGGAGATATCTCTGGAGGGCAGCAGTTATCATTCCCCTGCTCGGAGCCCTGGTTGCAGTTCCTCTTACCACAAATGTCTTCAGGACAAAAGTGCAGGCAACAAGCCTTAATCCTCTGGCATC
>JBBIIS010000006.1:33434-48666 GCA_037446375.1 Bacteroidota bacterium | reverse complement strand
AGGGAAAGATGAAGTTATTCAGGGTGCAGACAATTCAGCGCTTCTGGTAGGAGTATTTAATTCAGCCAATGAACAGATCGGCTTTGCAAGGGTAGTTTCCGACAAAACAAGATTTGCATATATCCTCGATGTAATTGTCGATGAAAGGTACAGGAAACAGGGGATTGGACAGGCAATGATAAAATATATTTTAAATCACCCCGATCTTAAAGATGTATATCAGTGGGTATTGCTTACCAAAGATGCACACGGGGTCTATATGAAAGCCGGCTTTAAGCCCATCGCCAACCCTGAAGGATAGATGGAGATCAGGCATGAAAGGCCAAAAGGCAGATTTAAGTTGAATTAAGAGCCGGATATTGCTGGTGTTCAACATGAATAACTTTAACGACCCTAAAGAAGCCTGTTCACGGGCAGGCTTTAACATTCACATCCTGTAGATCAATGTATTTATATTCATCCCTGCACCAACCGATGCCAGTACGAGTGTATCACCGCTTGTTATTTTGTGTGGTTTCATTTTATCCTTCAGCAAAAGATCCAGTAATGTTGGTATTGTTGCCACAGATGAGTTTCCAAGCCATGAGATTGTCATGGGCATCAGATCTTTTGGCACATCTTCAATTTTATAAAGCTTGAACAGCCTCTGTAATATTGCTTCATCCATTTTACCATTTGCCTGATGGATAAGGGCCTTATTTATTTCACTCAGGTGAATGTTACTTTTTTCCAGGCACTCTTTTATCGTTTGTGGAACCTTTTCGATAGCATACTGGTAAAGTTTTCGTCCCAGCATTTTTAAGAAAATATCATTCTTCTTTTCATTGTCGGACTTATATGAACTGCCCATAAAAAGCATTTTGGACTCAAGTAAGGTATCTGTTCGTGTTTTATGAGCAAGTATTCCGATGGGAAATTCACTTCTTCTTGCTTCGAAAATTGTTGCACCGGCTCCATCTGCATACAGCATGCTGTCTCTGTCGTGCGGATCGGAGACTCTTGAAAGGGTGTCGGCACCTATTACAAGCACCTTTGAGGCATCTCCTGATTTAATTAAGTAATCAGCCTGAATCGAAGCCTGCAGCCAGCCGGGACAACCGAAAAGCAGATCATAGGCAACTGTATCTGGATTCTTTATTCCCAGCTTATGCTTTACCCTTGCAGCTAAACAGGGTACAGCGTCCATTAATTTATTGTTATCCCTTACATCACCGAAATTATGCGCGACAATTATGCAATCAAGCTCTTCCTTATCAATGTCGGCCGATATAATTGCTTCTGCTGCAGCATAACAGGCAATATCTGAGGTCACAAGATCATCATTTACATATCTTCTTTCCTCGATTGTGGTAATTTCAAAAAATTTATCAATTATTTCCTGATTTTCCTTTGGGAGCCTGTTACCCTCTGAATCGTAAAATTCATTCGTCAGAAAATCCTTGTTCCCTATACGTACAGTCGGGATGTAATTACCTGTTCCTGTAATAACGCTATAAAAAGTACTTGACATATTTACAATTAATAATTATTATTGCTGATGATCAGGCAATGTCTGGTGTTTGATGAATCCTGCTCCGGGCTATCCCGCATCAGTAAAATGGCTGAATTTTGAGAATGTCTGCATGACACTTTCAGCATATGTTTTGGAAACCGGAATATCAATCACGTTCGGATTATCAAATTCAAGCTTCAGGCCATCCTTATCTTTCCTGATAACCTTTACATTCTCAAAATTGACCATATATGATCTGTGACACCGAATTATCTCCGTTCCTGCAAAATTCTCCTCCATCTTCTTCATGGTATCACGGAGAAGGTACTTTGATACTTTATCCTTATTGAGATAACAGACAGTTACATAATTTTCAGTTGATTCGAGATAAAGCAGGTTTTCCTTCTTCACTGAGAATTTCAACGTTGACTTATCATCATAAAAGGGGATCATGTCGCGATTGCTGTCTGAAAAAAGCGGCATCTCCTCCATCCTTTCTATCTGCTCTTTCTTTTCGCGCCACGAAAAATAAAGCCATAGGACGGAATATGGGATCAGAAGCACAAGGGCTGTTTTCCCTGCCGACATTTTTACAAGTTCGGAGAAGTCGCCCGCATCCCTGAGAATAAATTTCTGAAATGAGGCGTAGAACATCGACATGGCAAGTATCTCTGCCCCAATCCAGGCAAGATATTGCCAGATAGTAATAAGCTCCCTTTTGCATACAAAATACATCACAATCCGGCTTATGACCACAACAAGCACCCCGGTGAGGATAACTAAGCTGGAGTAGACAAAAAATTCAAACCTTGTGATGCTGAACCATTTATCCGATCCGAATGGTGAATATAAATTAATAAAAACGAGGGCAAACAGGGACGTGAACAGGATAAGCCTGAGAATATTTCTCTTCTGAACAAGATAGAGTGGTATGGGTTTCTGAATATCGGGCATTATCTTCCTGATCCTGTCTGTAAAATTAGGCATTTTATCTTCAAGGGTAAATTAATTAAAAATTATCCAGACAGCCTCTGGAATTTTGTCCCGCATATGAATATTTCGTCACGCATTTCAGATTTACGTCACTGGTGGATGTCGCCCGGCACATTAATTTGACAGGCTGAGAATGATGATCTTCCTTTGTACCGGAAGCATGAAAAAAATGAGGTACACTGAAAAATATAATGAACTTAAAAACATATTTGACCCTCTTGCAGGGGAGATAAAAATACCGGGTTCGGAAATAAGGATCGCCAATCTCGGATTCAAATCCGATTCGGTATCCGATTCATTCCTGAATAAAAAAGACATTTCGATTTCAGAAAATGAATCGTTTTCATACCCGGTTTTTATCCCTTCCGATGCAGCAAGCCGGAAAGTAATACTCCTTCTTCATGGGCTCAATGAAAGAAGCTGGGTGAAATATCTTGCATGGGCCTTTTTTCTTGCGCAGCAAACGGGAAGCTATGTCATCCTTTTCCCGATCTCTTTTCATATAAACCGTTCTCCGGAGCAATGGAAAGATCCGAGGGCTATGTTCCCTTCCCTGACAGAAAGGAAGAAGAACTACAGTGAGATAAGCGCATCAAGCCTTGCTAATATCGCATTGAGCAACAGGCTTACGGAGGATCCTCTGCGCTTTTTCAATTCAGGCTACCAGACAGTTGAGGATTTAATAAAGCTCCTTTCAAAGGTAAGGGATGGGAGGCATGAACTGATTCCGGGAGGAAGCAGTGTAAATATTTTTGCCTATTCAATAGGAGCTTTTCTTGCCCAGATCCTGATGATGGGAAATCCTGAGAACCTCTTTGATGAGTCCAGGCTGTTTATGTTTTGTGGTGGCTCTGTTTTCAGTAATATGCGTGGAACTTCAAAAATGATAATGGATAGCCTTGCCTATGACAAGGTTTACAGTTTTTATCTCCAGGATTTTGAAAATGAAATAAGGAAAAAGAGTCAGTTTTCTTCATTTCTTCGTACTAGCAGACTGGGAATGGCATTCAGGTCGATGATAGATACCGGGCGGTTCAGAAAGTTCAGGGAGACAAGACTGGCCTCGTTAAAGGAGCAGATAAAGTCGATTGCATTGATGAAAGATGCAGTTATTCCTCCAAAGGGAATCATCAGAACCCTTAATTTTAAAACATTGATGCCTGACCGGAGGATCCAGCTTACTGACTTTCCTTTCCCATACACGCACGAAAACCCATTCCCTGTGTTTGATATCCCGCTTAGTTTAATGGTCGATATAAGTTTTGACAGTCTCTTTACTGAAGCATCTCTTTTCCTGAACAGTTAGCCTGTAATCATTGGTTATCCTTATTCGTGCCTTATCGATTCTACAGGTTCAAGGTCGGCGGCTCTCTTTGCTGGCAGGTAGCCAAAAGTTATGCCGACAATTACTGAAAATCCGAAGGCAATAAAGACCGAATAAAGAGTAAGGTGTGTTTTTACAGCGGTAAAAAGACCTATTCCGACTGAAAGCAGAATGCCGAGAAACACGCCCATCAATCCTCCGGTGATGCTCATTGCCATTGCCTCGGAAACAAACTGTCCCATTATATCTGATCTTCGGCCTCCGACAGCCCTCCGGATGCCTATTTCCCTGGTTCTTTCCATCACCGAGGCAAGCATTATATTCATGATACCTATCCCTCCTACAATTAATGAGATTGCAGCAATTGAGGCAAGCAAAAGGTTGTATATGCGGCTCTCACGTTTCTCCTGTTCCATAAGCTCATAAGGAATGACAATACTGAAGTCGTCGTTCTTGAAATGGCGCCTTGTGAGAATACTTCTTATAACTGCAGCTGATTCTATAAGATTTCCAGAGCTTCCAAGCTTTACTGTTGCCTGTTTCAGTTCACTGGACAGGATATTTGTCTTTGGTATTCTTTTGCCGAAAGTTGTGAGAGGAATATAGACGTCGTTATTAAGGTCGCGGGCAGCCAGCTCCCCCACTGTCTCTGTAAAAAGGGCTTTTGTCATCAGCACCCCGATCACCTCAAACCACTGGTCTCCAAGCTTGATATTCTTTCCGGTCGGATCCTCGAAGTTGAACAGTTCCCGTGCAATATTTGCTCCAAGCACACATACTTTCAGCTGCCTGTTGTAATGGTCCCTGTCGACGAATGTACCCTTCTCAATACGATAATTAAGGATGGCAGTGATTTCAGGTGTTATTCCGATTACAGTGGCTTTTGAAGATTTATCGCAGTACATAGCCTCTAGCTTTGCCTCCGACTGCGGGGCGATTCCCATTACACCCGGAACGATCTGGGCGATAGCCTTCGTGTCGTCAATGGTAAGACCCTGAGAAAATTTCATCCTGGTCTGTTCGAGATCGGCATCTGTAAGGTCTTTGTCGCGGATAATAATATTGCTGACTCCAAGATCCTGGTACTTGGCCATTGCCTGTTTTTTTGCTCCTTCACCGATAGATATCATTGTAATAACCGAGGCTGTCCCGAAGATTATTCCAAGCATCGTAAGGAATGATCTGAATTTATGGTCGCGCAGTCCGTATATGGCAACCCTTATGTTCTCTCTGATCTCCATAATAATCCTGTTTACCTTGTTATAATATCTTCGGGCAGTATGAGAGCCTGGCCCTGTTTCAGATCACCTGAAACTATTGTATATAAGTTATTTGAGGGACCCGTCTTTACTTCAGTTTTCTTTACGCTGCCACGCTTCCTGACATAAACATAGAAATGTTTATTGATCTCCTGAATGCAGTTGCTTGGAACAAAGATCTCATTTTCACTTTCATATGTAATGTATTCACAGCTGACAGTCATGCCAGGCTTAAGTCTGAGATCAGATTCTGTTATGTGGATCTCAGTCCTGAATACTTTCTTGTCCTCACGGTCGATGCATACTTTGCTAAGGGAAGATATCCTGCCATGAAATTCAACTGAAGGAAGGGCGTCGAGCCTGACTAAAACATCCATACCCTCCCTGATCCTGCTGATATCATTCTCCATAATAAATCCTTTCACCTTCATTGTCCTGATATCAGGTATTCTTGCCACCGGAGCTCCAAGATACACATCATCGCCCACCCTTATTGTCTGTCCCGTCCTCCAGTTTTCCTCAACTACGAATATGCCTTCAAGCGGGCTTGTGACAACCATTTTTTTCAGATCTTCCTGGGCTGCACTCAGCTCATTCTCCTTCTGCGCAACCTTTATCTCCTGAATCTTCAGATCGAGGCTGTCGAGATGTGGCTTCAGCTCAAGATTCCGTTTTAATTTATTCAACTTTATTTCGGACTGCTGGAATTCAAGTGCAATGACTTTCCTTATTCCTGCCGATTCAAAGCCTGATTTCTCCATCTCAATCTTTTTAATATCGTAGGATGATTGCTCGTTTCTCAGCTGTGCCTTTAGTTCCTGATAGTTATTGGTTATCTGGGCCTTTAGCTTATTTGTGGAAGCAATTTCATTCTCAAGGGCTTCACTTTTTTCAATAATATATTTCTGAACTGAGGATGGGTCTACCTTTACTACCTCTTCCCCCTTATGGACCGTTTTGCCATAATCGGCCAGCCCAATGATCTTGAAATTGTAGCCATATACAAAATTGATCCTCGGCATGCTGAGGAAAGATGCATTGACCGCCTGAAGCTCGCCCGTTTCAATAACGGATTGCCTGAAGTGTCCCTTTATAACCGAGTATTTTCCTCCCTTGCCATTGCTGCATGATAACAGACTTATCGCAGCCAGAAGCAGGAGAAGAGCTTTGGCGCTCTTCATTTTTAGACCCTTAAAGTATGTATATCCTGTTTTCATTTCTGCTTTCCTTTTTTCTCTTTAACTTCTTCCTTCCTGAGAAAAGGATTTGAAAGTGCGATAACATCTTTTTCGTTAAGTCCTTCAGTCACAACAGCAAAATCAGTATTTATGGCTCCTGTCTTTATCTCTTTTCTTTTAAAACCCGATCCTGATTTCAAATAAACAAATTCGGTTTCCGCCTCCCTGAAGAGCGATTCAAGAGGGATATAAAGGATATCCGGGATCTCGCTCACTATGATCTTGCAGCTGACAGTGAGTCCGGGAAGCAGTTTCTTACTCTGTTCAGCTATCCTTATCTTGACGGGAAATATTTTGATCTTTGATTTGTAGTCCTTGTTCTGTGCAAGATTTGCCACCGATTCTATCTTCCCGCTGTACGAAGAGTCGGAATAGGCATCGGGCCTAATAATAACCTTTTGTCCGGGCAGTATCTTTGATACGTCAACTTCGTTAATCTTTACCTCGGCCCTCATTGCGGACAGATCAGGAAGCTCAATAAGGTTCGATCCCGAATACGGCTGATCGCCAACAGCCCATTTCTGACCTGTCTGCCAGTTTTCCTCCTTAATTGCGATGCCACGGGTGGGGCTTACAACAAAAAGATTCCTGAGAGAAGTATTGGCATCGTTTAGGGTAGATGTCAGCTGTCTGATAGTAAGGGATTTCTGAATAAGGTCCTCTTTATGGATCACCTTCTTGTTCTCGATCTGTTCCATTGCCCTGTTGAGCGCGATAGTCGCAGATTCAAGCTTAAGCTGAATCTCCTTTTTTGTCGCCTCCGGCTCATAAGTTGAGGTTTCAAAGTTGATCTTTGATATCTGTTGTGAGAGCCTTGCGAGTTCAAGGTCAGACTCAAGATCTTCGATCTCCGATTGCTGCGTGGATTTCAGCTTTTCGTATTCAGCCTTTGCAATTTCGAGCTGCTGCTCTGCCTGGATTATGGCTCTTTTAATCTCTGAAGGATCGAAAACTATTATTGTATCACCCTTCCCGACTTCAGCACCATCATCAACAATTTTGGCAATTTTAAGTCCGCCGTAGCGGTAGGAGATTGCCGGAGCAGACACTGAAATGGAATTAACTGCCTCTACTGTACCCTGATCCGTAAGCTCTTCCATGAAAGTGCCTTTCTTTACACTGGTAACATGTATGTCAGATATCTCCTTTCCTTTACAGGAAGACAGGATCATTAACATAAGGAATAATATTCTTCTTAACATTGGACGTTTTTTTATTCTGGCTTTTTAATTTTTGATGAACCGGGTTTCTCCGATATTCTCCGTTCCTGAATAATGAAGCTGTTAGGCGGTTCGGAAAGTGCGACAATTTCCCCGCCTTTAAGACCTCCTCTGATAATTGTGTAAGAACTCCCTGAAAAACCTGTCTTTACAGTCACCGGTGAAAATTTATTTTTCTTCGCTACATAAACAAACCTGGTGCTATCCCTCTCGAAGAGGGCAAGGGCAGGCACAAAAAGCGTGTCTTTAATTTCATTCAGAATAATCTCGCAATGGGCACTGAGTCCTGGTTTTATCTTAGCATGGCAGCTGTCAATATCAACGATAACCTCGTAGAATTTTACCTTCGTATCTGAATACCTTTCCGAGTTTTTGCTTATCAGCCCTTTCCTTGTCACCTTGCCCGTTGTTGACAGGTTCTCCGCTGCGTCGACAACAATGTTCACTTTCTGCCCTTTATCTATTTTGGTAAAGTCGGACTCTGCAACCTCGGCAGTTATCTGCATTTTGCTCAGATCGGGGAACTGAAGTACCGGCGTATCAAGAAAAAGAACACTTCCTTCCTTTATAGGGCCTCCCATTGATCCTAACCCCTGTGGGCCCATTATCCAGAATTTTGGAGATTCGGTACGTGTGACATATCCGTCGCGCTGAGCTATTATAATCATTGAGTTAAGTTGTGCTTCCATGGATTGAACCCTGGCCTTTTCCTGCAGAATTCTTGCCTTTTTTGACCTGATATCAGTCTCACCTATCTGTTTTGTGGCAGCTAGCTTCTTTTCGGTTTTCTGCTTTTCTATAAGAGCTTTTTGTATTCCCAGTTCAAGGAGCTTCCTTTCTGTTATGGTGGCATACTGCATCCTGAGCGAATCTATTGAGGCTATTTTCATCTGGGCTTCGGACGTAGCCAGCTGAGCTTCAAGAAGTGCTGTGTTTAGCTTATTGTCAGCTTCGGATTTCTTCAGCTCTGCCTCAAGTGTTTCTACTGAGGTGGCAACATCTTCGTGCATAGATTGAAGCTCCGGCAGGGTGAGCACACATATTGTATCGCCTTTTTTCACGTACGAGCCATCAGGGGCCAGGCGTAATACTGTCATCTGTCCCCATGTTCCGCTGGGCGCAAGAACAGGGTAGCTGACAACTGCCTGAGTTGTCCCGCTGATATTGATCTTCTCAACAAAATCAGATCTGACAAGCTTGTAGGTAATTATTCCTGATATGTTTTTATTGCTGCAGGAAGGGAGAAGAATAATTAGAAGCAATTGCAGGTACAGAAAATTCCTTCCCGGATAATTTTTCGGCGATTGTTGTTCATTTCTGCATAAATGCAACATAACCAGCTAGGTTGTCAGTGAGATAACAAAAAATAGTCAGGACTAAGGTTCAGAAAAGTGAATACAGTAGTCACGTAATATGTCAATAAAACCTAAAGTTATGAAAAAACAGAGCATTTTTTCAGCGCAAATATATATTTAACTTATATATAACTTAGTGTAAATCTGCTTTAATGGTCATCTTTCGAATTTTCCAGCTTCAGGTTACCTCTGTCAGTATATCTTTAGCTTTGAGCCGCCAATGATTAATTATAATGGGGAAAAACTAAACAATTGGCCATTTTCTTTTGTTGCTGCAAATGATAAATTTCCATACATCAAATCACTAAGGCATAGAGATGGCTCAGCAGCATAAAATCTTCCATGAAGCCTTTGCACAGCTGGGTTTCCGGTTTCAGGGACCACATTTATAAGATCGCGGCAGGAAATTCAAATTATTATAGCATGGAATGCAGCATCCTGCCATTTTATGAGTCATTAGATAAAATTAGTCATGGAAGTACGCGGTGAAGATATTATTGAAAGCTTCATCCTTGAGAACAGGGATAAATTCGAGGTACAGGGTCCGCCTGAAGATCACACCGAAAGGTTTCTTATTAAGCTGAACCGGCATATCAGGCACCTGATAAGTATTGTTCCCTACCTCATCAGGGTTGCAGCTGCAACAGTTCTCATATTCGCAGCTTCAATTATCATTTGGAATAATTTCATCCGCAGGGACAGGAATGAGATAACACTCAAAAACAAGATCACACTTGCAATCAGCCGAATAAGGAATCTTTAGAACAGGACCGTTCTGGCTACTTCAGATAAAAAATGTTTGCCGGCATTATATCTCTTACCTGACCATCTTACTGACTGCCACCAGCAAGCCGCCTGTTATAAAGGCCATTATCCACCATATATAAGCTATTTTCGAGTACAAATGTACCGTGCGGCTGACAGTTTCTCCTGAACCTATTTTAATGAAGTGACGCCAGAGTATAAAGGTATCTGCAAGCATTCCAAGCAGTGAAGAGTAACCTATTAATCCATGGATTGTCACCAATCCTTTACTCGAGCCTATGATCATAAAAATTGTTGCAGTAATATCAAGCGAAACACCTATGGTATAAAATGTAAGTACGCCTGAGGTAACAAGCTGTTTCCTTCTTTCTTTTGTAAATCCGATCGAATAGAACACAAGTGCAACCGTCACAATTCCTGAACCGATCATTGAAGCAATTTTCATAAGCCTGATTGATATTTGTTATTTTAAGTTGAACTCATTTACCTGATCTTTCCAAAATCTATATTCATCCCAACGAAAAGACGTCTTCCGGGAGAAATAAAGTCAAGGTTCTGAGGTATAACAAGGTTGAATACATTGTCGACTCCTACGGAGAGCCGGAGCCATTTGTATTCATCCGTAACAGTGACACGCCATGTATTGAAGGGCTTATCTTGTGGTGTGCTGCCGGGCCCGGTATCGTAAAACTTCATACCTACCACCTTACAGTAGATCTGTGCGGTGAATGAGTAGTTCTTTTTCCTTATATTATAATCCAATGACAGGTTTCCTGAATTTTTTGCTGTTCCGTACAGTTGGAGCCCTGTCTGATCATCCCTTGAATGAACATAGCTGTAACCGCCGCTGATCCACAGCCCGGGAAAGAGCTTCTGTTTCGATATCAGGTCAATTCCATAAACCGAGGCGCTGGCAACATTCTGATACTGATATGTGAGGTTTGCTGAGTCAGGCAATATACGATCGGTTATCATGTTAGAAAGCTGATTCCGGTAAACTGTCAGGGATGAATTGTTCCATGGTCTTGAAAACTCTGCCGAGGCTGAGATATATTTTGATGATTCAGGCCTTAACTGTGTATTTCCCAAGACATAGAACTGGCCGAAATGGTCAAAGTACATATACAACTCCTTTAACGCGGGTGAACGGAAACCGGTTCCGGCTGAGGCCCTGAAATTAAGGAGACCCTGTCTGAACATTACTGAAATTTTTGGTGCGGCTTTAAATCCGTAGTTGCTGTGATCGCTGGCTCTGATCCCTGCTATAATATTCCACCGCGCTCCTACACCGATATCATCCTGGATATAGATCACCGACTCTCCGGCATTTTTAATTCCGCCCTCAATCCGGATAGAATATAGCTTCTCGGTATTATATTCAAACCCTGCTATCAGGGTGTTTTTCTCTGAAAGCCTGAAGTTACCCTGGGCCCTTGCAGTCTGGATGAAATCCCATGAAACCGTATCTCTTTTATTATTAAGGAGCTCCAGTACATCGTATGTGTTATACCTGTCGCGATAATATGACAGGTCTATTGAATTCTTCCCAATGAAGTACTCTCCTTTCAATCCGCCGCTGAGATCGATATAAAGATCATGTGCCGGACGGGCACTTACGTTACCACGCTCAAACTGGTAATAGGTGAAATACGGGATCAGCGAAAGCCTTGAACCTGGAGTTATTTCAAACTTCTGGTTGATGCTGTAATTGGAGTAGGGATTCTGGGTCCAGTCGTGCGGAGATTCCGGGGTATTGTCATAGCCGTCGGTACGGCTGTAGTTTACGCTCGTACGTGAACCGATAATTCCCTGTTTCCAGCCTATGCTTCCGCCGGTCTGCAACTCATTGTATTTTGAGTAGCGTGAATAGAATTTTGCCTCAAATGGTTCCGAAATTTTTCTGGTAATGACATTGATCACCCCTCCGATTGCGTTGGAGCCGTACAATGATGAGGAAGCACCTTTTATTACTTCGATCCTGTCGATATTCTGCAGATTAAGCATTGAATAATCAATATCGCCGTCGACCTCCCCGGCAATCCGCTCCCCGTCGATAAGGAACAAAATATACTTTGCGTCCATACCCTGGAGGGTAATTGAAGTCAAAGTTCCGAACTGGCTTACTTCAAGCCCGGGAACCATTTTTTCCAACGCCCCGAGTACTGTAGTAATACCTAGAGCCATCATCTGAGGGGCACTTATAACCTGGGTTATGACGGGAACATTTTTTAAGCTTTTCTCTGATTTTGTCCCTGTCACGACAACCTCATTCAGATTGATATCAGATGCTTTTAGCTCAAAATCAACATTATTGTCGCCCTGGTGAATTTCAGCTTTTCTGTTAACAGTCTCGTATCCTATCAGGGATACCTGGATACTATAGGATCCCGGTTTAATCCTGGCAACAGAATAGTTACCGCTTTTATCTGAAACGGCTCCAAGAGTTGTGCCTTTTATTACGACTGTTGCCCCGGTTACCATGCTGCTGTCGTTCTCAGTAACATGACCCGACAGCCTTCCCTCCTGTGAAAAGGCAAGCGGTGAGAGGGTCAAAAGCCAGATGAAAAGGTAGTGTTTCATGAAACAGGTATTCCGTAATGCTCCCTTTGGTTTTTGGTGATCACTTGTCACTGAAGATTCTTTGTCCCATCGGATTGATATTTATATTGTATCGTAACATATCCCGAGACATTTGTGGCGCTGTAATAGCTTTTGATCCACACCTTTGCGTACTTGCCTTTCCCTGTTTTTACAATATATATATAATCGGTGGGTACAATCTGTGTTCCCGCTGGTGCCATCTCAAGAGTAAACCAGGTATAAAGTTTCGGATTTACTACATAAGTGGCATAGCCCTGCTGAACCGCAATCTGAATTGAATCATCCGCAACAAATGTGGCAGTATCAGATACAAGCTTAAGTGCATCAAATCCAGTCTGACCCTTACCATAGGAGTTTGCAGCGCTTCCAAACCCGCTGCCTGATTTTCCGCCATTTGTTTTTATTCTGTACCGCTGAAATGCAAGATCCCAGTCAGTTGAAGTCAGTGGATCAGCAACTGTGATAGTATCATTGCTTGCAAAGCTGAAATACTTCCATGCTGTAGTGCTTGTCGAATTTACCTCGAATGTCAGTGACTGGATTGGTGCCCCTGAATCATTTTTTTTACACCCGAAAACGAGGGCTGATAAAACCGACAGGATTAATGCCATTTTTTTCATAATGCGTATGATTTTTTCTGCAAATGTAAAATCACACCATTTTCAAAAATGGTAAATTATGGAGATTCTATGGTACTAATTTCTTGTGGATATCCCGAAACCTTTTGGGTGTAAGGCCGGTCTCTTTCCTGAAAACTTTATTAAAATATGAATTGTCGTCAAAATTAAGTTTGTATGAGATCTCGGAAACTGAAAGTTCAGTCGAAGTAAGGAGTTTACGCGCCTCCTGCATAAGCCTGTCTTTCAGTATCTTTTTTAATCCACAGTTGAAATATCTGTTACAGATGTCATTCAGCTGTTTCTCGGAAATGTTGAAAGCCAAGGTATAAAAACCGACCTGATGTTCTCTGATGTATGAAGAATCGATAAGGTGTGATAATTCATGTATCAGTACGGTAGACTCTGTTTTTGATCTTTTCATTTTTTCCTCAAAGAGGTCAGAGAGCCTTAGAAGAAGTATATTGAGAAGGGAGCGGATTATCGTGACCGAGCTGTTTGAAGGGGAATAATTTCCATATTCATGCTCAATGGATGCTGTAAGGTTCAGGATATTCTTAAACTCATTATCTGATAAAGACATACAGGGATTGCAAGATCCGCCTGATAACTGCGATGTACACGAGAATACATTTAAAAGACGTATATAGCTGAATTCTTCAACATAATAGTCCTGGCAAAAGAAAAGCAATGAGCCTTCTGCCTCCTCAATCCCGGCAAATGAATGTTTCTGGTGAGGGGCAATGAGACAGACTGTACCGGGTTGAACCGGATACCTGACATCGTTGACAATAACTGACCCCTTCCCCTCCTTCAGGAAAAGAACTGTATAGAAATCATGGATATGCCCATTCCTCATAAAAGGATATATATCGAGGTATCTTGTAAAAGAGTTAAAATAGACTCCGTATACCTTGATATCTTTAAGGAAGCTAAAGTGGAAGAATGGTACTTCTGTATTTTGGTAATTATGCAAGCTGTGTCTTTAAAAGCCCGCCAAATTAAAAAATGTTTTAATTTTTAAAAGTTAAAAGTTACATATATCATGGTTTGCTTTTCTTCACAAGAGAATCTATGCTGTAATTGTCGAAAATTATTGCAATTGCAACTTTCGATAAAAAAGTGAAGAGCAGGAATCCGAGCGAGAATATCATCACGGCCGTCCTTATCTCTGTCATTGAGGGTGTGTAAACGTAGATCTGTCCTAGTGTATCTGGGGTAAACCCCGGAATTATGAGGCATATCCCCTTCTCCACATAAACACTTGCATAGATCATTACTATACCGATATTCAGGGTCACGAAATTCTTACGTGTGGAAGGGATCAGGAAAAGCACGAATGCGATCCATCCCATAATGATTGATAGCCAGCTGTAGACGACAATCTGCTTATTCTCGCCTATTCCAAAGAGAAGATACTTCCAGTATAAAAGGTGCTGTGTTCCAGAATAGAACTCCTTGAAAAGCTCAGCGACAGTAAAGAATACATATATGAACATTGCATAGACCATAAGCTCCGCAATTTTCCAGATAGCCTCATCTTTGATTTCAAATTTTGTCACCTTCCTCAGTATCTGAAAGAGGATCAGAAGAATAGCCGGTCCAGAACAGAAAGCTGAGGCAAGAAAGCGTGGTGCAAGGAGTGCGCTGTTCCAGAAGGGACGGGCCGGCAGAGCGTTGTAAAGAAATGCCGTTACAGTATGAATTCCGACTGCCATGGGGATGCTCAGAAAAACAAGAGGCAATACGAGTGAATGGTTATAATCTCTTTTATAGAAAACGCGGTATAAAAGATGTATTACAACAATGAGGTTAATAGTCAGATATGTTAAAAGAACGAAGAAATCCCACGAAAGCATTGAGTCTGGCCAGTTCAATGTCCCGATAACAGGAAGCATATGCCAGAAGCGGAGAGGGTTACCGATATCTACAATAATGAATGAGATACACATAATAACAGCGCAAACAGCCAGCAGCTCACCGAAGATGGCGATCTCCTTAATAGGTTTCCAGTTATAAACATAGGCGGGGATAACAAGCATAACTGCCGCTGCAGCTACTCCTACAAGAAATGTGAAATTTCCGATATAAAAAGCCCAGGATACCGAGTCGCGCATATGTGTTTTAATAAGACCCTCGCTAAGTTGTCCGGCATAGCCAAGGCCACCCCAGATTATCATTAGCAGCAGGAAGGTGACCCACGCATAATAGGTCTTGCTTCCCTGCAGAATGATCTTTATACTGCCTCTTATAAACCGAAAAAAGTTCATATTAAGATTTATTGGTTAGGTTAATTCGCTGAATCTTTATATACCAAAGAAGTAGTAGAACTTTGGCTGAGTGTTAAGCTCTTCCTTCAACACTAGCA